>RXJZ01000254.1:0-595 GCA_003963025.1 Flavobacteriaceae bacterium
TAGTAACGATTGACAGCATTACTATTAATGGCGATTCAAAGTTTGAAAGCCACATTAAATTAGAAAGTCCAGAAATGTTGTATTTATTTTTAGATAGAGGACAAACCAAATCGATTGACAATAGCTTACCTTTCTTTGCAGAACCAGGTAAAATTAAAATTGAAACTTCGTTAAAACACTTTTTTGCTGATGCCAAAATTACAGGCTCTTCAAATCATGATTTATGGATGAAATTCGATAGTTTAAACAGCAAATTCAGAGATCAAAACTTAGTCATCATGGAAAAACGTTTGAAAAACGAATTAAAACCAAATCCGATCACAACAGATAGTATTGAAAAAGCCTATAAAAACTTACTAACGAGAAAATACCGTTACACCGCACATTTTGCTGTTACTAATGCCAACAAAGAAATTGCACCTTACTTAGCACTTTCAGAAATTGCAGACATTAACACTATTTATTTAGATACCATTCAAAAAAGCATGACGCCAGAAGTAGCTAAATCAAAATATGGAAAAATGCTGAATGAGTATGTTAAAGAACGAAAAGCTCTAGAAGTTCAGAAATAAAAAAAGCGGTCAGTAATTGACCG
>RXJZ01000254.1:645-1508 GCA_003963025.1 Flavobacteriaceae bacterium
CACCACATTGCTGTGATGGTTTCTACTTTAGAGCCGATGGAGGGACTCGAACCCACGACCTGCTGATTACAAATCAGCTGCTCTAGCCAGCTGAGCTACACCGGCAACTCTATTGCGGTGCAAATATACTTCTGAAAATTAAATTTCCAAAAAAAAATGGCACTTTTTTATCGCAATTTTTTAGTTTAATTCGTTTATTTTCGCAACAAATTGATTTGCAGCCGCTTCGTAATCCTTACGGATTTGTTTAAAATGCGCTTTTTTGTTCTCAACGTCTTTTCGATTCGCTCTTGTCATTAAAGTATCAAAAGTTTCGTAGATTTCATCAACTAATTTATCAGATGCTTCAGTTGGTTTTCCAGCTGTAGACATTTCCCAAATGTAAACGATGTTTACAATATCCCCTAAAACGTAGTTGATTTCTTTTTTCAAGTTTTTAACGCTTGCCATTTTGTATAAATTTAAAATTTGAAGCAAAATTACATAATATATTTTGTTCTCAATACATTATATCGAAATTTCTAGCAAAGTAGTCTTTCCTTTAATAGTTATGTTTTCAATGTAAGCCGGAATCAAAATGGTGTCGCCCATTCGGTAACGCAAGATTTCTCCATTAACAATCATTTCAAATTGGCCATTAGTACACATGAAAACGGTGAAAGCTTGTTTCTTTCTTTTCCAAATAAAAGTCTCTTGTAAAGAAACAATATTAGTTACAAAATAAGGACAATCTACTACTGCAGCGCTTTTGTTTACTTCTTCTTTGTAGTCAATTTTAGAAGCGGTTGTGTGATAATTTATAGCATCCAAAGCTAAGTCTGTATGCAATTCTCTTCCATTTCCATTAGCATCTACTCGATCCC
>RXJZ01000254.1:1558-2422 GCA_003963025.1 Flavobacteriaceae bacterium
ATTCATTTAGCAAATCAATTAAATTTTTATTTTCTAAATGTGCCAAATATTCTTGCTGATTGGAATCCTTTTTAAACCCAACAACCAAACGTGCCGATTCATCTGCTTGCATTACGTACCACATTTCGGTTTTCCCAAAAGAATTATGACGTGCTTTTGCTAAAGCATCATTGGGATGCAATTGAATCGATAAATCTTCTTTCGCATCAATGAATTTAAAAAGCAAAGGAAATTGCTTCCCAAAACGAGCCATTACCGATTTCCCTAAAATTTCTTCTGGATACAAATCGATAATTTCATTGATATTTTTTCCTTTTAAAACGCCATTATTAACCACACTAATGTCGCCAGGAACCGTTGAAATTTCCCAACTCTCGCCCGTAGTTTCAGAAACTATAGGTTTGTTGAGATAGGTTTTCAACTTGGTTCCGCCCCAAATGCGGTCTTTAAGTATAGGTGTAAACGTTAAAGGATAAAACTTCATAGTCAAATAGTGAGGTACAAAGATGCGAAAAAAGTATTGAAATCCTAAAATTTAGATTTCTTGGATGATTTATTTCGCTTTATGAATAGCTTTTAAAGCTCTTTCAATATGATTTTTCGCACTCATACTGTCAAAAATATAAATACAATTGCCTTTTGCATCAAAAACATAAGTTACACGACCTGGCAACAATCCGAAAAGTGCTGTAGGAACGCCAAACAAACGTCTCAATTTTCTATCCGCATCAGAAAGTAAGATAAAGGGTAATTTGTATTTCTGCTGGAAATTTTGATGAGAAGTTGCAGAATCTCCACTGACACCAATAACTTCAGCACCTAAGTCTTGAAAATCTTGATAGGCATCTCTAAAACTACAAGCTT
>RXJZ01000254.1:2472-3242 GCA_003963025.1 Flavobacteriaceae bacterium
GTTTCGTAAAGTGTAATTTCCAACTCTTTATCAGCGGCAATCAAAACACGAAGTTTATGCCAAATAATATAAGCAATATGTTCCGCGGTTGGATTCAAATCTTTAAATTCAGGTACGTCTTCATTCAAATTTTTATGATCAAAAGCCTCTTCAATATGTTCTTTGATTAAATCGGATAAAATTTTAGTATCAATCACATAACCCGTCTCTTTATCTACTTCACCAGTAACCGAAACAATCAATTCATAATTGTGACCATGAAAGTTTGGATTATTACATTTTCCAAACACTTCTTGGTTTTTTTCCATAGACCAATCCTTACGATACAAACGATGCGCGGCATTAAAATGGGCTTTTCTTGAAACAGTTACTTTCATGGCAATTTAGAATTTTGAAATTTGGATTCAGAATGTCATTATATTTTTAAATTTTGAGTAATAAGATTTTTAAAATTTCTCTTATTTCTTCAATCTGTGTTCCCAAAATGAAATTTACAATTTATGATCTTCTAGATAATGATAAAACTCGTCAAAAATAATTTTAAACCAAACGGTATAAGCATCAGGATTAACAACCATGTCTTCTTTGATAGCTTCAATGGTAATCCATTTCCAGCTTTCTACTTCATCTGGATTAATAATTGGCGCTTCGTTGTAGTATCCAATCATTACATGGTCCAATTCGTGTTCGGTTAAACCGTTATCGAAAGGGGCTTTATAAATAAAATGAAACAATTCTTTCAATTCCGTTTGAAAACCCATTTCCTCGAA
>RXJZ01000023.1 GCA_003963025.1 Flavobacteriaceae bacterium
TACGGTAATTTTTTTGGTTGGTAATTGCAAAGATGCTTTCCCAAAACCCGTCATGGAGTGTATCATACGTTATAAAAATGTCTTCAAAGATATGAAAAAGTTTTCAGTCGCAGTCGCAGTTTTCAGTACTACACTGTGACTGTCAACTGAGACTGCCTACTTTTTTTGTGTAACCAAATAAACTCCGACAAATATCAACACAGCTGAAATTAATTTTACTAAACTCAAATCGTCTTTTCCTAAACTTACGGCGAAAATAGTCGCAAATAAAGGTTGTAAATAGATGAAAACCGCTACGGTTGTTGGTTTTAGTTCGCGCATGGAGACTAAATTTAGTAAATAGGTTAAGAAAGTCGAAAATACCACTACAAAACCAATTTTCCAGATGATATCCGTTGGTAAATTAGCAAAATCTACGGCTTGAAATTCGTTCCAACCAAAAGGCAATACCATCAAAAAACCAAAAGTATAAATCCATTTCACGAAGCTGAAGGCGTTGTATTTATCCATTAATTTCTTCACGATGATAAGGTAAAATCCATAAGAAACGGCATTTACAAAAACCAATAAATTTCCTAAACTCGCATTGGTAGCATTTACCAATGATTTTCCGTAAAGAATTAAAGTTATCGTTCCGGCTAAGCCTAAAATGATTCCTAAAACTTTTCGGTTTTCCATGCGTTCTTTCATGATGAATGCTGATAAAACGAGGACAATCATTGGTGTGGTAACCATTAAAACAGCTCCCATAATAGGCGAAGTGTAGCTCAATCCTTTGAAAAAAGTCAGCATATTGAAAGCTACTCCGAAGAACGCAGCTGCAATAATTCGAGGAAAATCTTCTTTAGCGATTTTTTCTTTTGGACCAAAAAAGGAAATCAACCAAAATAATAAAACCGAACCACCAACGCGCATCACGATAAACCCAAAAGCATCGACATATTTTGGCATAACATCTTTGGCAATCGTAAAAGTTACGCCGTAAATGATGGAAACTAAGGTAGCGGCAACTAGTGCCCAACTTCTTTTTGACATTAGCTTAAAACGGTAATTACTTCGTGAATGTTTTTTGGACTATTTCCGATGTAAATCTTCCCATCGATAATAAAAACTGGACGACTCAAAAACGTGTAATGTTCTAAAAGGTATTTTTTGAAATCGGCTTCCGTTAGATTTTTGTCTTTTAAACCTAATGATTTATACAATTGAGCTTTTTTGCTGAAAAGTGCTTCGTAACTTCCCGAAAGTTGATACATTTCTTCTAAATCGCTTTCCGAAATTCGATTTTGGCGAATATCGATAAACGTTAATTTATCAGAATTTGGAAGTGATTTGATGATTTTTCGGCAGGTATCACACGAAGCCAAATAGTATATTTTGTTCATTTTGATGTTTTTCAATTTCTGATGCAAAAATACAGTCTTTTGAATTCTAAAAATCAGTAATTTTATAAAAAAATTAGACATGGACGCAACTTTTAGAATTTGGGAAACCAGCCGCGGATTATACAAGAATTTCTTAGATAGTTATTCGTTGGAACAATTGAATACAATTCCAGCAGGAATGAGCAATAATTTGATTTGGAACATTGGTCACGTTATTGTTTCCCAACAGAAATTGGTTTACGCTTTATCGGGTTTGCCAATGCATATTTCGGATTCGCTTTTTGAGAAATATCAAAACGGTTCGCGACCAGATGGAAAAGCTACGCAAGCTGAAGTTGATGAAATCAAGAAATTACTATTAGAAATGGTTGAAAAAACGAAAGCTGATTTTAAAGCCGAAATTTTCAAAGAGTTTCATCCGTATCAAACTAAAACGGGTTTTTATTTAGGAAATTTAAATGAAGCGATTGAATTCAACAATTATCATGAAGGTATTCATTTAGGAATCATGATGTCGATTAAAAAATTCCTTTAATCTTATTACCTTTGTAAAAATTTTTAAAAATGAAATTCAATACAAAAACGATACATGGTGGGCAACATCATGAAAAAGTAACTGGAGCTGTAATGCCTCCGGTATTTCAAACTTCTACTTATGTGCAATCAAGTCCAGGGAAACCAGTGGGTGATTACGAATACAGTAGAGCGGCAAACCCAACGAGAACGGCTTTAGAAGATGCTTTAGCAAGTATCGAAAATGGAGCAAAAGGTTTAGCTTTTTCTTCAGGATTAGCAGCGACAGATTGTTTGTTACGCATGTTTAAAGCAGGTGACGAAATCATTGCAATGGACGATTTATACGGCGGAACTTATAGATTGTTCACAAGATTATATAAAGATAGTGGCATCAAATTTCATTTTGTGGATATGAATGATTTGGAAAAATTCCAATCGTTAATCAATGAAAACACGAAATTGGTTTGGGTGGAAACACCAACAAATCCATTAATGAAATTGGCGGATATTGCTGCGATTGCACAAATCACAAAAAAACACAATATTTTATTTGCAGTAGATAATACGTTCGCAACACCTTATTTACAAAAACCATTAGATTTAGGTGCGGATATTGTAATGCATTCGGCAACCAAATATTTAGGAGGACACTCAGATGTTATTGCAGGAGCATTAATAATAAAAGATAAAGCATTAGGCGAAGAATTACATTTCAAACAATTCGCAACAGGAGCAACATTAGGACCAATGGATTCTTTCTTGGTTTTAAGAGGAATCAAAACCTTGCATTTACGTGTACAACGTCATTGTGAAAATGGAGAAAAAGTAGCGGAGTATTTAAACAATCATCCTTTAGTGGAAAGAGTGTATTATCCAGGATTAGCATCGCACCCATTTCATGAAATTGCAAAAAAGCAAATGAGTGGTTTTGGTGGAATGGTAACCTTTACTTTCAAATCAGGTAAAAAAGAAGATGCGATTAAATTCTTAGAAAATTTAAAAGTATTTACTTTGGCAGAATCATTAGGTGGAGTTGAATCGTTGGCGAATCATCCAGCATTAATGACACACGCTTCTATCCCAGAGGATAAGAGAAAAGAAGTAGGTATTTCAGATGACTTAGTTCGTTTGAGCGTAGGAATTGAGGATATCGAAGATTTATTAGCCGATTTAGAACAAGCTTTTAAATAATAGAAACTAAAACAAAAAATCCCGATTCAAACGAATCGGGATTTTTTTATATTGTAAAATTTATTAATCTAAATAATAAATGTATCCGAAGTGAAACCATAAGTTCCAATCGTTAGCTTTGTTTTCAGTATACACTTCTGGGTCTGGATTTAAACCATCAACCCAGTCAGAAAAATAGTATTGCCATCTAAGTTCAACAAATAAATCTGAAAGTTCAGTTAATTTATATCGTGTACCAACACTTGAAACCACAGACCACGTACTTCCTCCTTCAGAAGAAGTTGCGCCATAGTATTTTACAGGTGTTGATATTGGGGTTTCAAGAGGCCCTAGTTCAGAGTAAGTTCCGTTTTGAAAAAAAGAATAATGAGCTCCGAGTCCTATGAATGGGGCCCAAGATCCATTTGAAGCTGTAAATTCTCTAATACTTAGTGGATAATATTCTAGTTGCATACCAACATCAGTAACTTTAGCCTCACCTTTCATGGCTCTTAATTGAGCTGCTATGATAGAATTTCTTTCAACCCATTTTCCAAAGTGTTGTAATTGAGTACTGTTGTATGATAATTCAGAACGAACTTTAAAGTGGTCATTAAAATATGTTTCAGGCGTGTAACAATTACATTCTGCACGATAGGCAAAATTCATGTAGTGGACTAAACCTACACCAAAACCAGTATTTCCAGCGTTAGTTTCAAAATCATGTCTTACTCCAAAATCGGATTGCATAGCCACGCCGCCAATAAATGCACCAACTTCGTGGGAGAAACCAAATTGCGCCATCATTGGAAAATTAACTCCTAAAAGCATTATTAGTAGGGTTTTAATTTTTTTAGTCATTGGTAAAAAATTTCCATTATCGGACAAATATATAAAAACAAACTGCACTTCGAAAAAAAAGAATGTTTTTTCTTTCTAGTAAAGCTTTTAGTTAAAAAAGTGAATTATCATAATCATAATTTTATATTAAAAATTCACTAAGTAATTTTTAAAATGTATATTTGTCGACTTAAATTTTGCGAATTTCATAATTTAGGAAAAAGTCTTATATTTAATAGATATGTTTATCTAAAGTTTTATAGTATAATGGAACAAAAAATCAATGATTTTATGGCGCTTGTTGAGGCCAAAAATCCAAACGAACCAGAATTTTTACAAGCAGTTAGAGAATTTGCAGAAACTGTAATGCCTTTTATTGCAAATGACAAAAAGTATGATGGTAAAAATGTACTTTTAAGAATGGCTGAGCCAGAGCGTTCAGTGATTTTTAGAGTGCCTTGGGTTGATGATAAAGGTGAAATTCAAGTTAATAGAGGTTTTCGTATTCAAATGAATTCTGCTATTGGACCTTATAAAGGTGGAATTCGTTTTCATCCTACGGTAAATTTATCGGTACTTAAATTTTTAGCTTTTGAACAAGTTTTCAAGAATAGTTTAACAACGCTTCCAATGGGTGGAGGTAAAGGGGGTTCAGATTTTGACCCACAAGGAAAATCAGATGCTGAAATTATGCGTTTTTGCCAATCATTTATGACAGAATTATGTCGTCATATTGGACCTGATTTAGACGTTCCTGCTGGTGATATTGGTGTTGGAGCAAGAGAAATTGGATACATGTTTGGTCAATACAAAAGAATTAGAAATGAATTTACTGGGGTTTTAACTGGAAAAGGTTTAGCTTACGGAGGATCATTAATTCGACCAGAAGCAACAGGTTATGGAGTGGTTTATTTCACACAACAAATGTTGAAAACTAGAGGAGAATCTATTGAAGGAAAAACAGTTGCCATCTCTGGTTTTGGAAATGTAGCATGGGGCGTGGCGTTAAAGGTAAATGAATTAGGAGGTAAATTGTTAACAATTTCTGGTCCTGATGGTTACATATATGATGCTGATGGAATTTCTGGAGAGAAAATCGATTTCATGTTAGAAATGAGAGCAAGTGGTGATAACAGAGCTGAGGCTTATGCAGAAAAATTCCCTTCAGCTGTTTTTCACAAAGGAAAAAGTCCATGGGAAGCTAAAGTAGATGTTGCAATTCCTTGTGCTACACAAAATGAATTAAACGAAGAAGATGCTAAAAAATTAATTGCTAATGGAGTAATGTGTGTTACTGAAGCGGCTAATATGCCTTGTACTTTAGAAGCTATCAAACAATTCTTAGATGCAAAAGTGTTGTTTGCTCCCGGAAAAGCAGCAAATGCTGGTGGGGTTGCAGCTTCTGGTTTAGAGATGACACAAAACTCTATTCGTTTAAATTGGACTAGTGAAGAAGTAGATGCTCGTTTAAAAGACATCATGACGGGAATTCATGGTCAGTGTAAAAAATATGGTACTGAAGCAGATGGTTATGTGAACTATGTTAAAGGAGCCAATATTGCTGGTTTCGTTAAAGTAGCAGACGCTATGTTAGCTCAAGGAGTAGTTTAAAAATATTTTTTAAAATATAAAAAGCTCTTTTAGGAAACTAAAAGAGCTTTTTTCTTTTCAAATCTATATTAAAATTAAAATTAATTACGTTTGTAGTATATTTGTATTAAATACTTGCAATGAAAAAAGCTATTGTTTTATTCTTTATTTCTCAATTATTTTTTGCGCAACAAAATAATCAGTTGTGGAAAGGTTATTTTTCCTATAATGAAATAGTTGATGTTGAGGCGGCTTCAAATTCGGTGTTTGCAGCAACTCAAAATGCAGTTTTCTCAAAAGCAACTACATCTAGCGATTTAAAAATTTTTAATTCAATTAATGGTTTTAAGCCTGAATCTATCACTACAATTCATCATTCACAATCTACCAATAAAACTTTTGCTGGAAACACAAATGGACTACTATTAGTAATTAATTCAGATGGTTCAATTTCTTCCAAAGTTGATATTATAAATGAAGTTCCAGTACCTTCAAACAAGAAAAAAATCAATGATTTTTATGAACATGATGGTAAATTATATGTTGCAACAGATTATGGAATTTCAGTAATGGATATCGCAACATCAGAATTTATTATCACCTATTTTGTAGGAACAGCAGGAGAAGAAACAGAAGTTTTACAAACCACCGTATTAAATAATCAAATATATGCTGTTACCCGTAGTTTTGGAATTAGAAAAGGTGATTTGTCAAATCCAAATTTATATGATTTTAGTCAATGGCAAACTTTTGATACTGGCTTTTGGTTAGGAATTGTAACTTTTAACAATGAATTAGTGGCCATGAATACTGATTCAAAAACGTATCGTTACAATGGAACATCCTTTCAACAAGTTTTAAATCAAAATCAGGCCGGACTTAAAATCAAAACTAACGGGACAGAAATAATTGTAACTACACAAAATCATGTATTTGTTTTAAATCAATCATACGCTGTTTTGGTTGATATTACACAAATTCCAGACTACAATGCTATTTTTAAAGCAGCAACAGTGGTAAGTGGAATAGTTTATATTGGTACAGAAAAAGACGGTCTGTTTTCAACCTCTCTAGCAAATCCAACTGTTTTTCAGTCAATGTCACCTAATGGGCCCGTACGAAATTATATTTTCAGAGTAAAAAAAGCGCCTAATTACCTATGGGCGGTTTATGGTGATTATTCACGAGATTATAATCCCTATGGTTTAGATGAATTCGGGATTAGTAAATTTTCAAATGATACTGGTTGGGAATTAATCCCCTATGACGATTTGTTTCAAGCTAAGTCTATAAGCGATATTGTAATTAATCCAAACAATCCAAATCAAATATTTGCAACTTCCTATTTTTCAGGGTTATTGAAAATAGAAAATGAAAACATAGAACTTTTTAACAATACAAATACAGGGCCTAATGGTTTAGAATCATTAGTTGTGCCAGGAAGTCCAAGTTATGTTGATATTCGTATAAACAGTCCAGCTTTTGATAAAGACGGAAATCTCTGGTTAACAAATGCATTTGTTGAAAAGGCTATAAAGGTATTAGGTTCAAGTGGTCAATGGCAATCCTATAGTTTAGCTGATGTTGCTCCTACAGCTTCAACGGGTAGGTATGGGCCAATGGCTATAGATAAAAATAGAACTAAATGGATTCCTTCATTAAATGATGGATTAATTGCCTTTAATGAAAATTACAACAATAAATTTATTGTAATTAATTCTACAAATGGAAACTTAGCGGATAATGATGTGCGTTGTGTAGCAGTAGATAATAGAAACCAATTGTGGATTGGAACTTTTGCAGGATTAAGAGTTGTTTCTGTAGATCGTTTTATTTCTGAAACAGAATTAAACGTTAATTCTATTATCATTCAGGAAGGTGATTTAGCACAAGAGTTGTTTTATCAACAAACGATTTTAGATATTGCTGTTGATGGCGCTAACAGAAAATGGGTTTCCATTGCCGATGGAGGGGTTTTCTTAGTGTCTTCTGATGGACAAGAAACCATTTATCGATTTACCAAAAACAATTCGCCTTTACCAAGTGATAATATCAACGATATAGAAATCGATGGTGTTTCAGGTGAAGTGTTTTTTGCAACAGATAAAGGAATGGTTTCTTTCTTAGGAACTTCTACCAAACCAAGTGATAGTTTAAGTGATGTTTTTGTATATCCAAATCCAGTGCGACCAAATTTCGTAGGGACTGTAAAAATCAGTGGATTAACCGATAAGGCTAATGTTAAAATCACCGATATTGAAGGAAATTTAGTCTATGAGACTACAGCTGCTGGAGGAACTATTGAATGGGATACTAAAGCCTTTGGAAAGCACAAAGTAGCATCAGGCGTTTATATGATTTTTGTGGCTTCTGAAGACGCTACAGATTCGACAGTGAAAAAAGTAATGATTATTAGATAAAGTGTTTTGAAGAAAGTTCTAATCATTGGAGGAGGTCCAGCAGGCTTAACAGCAGCTTATGAATTCCTAAAACATACAGATATTCAACCTGTTGTGGTTGAAGCAACCGATTTATGGGGTGGAATTTCAAGAACTGAAAATCACAATGGCAATCGAATTGATATTGGAGGACATCGCTTTTTTTCAAAATCAGATGTAGTGATGCAATGGTGGCAAGAAATTTTACCTATTTATTCAGAAACTAATGAAATAGAAATTTCATATCAAAATCAGCACTCCACCATTCAAGTTAACCTAATAAACAATGATTCAGAAGCTGTATTCTTAGTTAGAAAAAGACTTTCAAGAATCTTTTACCAAAAGAAATTCTTCGATTATCCTATAAAATTAAGCTTTAAAACGATTTCAAAATTAGGATATTTAAATACGGTTTTAATACTTTTTAGCTATCTAAAAAGTGTAATCTTTCCAATAAAAAATGAAAAATCATTAGAAGATTTTTTTATTAACCGATTTGGTGTTCGTTTGTATCAAACTTTTTTTAAAGACTACACTGAAAAAGTTTGGGGTGTTTCTTGTGCAGAAATTAGTTCAGAATGGGGTGCACAACGAATAAAAGGACTTTCAATAACCAAAACCATTCTTGATATTCTCCAAAAGCCCTTCAGAAAAAAAGATATTAACCAAAAAAACACCGAAACATCATTAATTGAATATTTTTTATATCCCAAATACGGACCTGGACAATTATGGACTAAAGTAGCAGAAGTTGTGGAACAAAAAGGAGGAATTCTGCTTAAAAACACTAAAGTTGTTCAACTCAACGGAACAAAAGAATTGACGTTTGCTTTTGTAGAAACAGGAAAAGAAAAAGCACAATCTACCATTGCATTTGATTACTGCATTTCAACAATGCCTATAAAAGATTTATTCAATGCTTTCTCTTTTGCTATTCCACTAGATATTAAAAAGATTTCAGATAATTTAGTTTATCGCGATTTTATAACTGTTGGTATATTATTAGACAAAACAAAAATTGAACTAAACGATAATTGGATTTATATTCAAGAAAGCTATGTAAAAGTTGGGAGAATTCAAGTGTTCAATAATTGGAGTCCGTTTTTAGTTTCCAATACAGAAACCATTTGGTTGGGGTTGGAATATTTTTGCAATGAAAACGACTCGCTTTGGCAATTAAACGAAGAAGAATTAATTGTATTAGCAGGTCAAGAATTAATACAGCTAGGTTTTATAGATTCTAATAAAAATGTTTTGGATGCAAAAGTTTTTAAAGTTCCTAAAACCTATCCTGCTTATTTTGGAGCGTATAACGAATTTTATAAAATTAGAAATTTTGTAGATGCAATTCCAAATTTGTTTTTAGTAGGAAGAAATGGAATGCATAAATACAACAACCAAGATCATTCTATGTTAACAGCAATGCAAGCTGTTCAAAACATAAAAAATGGTATTGTATCTAAAGAAAACATTTGGTCTATTAACACAGAAGAAGAATATCATGAAGAGAAAAAATAAGAATTTCTCGAAGCGTATTTTTGTGTTTATCATATTTTATATTGTTCTACTATTATTACGAATATGGAATGGTAACTTCAATCTTGTAGATTCTGAAGAATATATTGAGGTTGCAAAGTTGATTATTCAAGGCGATTATATTAATAATCAAGACCCAATAATTAGTAGAAGACCTTTTGTTTATCCATTATTTTTATCCTTGACTTTTACATTTAATCCTTTTGTAATTGTATTTTTTCAAGCAATACTTTTATTTTTAAGCTTCCTTTTCTTATATAAAACATTAGCTTTTTACAAAAGCAAGAATGAGAATTTGTTATTGATTATAGTTTTATTAACTCCCTCGATTTTTATATATTCACAATTAGTAATGTCTGAAATACTTATTCTTTTTCTGATTACTTTACTTTTTTATTTGTATACCGTTCACTTTCATTGGAAAAACATTAAGTATGCACAGCTAATATTAACAATATTGGCATTCACAAAGCCAGTATTTTATCCCTTTGTATTTATAAATTTAGCACTAATGTTGATTTATTTTTTCAAAGTAAAACGTTTCAATTTTTGGGTTTTATTGCCTGTTTTTTCGGTTCTTTTGTATATTAACTACAA
>RXJZ01000274.1 GCA_003963025.1 Flavobacteriaceae bacterium
GGTAAAAAAACGAACCTGGATTTCGTTGATTACTATGTTAATGATGCTCTTTTCCTTTTCTTTTGTACAAGGACAGTCTTCTGCTAATTATGTTTTTAGCACGAATACTTCGGGTTCACTTGCTTCAGACGCAAATGGTAATGCTGTAGACATGTCAACTGGAACTACTCAGTTAATTGCTCCAGGAAATGATACTGCTGCATCAGCTTCACTTTCAAGTATTGGATTTAATTTTTATGGAATGGGAACATTCTTTAATAATTTTTCCGTTAATGCAGATGGAGCGATGGCTTTGGGTAATACTATTGTTGGAACTTCTGGGACAACAAATGGGGGTTCTGCAACTACGATGTTTATAGCTCCTTTTGGGGGAGACCAAGTCACAAATGCTGCTTCAAATGGTAAGGTTCACTACAAAGTTGTAGGTACTGCTCCAAACAGAACGCTTGTTGTAGAATGGTTGAATATGGAATTAAACTATAGTTCTTCAACTGGTGACGGTACATATCAAGTAAGACTGTATGAAACAATAGGTGTGGTAGAGTTTGTCTATGGTTCAATGAACATAGTTAGCACATTTTTTACATCTCCTATCATTGGTTTTTCAAATGGTAGTACAGCGGGTAATATAGCTTCAATAAATTCTTCAACAAATACAGTAGTTACTAATGGTACTTCTTTTTCAGGGAATTCATATCCTGTAGGTCCTATTACTAATTTAAATTCAACTGCCGATGGGTCAAGAAGAATATATAGATTTACTCCACCTGTTCCAGCCGCAGGGCCAACAGGTTTAACAATTTCTGGAGCAACAGCTACAGCCATGACATTGAATTGGACTGCAGCTTCACCAACTACTAACATTGTTAGATACGTTGTGTTAAATTCTACAAATGGTGGTACAACTTATAATTTTGTTGCTAATGTAGCATTAGGTACTAATACATACAACGCTACAGGACTAGTTCCAGGTACTACTTACGATTGGAAAGTGGTTGCTATCAGTGAAGGAGTGGAAAGTACTCCAGCTATAGCTACTCAATCTACTTCTGCAGCAGCTACTTATTACTGGGTAGGTGCATCTTCTTCAGGTACACCGGGGGCATTTGCCACATTGACAAATTGGAATACCGCAGCTGATGGTTCAGGTACTACTCCAACAATTTTAAATACTACTGATGTTTTTATTGTAGACGGAAATGGTTCATTAACTACGGGAGGAAATGTTTACATTAGCTTTGCAGCTGCAACTACAGTTGGTCAATTAAAAATTAAAGATAATACAGCTTGCTATTTACAATCTTCAACAACGACCCAAAGAATCATAACTATATATGGTGGAGGTGGAGATGATTTTGTTATTGAATCAGGTTCTTCATTATTTTTAACTAGTACGACAAATTCAGTTTCGTTAATTTTTGCTTCAGCTGTAACGGGTAATACAGGTAATATTTCTGGAACTCTAACTGTAGCTGGGACTAATACAGGAGCTACTAACGCAGCTTCAAACTCATTTTTAACAACTGGCGGTAATGGTACAATAGTATCAGTAACTAGTACAGGTGTAATTAATAATATTGCAACAACAAATATTACAACAAATGGTAATGTTACTGGTTCAGCAAGTACTTTGTTATTTTTAGATGGAAGTCAGTATAATGTTTCAGGTGCAACTACAGGTGCTCCATGGGTTCCATTAGCTACTTGGTCGCCATCTTCTACATTAACAGTAAGTGGTTTAACAACTTCGACTACAGCCCCTGCTAATAATAACCAGTCATTTGGTAATATTGTTTATAATTGTCCTTTATCAACAGGTACACTTAATTTTTTTGGTGGTAATACTCAAACTGTTAAGGGTAATTTAACTATTTTAGCTGCTGGTGCTACAGGAGGTACTGGAATTTTCAGAGTTACTTCAACTGGAACAATAACTGTTAATGGAGATATCATAATTACGCAAGGTAGATTCCAATCTGCTACTACTGGAACAGTTATTGCAAATGGTTCTACTACAGTAGGTACAAATGGTATATTAGATACTGCTTCTTCTACAGGTACGTTCTCACAAAGAGGTGCTCTTTTGACTAATAATGGTATTTTAACAGGTACTACAGGTACATTACAATTCTTGAATTTTACAGGAAGTTTTTCGCAAACATTGGCGGGTTCAGGTACAGTTTTAACTAACTTGGCTACATTAAGTATGCAAAATACAGCTGGATTAACTATTACTCATACAAATCCTATTATTATTGCAAGAGCAAACTTATTCCAAGGAACTATTACAGGAAGTAATAAAATTACTTTTGGAACAGGTTTAGCTGTTAACTGCACTACTCAAATTGGATCTGCAGGTTTAACAACTCCAGGAGGTAATTTTGATGCAACACCTACTTTTAATTTAGGTACAGGAACTTACGCATTAATTTATGCACAAGAAAGTGTAAGTAGAACAGTTGGTTTTGAAGTGCCGCCAACGAGATTAGTTAATACAATTAATTTAACTAATTCTAATGGATTGATTTTATCAGGAGGTAATTTAGGTACTGGAACACTAACTTTTGGTACAGGTTCAGGTAACATAACAACTAACAGCACTAATGTATTAACAATTACAGGTACAACAGCTGCTAGTATTGTAAGAACATCTACTACTGCTTATGTAGATGGTCCACTAGCGAGAACATTACCACCTAACTTAGTTACAGGTTCAACATATGTATTTCCTATAGGTAAATCAACAATTAATCCTTTTGAATTAGTAAATCCAACAACAGGTCCTTCTGGAAATGTTGTGATTCAATCAGAAGTTTTTGATTCGGCTACTGGAGGTACTTCAGGAAGTTTATTAGGATCTTTAAATTCAAATCGATATTGGGCTGCTTCTTTTATTAGTGGAGGAAGTAATTTTGCAGATGCATTAGTAAGGCTTAATGATAATCCAAATGGAGCAGATGCCATTGGCGCAAGTGAAACTCTAACTGGCGTATATGACTTAATAGGAGGCTTAACTTCAACAGTAACTGCTTCTTCAATTACAACAACTTCTCCAGAAGATATATCTGCATTGAATTATTATGTAATGGCTTCTAAAGCTACTCCTACGTTATCTAATTTAACAATCACACCTCAAGGTAATCGTTGTCCAGCTGTCGCAAGAACTGTTACTGTTGACGTTGCAATAGGTGCTGGCGCTATATCTGGTGTTGTTATTAATTATAGTGTAAATGGGACTCCTCAGACTGCTATTAATATGACTAATACATCAGGAACAACATGGTCTGGTACGATTCCTGTTCCTACACCTTCTAATGCTACTATAGCTTGGTCTGTAACAGCTACAGATGTTAATATGTTAACGAAATCGCAAGCTGGTGTTACTTATTCAGATGAAGGTATTGGTACAGAGGTTATAACAATTACACCTTCAGTGCCTAATTTCTGTGGTACAGGAGGAAGCGTAACATTAACTGCAAGTTCTACAATTCCAGGTGTTGTATATACATGGGAATCATTAACTAGTGGTGTTACATTAAGTACTTTAACAGGAAGTTCAACTTCAGCTACTATTTCAACAACTACAGATTTTAAAGTTACAGGAACTCCAAATGATGGTAGTTGTCCTTCAGTAGCATATATCTCAGTAGGAGTTTATGACTTACCTTCAGCAACTGTTACAACAACAGCTTCTGGAGTTTGTCCTGGTACAAGTGCAACAATTAATTCAGGTTTAAGCGCTGGTAATTTTTTAAGTGTTTCAATTACTCCAGGTTTAAGAACTGCTCCATCTAATGCAGTAACCTTGACAAATGCAGGTACAGCTGTGGTTCCTCAGACTTCAGGAACTTTAGATGATGGAGGATGGGGAGCAATTCCAGTAGGATTTAATTTTAATTTCTTTGGAACTAATTATAACACGATTAATGTAGGTACAAATGGTACTGTTATGTTTGGTACATATAACGGTACGAGTTTAGCAGACTTAGCATATACTACTTTACCTAGTACAACAGAACCTTTTAACTTAGTTGCTCTTTTAGCAATGGATAACGATTTAAGTGGTGCTACAGGTGGTACAGTTAAATATTGGACTGAAGGTTATGCGCCTAATAGAAAATTTATTATCAGTTATGAAAATGTTAAGGAGTATGGGGATACCAAATTTAGTACTTTTCAAGGTATATTTTATGAAACAACAGGAATAATTGAAGTGCATGTAGGGTCTTCTACAAATATTGATAGAAATAAATTAGTTGGTGTAAATAATGGTAACGGAACTATTGGAGTTTTAGCTTATGCTTCTGGAACTACTGCAACATCAACTAATCCAATTACAAACCCATTTGCTTATCGTTTTACACCACCAGCAAATTATACTACAACGTGGACTGCAACTGATGCTAATGGTACTACAACAATTGCAACTGGTACTAATATTTTTTCACAAACAGTTGCGCCTTTAATCACTACAACGTATTCGATTTCATATACAAATCAAACTACGGGTTGTACTAATGCACCAGGTTCTGCGCAAGTAGTAATGAGTGTGTTAAATAGTAATGCTCCAGCTGGTATCAATACTTTAGCTAGTGCTTCAACTATATGTTTAGGTCAATCAGTTAATCTAAGTATGGATTATACGGGTAGTAATGATGGTTTAACATTCCAATGGCAATCTAGTATAGATAATGGAGCTACTTGGCAAAATATTAGTTCTGCTACTGGAACTACTACTACAGTAACACCAACAGTTCCTACAAAATACCGTTGTCAAATAATTTCTTGTGGTGGTACACCAGGTTATTCAAGTGAAGCTTCTATAGTATTTACTAATGAAATTACATCAACTTTATCTGCAACACGTTGTGGAACAGGTACAGCAACGATTGAAGCTACTTCAAATGCAGGAACTGTTATTAATTGGTATGCTACTGCTACTGGAGGTACTGCAGTTGGTACAGGGTCTTCATTTACGACACCTACAATTAGTGAATCTACTACTTATTATGCAAGTGCTGAAACAATTACAAATGCAAATGTTACTTTAGGTTCATCTGCTACAATTGATACTGCTTTTGGAACTACTGCATCACCAGATGGTGGTATGGTATTAACTACAACAACAAATAATGTATTAATTAATAGTGTAGATGTTTTAGTATCAGGTACTGGTAATTTAACTATCAAATTGCAAAATTCAGCTGGTGTTGATATTGCTTCTACTACAATAAATGGATTCACAGGTTCTGCATCATCTTTAACTAATGTTGTTTTACCTTCTACATTTGTTATACCTACTGCTGGTACAGGTTATAGATTACTTTGTACAAGTTTAGGTTCTGGATTAAGTTGGTATTATCAAACTGGGGCTTTCCCATTTACTATTCCTGGTGTTTCAATCACCTCAGGATGGGGTTGGGGAGCAACAACAACTGATTTAAGATTTATTCACAAAATTAATATGACAGTGCCAACTGTTTGTGCTTCTCCAAGAGTTGCTGTTCCAGTTACTGTTAATCCAGCTCCTGCTTTAACATTAAGCAGTTCAAATGCAACCATTTGTTCTGGTGTAGCTACAACAATTCCAGTAACGATTACTTCATCAGTTACTGATTTTGATACTTATACTTGGTCTCCATCTACGGGTGTTTCGGGTAATAGTTCAACCGGTTGGATATTTAATCCAACAAGTTCAACTACTTATACACTAACAGCTTCACAGTCCTCTGGAAGTTTGTGTAGTAATACAGCTACTTTTGTAGTTTCTGCGAATCAATTGCCAAGCGCTATGACTATTTCTCCTGCAGCTCCAGAAGTATGCGTAGATTCAGTTCAAGCACTTACAGTAACAGGTGGTGCTATTTCAAATACCGCTAATTTTGGTTCTTCAACTACAACAAATACAACGACTGGTTACCCTAGCCCATTCACAAATTATTATGGAGGAACTAAGCACCAAATGTTGATTAGAGCCTCAGAATTAACAGCTTTAGGTTTAACAACAAATGCTACGATTAATTCTATTTCGTTTGATGTAGCATCTGTAGGAACCTCTTTCTCTGGAACATTGCAAAATTTCCAAGTAGATATGGGAAGTACTACTGATGATGTGTTAACATCTACTACTTTTTTACCTACTACAACTAACGTTAGAGCTGCTGGTAACTTAGCTGTTACTGTTGGTTTGGTTAATATACCATTAAACGGTTCGTTTACTTGGGATGGTACAAGTAATTTAGTAATTCAAACATCATACAGTAATGCTAATTCAGGAACAACTAATGAAAATGTTCAGATGAAAAATTCTGATCCTGGGTTTGTAAGTACAAATTGGTATAGAGTAGATAGTGCTACTAGCGCTTCAGTTTTATCAGCTACTACACCAACAAGTTCTGGAAATGCTAGACCAAACATTGTTTTGAATTATTCATCTCCAACAAATATTACTTGGTCACCAGTAACTAATTTATATACAGATGCTGCAGCTAGTACACCTTATACAGCGGGTACAAATGCATCAACTGTTTATGTGAAATCTTCATCAGCTGGAACAACAAGCTATACTGCTACGGCAACGGCTTCATTAACAGGTTGTACGAACTCAGCTAATGTAAATGTAATTGTTAATCCGCTACCTACAGTTGTAACGGTTAATCCTACAGCAGTTTGTAGTCCATCAACAGTTGATTTAACTGCTGCTTCTGTAACTACAGGTTCTGATTCAGGATTAACATATACTTATTGGACTAATCCTGAAGCGACTAATGCTTTGGCAAGTCCTAGTACAGTAGCTACTTCTGGTACTTATTATATCAAAGGGACAAATTCAAATGGATGTTCTTCAATAATAACTCCAGTTACAGTAACAATTAATCCTTTACCAACTCTAATTACTGTTGCTCCAGCTACAGTTTGTTATCCAGCTACAGTTGATTTAACAGCTGCTGCAGTAACTACAGGTTCTGATTCAGGATTAACATTTACTTATTTTACAGACTTAGCAGCAACTAATGCATTAACTAATCCTAATGCAGTAACAACTTCTGGTACTTATTATATTAAAGGTACTAATGCTAATGGTTGTTCATCAATTGCTTCAGTTAATGTAACAATTAATGTAACTAGTGCACCAACTGGTGATGCAACTCAAACTTTCTGTGGTGCTTCAAATATTACACAATTAATCGCAGTTGGATCTGGAATTAAATGGTATGATGCAGCAACAGGAGGTAATTTATTACCTAATATTACGGCTATTGGTTTAACAAATGGCACAACATATTATGCTTCTCAAACAGTTAATGGTTGTGAAAGTACAGATAGATTTGCGGTGACTGTGGTTGTAAATACAATCCCTACTGCTCCAAATGCAAGTGCACAATCATTTTGTAATTCTGCTACTGTTGCCGATTTATTACCAAGCGGATCATCTTATAACTGGTATTCTGCAGCTACTGGAGGTTCTGCTTTAGCTTCGTCTGATGTATTATCTTCTAATACATATTATGTTTCTCAAACGCTAAATGGATGCGAGAGTGCAAGAACAGCAGTAACGGTAACTATTAATACAACAGCTGCTCCTACAGCTGCTGATCAATCGTTCTGTAATAGTGCATTAGTCGCTAATTTAACTGCTACTGGAACTAATTTATCTTGGTATTTAGCTTCTACAGGCGGTAGTGCTTTAAGTCCTTCAACTTCTTTAACTTCAACAACATATTATGTTTCTCAAACATTGAATGGTTGTGAGAGTTCAAGAACAGCTGTTTTAGTTACTGTAAATGCAACAAGCGCTCCAACTGCTAGTGCTCAAACATTTTGTACTAGTGCTACTGTTGCTGATCTTACAGCATCAGGATCAAATTTAAGTTGGTATTCTAATTCAACAGGTGGAACTGCACTAACTTCAGGAACAACACTTTCATCAGGTATTTATTATGTTTCACAAAATGTTGATGGTTGTGAAAGTCCTAGAACTGCTGTTAATGTTACTATTTCAACTCCATCTACACCAACAGGAAATGCAGTACAAACTATTTATGGTGGTGTTGCATCGGATGCTACAATTGAAGATATTAATGTTAATGGATCAAATATTGTATGGTATCCAACACCTGGTGATGCAGCTGCAGGAACTAATGCTATTCCAGCTGGAACACAGTTAGTTGATGGTGCAGTTTATTATGCAGTATCCGTTGTAGGAACATGTAGAAGTGCTGCTTTAGCTGTTACTGTTACAGTTGTTTTAGATAATGCTAGTTTTGATATTAAATCTTTAAAATATTATCCAAATCCAGTTGTGGATAGATTCACAGTTTCTTATACAAAATCTATCACTGCTATTCAAGTTTATGATATTAATGGTAGATTAGTGAAAAATTTACAAACAAATGGTAATGAAGTTAACGTTGATATGTCAGACGTTGCAGCTTCAGTATATATTGTAAAAGTATTCGCTGATGATACAATGGGTGAATTTAAAGTAGTTAAGACAGAATAATTTCTTATACTTTTAAAATAAAGGGTCAATCTTTCGAGGTTGGCCCTTTTTGTTTTTATTTTAGCAGTATGAAAATAGTACTTTGTAAAATAGAACAATTAAATGTGGTTATCGACTTAACCAAGAAAATTTGGCCTGT
>RXJZ01000175.1 GCA_003963025.1 Flavobacteriaceae bacterium
AGCAGAAAGTTATTTAAAAACCGATAAAAAGCAACAAGCATTAAACGCTTTCAAAACGGCTTCTGAAATGGAATTTGATTTGAAAATTCAAGAAGATGCGTATTTGAATTATGCGAAATTGAGTTACGAAATCGGAAATCCTTACAAATCGGTTCCGGAAGTGATGAATGATTACATGGCGAAATATCCAAATACGCCTTACAAATCGGAAATCAATACGTTGTTGATTAGTTCGTATATTACTTCAAAAAACTATAAAGAGGCTTTGGTTTTATTAGAGAAAAATAAATCTCCAGAAAACAAATTGGCGTATCAAAAAGTAACGTTTTACAGAGGATTAGAATTATACACTGATGGCGATTACAAAGGTGCTTATACTTTATTTAAAAAATCATTAGCCGAAAACAAAGATGCAAAATTCACAGCAAGAGTAACTTTTTGGAAAGCAGAAACCGAATATAATTTAGATCAATTTGAAGAAGCAAAATTGAGTTTCAAACAGTTTTTAAATTCTGCTGAAGCTTCAAATACGCCTGAGTTTGCTAATGCCAATTACAACTTAGCGTATTCGTATTTCAAGTTGAAAGAATATGAAAATGCGATTCAATATTTTGATACTTACACCAAATCTTCTAAAGACGATAGAATACGTTTAACGGATGCTTATTTGAGATTAGGAGATTGTAATTTCATGGCAGCAAAATATTGGCCAGCTATGGATGCGTACAACAAAGCTATTGATATGAAAAGTGTGGATGCCGATTACGCAGCTTTCCAAAAAGGAATCAGCTACGGATTTGTAAGCAAACCTGATCGTAAAATTGAAGATTTAGAGAAATTCTCAAAAACGTTTCCAAACTCGCAATACGCGGATGATGCTTTGTATGAATTAGGAAATACTTACGTAAATCAAAACCAAAACGATAAAGGAATTGCAACTTACGATAGATTAATCAACGGATACAAATCGAGTTCGTATGTAGCAAAAGCCATTTTAAAACAAGGTTTGATTTACTATAATACTAATAAAGAAGATTTAGCTTTAACGAAGTTCAAAAAAGTAGTTGCCGAATATCCAAATTCACCAGAATCTATAGAAGCCGTTTCGACTGCGCGTTTGATTTATGTAGATAAAGGTCAAGTAGATGAATATGCAGCTTGGGTTAAAACTTTATCGTTTGTAGAAGTTTCAGATGCTGATTTAGATAATGATACTTACGAATCTGCAGAAAAACAATATTTGCAAAACAATACAAAACAAGCGATTTCAGGATTCTCAAGTTATGTAAGCAAATTTCCAAACGGAATTCATGCTTTGAAAGCGAATTTCTATTTAGCGCAATTGTATTTTGCTGATAATTTGGAAGCAAATTCTGTGAAACATTATGAGTTTGTAGTTTCAAAGCCAAGAAATGAATTTACGGAGCAAGCTTTAGCACGTTTGTGTCAAGTGCATTTGAAAGCTAAGAATTATGATAGCGCAATTCCAGTTTTAAAACGTTTAGAAACAGAAGCTGATTTTCCGCAAAACATAACGTATGCGCAATCTAATTTAATGAAATCGTATTACGAAAAACAAGATTTCACTAATGCCGTTGTGTATGCCGATAAAGTGTTGAAAAACGACAAAATCGACGATAGAATTAAGAGTGATGCTCAAATCATCGTAGCGCGTTCGGCTATTAAAACGAATGATGAAGCTAAAGCAAAAGAAGCGTATGCAAAACTTCAAAAAATCGCAAAAGGAGAATTAGCAGCAGAAGCTTTGTATTACGATGCGTATTTCAAAAACAAAGAAGGTAAGTTTGAACCATCAAATGTTGTGGTACAAAAAATCGCAAAAGATTATTCAGGTTATAAATATTACGGAGCGAAGAGTTTGGTAATTATGGCGAAAAACTTCTACGGATTAAAAGATAGTTTTCAAGCGACATACATTTTAGAAAGTGTAATTGAAAACTTCAAAGAATATACAGATGTAATCGAAGAAGCGCAAAAAGAACTGGATTTCATCAAAGGAGAAGAAGCAAAACGTAATTCATCAATCACAAATTAATAAAAATAAGATAATTGTCATGCTGAACTCGTTTCAGTATCTAGCATCTCATTTAAAAATATAGAACATGAAGAAATTAAATATAATCGCCATAGTTTTAGTTGTTTTCGGAATCCAATTTTCTTTTGCCCAAGTAAAAGATGAAAATATTGGTTCGGAAGTGGTAAACATTGTAAAACCTTATACACCCACTATTTCAGATGCTTTCAAAGTGAAAGAAACACCTGTTTTAGAAGATGAAGAAGAGCAAAAAAAGGAACCTATACAATATAAT
The DNA here is from genome assembly GCA_003963025.1 of Flavobacteriaceae bacterium. Lineage (GTDB taxonomy): Bacteria > Bacteroidota > Bacteroidia > Flavobacteriales > Flavobacteriaceae > Flavobacterium. Next base: position 2,331 of record RXJZ01000175.1, read on the forward strand.
ATTTTCTCCTTTCCGGTAGCATCAACATTTACGCCAGCAAAAGGAAAAGCAGCTGGAGTAGATAAAACCGAAAAAGAAAAATTATATAACAATTACGCTACTTTAGGTTTTGGAAATTACCCAACAATCAATGCAGAATTGTTCATTACACAAAACTTAAGTAGAACTAGTTATGTGGGTGGAATGTTGCGTCATTTGTCTTCTCAAGGAGGAATTAAAGACTTGGTTTTAGATGATAAATTCTACAACACCAGTTTAGATGTAACGTACGGAGTTCGAGAGCGCGATATGAGTTGGAATGTAGATTTAGGTGTGAAAAACCAAATTTACAATTGGTACGGTTTACCAACAGAAACGATTTTCTTCGATGACGCTACAATTGCAGGAATTGATTCAAAGCAAACGTATAATACGATTGCTCTTGGCGGAAAAATGAGTTTCAAAGACGGAATTTTCAATGATGCTAGCATGCAATTCAAACGTTTTTCAGATGGATTAAGTTCTGGTGAAAATCGTTTTTTCATCAAGCCTAATTTCGATTTTGATGTAATGAATCAAAAAGTAAAAGCAGATTTCGTAGTGGATTATGTAGGTGGAAGTTTTGACAGAATGTATGATGTTGATTCGGAGTTAAAATATAGCACTATTATCGCAGGAACAAGACCAAGTATTTTATATCAAAAAGATGATTTGTCAGTTCAAATAGGAGCTGGACTATATTATGCAACTACAAAAATCAACGGAGAAAGCGATGGTAAAATCTTTGTTTATCCAAATATTAAAGCGTCATACAAGTTAGTAGGTGATATTTTAGTGGCTTATGCTGGAGCAGAAGGTGATTTAGAGCAAAATTCGTATGCAGATTTCGTAGATCAAAATCCATTTGTGTCGCCAACGTTATTTATTGCACCAACCGATAATAAATACGATTTGTATGTTGGGATGAAAGGAAAATTGGCAAATTCAGTAGCGTTCAATGTTAGAGCTTCGAATAAAAATCAAGCAGATAGAGCATTTTTTGTAAATAATGGTTATGATGAAGCAAATACTAATACTAAGGGTTATGCTTATGGAAATTCATTCGGAGTAGTGTATGACGATTTAAATACGCTAAGTATTTTCGGAGAATTAAAAGCCGATTTCTCTAAAAACGTAACTTTCGGAATCAACGGAACCTACAACAATTATTCAACCGACACTCAAGCGGAAGCATGGAATTTACCACAATTAAAAATTGGTTCAACCATAGATTTTGATATCAACGAAAAATGGTATGCGGGTGCGAATGTGTTTTTTGTTGGCGAAAGAAAAGATTTAATTTCTGTTCAAGATGATATACTAGTTTTTCCAGCGACTTTTTCACAGCAAGTGGTAACATTAGATAGTTATTTCGATTTGAATGCGCACGTAGGCTATAAATACAACGCTCGTTTAACTGCTTTCTTAAAAGGAAACAACTTAGCCAACCAACAATACAACCGTTGGGCAAATTTCCCGGTACAAGGAATTCAGGTGTTGTTAGGAGCAAACTATAAGTTCGATTTCTAAAACTTCAAAATTCAAAATTCCATGTTCGTTGTTCAGTGTTAGAAAATGTTGAATATTCAATTTTGAAGTTGAGTAATTAGTTTTTTCCATAACGTTTGTCATTCTGAAAGCATCTTCGAAATAATTGAATTATGAAAAATTTTATTTACATATTATTTCTTCTAATATTTGGTATCTCATTTTCTCAAAATGAAAATTCTAAGAAAAGTGATTCTATAGTTTGGAGAAAAGTAACATGCGAGAGTGGAACTGAACAAGCAAAAATTGATTTTGATAATGGGATTTATAATTGTTATTCGTACGGTTTAATTTTTGATAAAAACCCTGATTTAAGCGCTTATATTCAAGAGTATAGAAGAAAAAAATACGGGATTGATACAAAAAATGCAGGATGTGTAATTACTGAATATTCACAATGTTATTCAAAAACCATGAAAGAACTCGTTTTAAAGAAGTTTGGAAATGATATTTTTGAAAAATCAAGAAAAGAAGCTGAAGAATTATATAAAAAAGAAAAACAATAATCCTAGCGTCCTTAGTGCCTTCTTTGTGCTCTTTGTGGTTAAATATTCACCATGACATTCAAACAAAAAATAAAATCCCATTATCAAAACCTATTATCGGAGAAAATAAACGAATTGCGTTTTATGATTTCCGATTTGGCTCAAGATGCGCAAAACGATGCGAAAGGTTCGGCTGGTGATAAGCACGAAACATCTCTGTCAATGATGCATTTAGAGCAAGAAAAACTCAATCAAAAATTAGCAGAAATCATCGAACAAAAAAATGTTGTGGATAAGATTGATGCTGATACAATTCACACCAAAATAGCGCTTGGAAGTTTGGTTCAAACCAATGAAATGTTATTTTATATCAGCTCAGCTTTACCTAAAATCCAACTCGAAAATAAAACTATAATTGCTGTTTCTCCGCAATCACCATTAGGAAGTCAATTAATGGGAAAAAATCTCGGCGAGGCCGTTGTAATAAACACCAATCGATTTCAAATAAAAGCTATTGAATAAAATGTAAACCACTCGATAGAGTGGTTTTTTTATGATTTGTAACCAAAACGAATTCAAAACCACTCTTTAAGTTACTTATTTAATTGAAAAATTAATTTTTAGTTTAAATTTATAATTAATATTGATTTTAAGGTTTATTATTTAAACTTATATATTCAATTTTGCTTCATCAAACTAAGTGAATTAATTCTTTCACTTAAAACAATTAAACATTTCAACGATTAAACTAAAAAAGTTATGTGCGGAATATTAGCCATTATAGGAAAAGGAAAAGAAGAAGCTTTAGTGCAACAATTGTCTAAAAGAATGAGTCATCGTGGTCCAGATGAAAGTGATATTCATGTAACCGAGAAAGGACATATTTTAGCGCACGAACGTTTGTCAATTGTCGATTTACACACAGGAAAACAGCCCATTCAAGGAACAGATTCCGCTTGGATGGTACATAATGGCGAAATATACAATCACAAAAAATTAAGAGAAACGACTTTAAAACATCACATGTTTAGAACCACATCAGATTCAGAAGTTATCGTGCATTTGTATGAAGAATTTGGTTACGATTTCTGTGATATGTTAGACGGAATTTTTGCATTAGTCGTTATCGATGGCGATGATTACATTGTGGCTCGCGACCCATTAGGAGTAAAACCTTTGTATTACGGAATGGACGAAAGAGGTCGCTTATATTTTGCTTCCGAAATGAAAGCGATTTCTGACCAATGTAAGTCATTCTCAACATTTCCTCCAGGACATTATTACACTGAAAAAACAGGTTTCGTAAAATACTACAAACCAGAATGGGAAGCACATGAAACAGCAGTTGAAAAATTAGATTTACAAGCTTTAAACGCAAGTTTGACACAAGCGGTAGAAAAACGTTTAATGTGTGATGTACCTTTTGGAGTTCTACTTTCTGGAGGATTGGATTCATCGTTAATTGCATCAATAACGTCAAGATTGTTAGAAGGAAGCGGACAAGAATTACATTCCTTTTCTATCGGATTAGATGCTTCGGCTCCGGATTTAATAGCAGCTAAAAAAGTAGCAGATTTCATTGGAACTACGCATCACGAAATTCATTTCACAGTCGAACAAGGAATCGAAATTTTAGATAAATTGATTTGGCATTTGGAGACTTATGATGTTACGTCAATTCGCGCTAGCACACCGATGTATTTCTTGTCAAAAGCGATTACTGAAAAAGGAATCAAAATGGTGTTGTCAGGCGAAGGAGCGGATGAAATTTTTGGAGGGTATTTGTATTTCCGAAACGCTCCATCAGTTTTAGATTTCCAAAAAGAAACTATAGAACGTGTTCAAAAGTTATATACAGCCGATTTACTTCGTGCCGATAAATCAACTATGGCGCACGGATTAGAAGCAAGAGTTCCGTTTTTGGATAAAGCGTTTTTGGATTTGGCAATTAAAATTCAACCTGAAGAGAAAATGCCAAAGACTTATGACGGAATAGAAAAATATATATTACGAAAAGCATTCGATACACCCGAAAAACCCTTTTTACCCGAAGCGATTTTATGGAGACAGAAAGAGCAGTTTTCTGATGGCGTTGGTTACAATTGGATTGACACTTTAATTGAGTATTGCTCAAGTCAAGTAACGGATGAAGAATTTGAGAAAGCAAAACAGCTATTTCCATATAATACGCCAATTACAAAAGAGGCGTTTTATTATAGAAGGATATTTCACAAGCATTTTCCACAAGAAAGTGCAGCGCAAACGGTTCGCAAATGGATTCCAAAATGGCAAGAAAACCAAGATCCAAGCGGAAGAGCAAATGCAGCTCACGTAAAAGCGGATGTGTCTATTGCAGTGGAAAAGGAAGTGGTTTAGTATTTTTTATTAGGTTTGTTGTTTTGAAAGACCTCTTTAATTGCGTTTTAAAGAGGTTTTTTTTATTTCATCTGTTTTGAGAAAATTAAAAAATCATCAAAAATTAAAAATAAGGCGGTTTTTATTCGATTTAAGCTACTTTTATTCAAAATTAACAAATGTTAATAACTTAAAGGTGTGTTGCTGCGGTTTTTATTTCTTCTTTTTATCTAATTACCTATATTTGTTGATATTAAAAATACTTTATTTAGCACAAATATTATGAGTGAAGAAAATAAAAAAGGTAGTTATTCAGCCGACAGTATTCAGGCTTTAGAAGGGATGGAGCACGTAAGAATGCGTCCTTCCATGTATATTGGAGATACTGGAGTTCGTGGATTACACCATTTAGTTTATGAAGTTGTAGATAACTCAATCGATGAGGCTTTAGCAGGACATTGTGATACCATTTATGTAGCCATTAATGAAGATAATTCTATTTCTGTTGAAGATAACGGACGTGGAATTCCAGTAGATATTCACAAAAAAGAAGGTGTTTCGGCTCTTGAGGTTGTAATGACTAAAATTGGTGCTGGAGGTAAGTTCGATAAAGATTCTTATAAAGTTTCTGGAGGTCTTCACGGGGTTGGGGTGTCGTGTGTTAACGCACTTTCTGATCATTTAAGAGCTACAGTTCACAGAGAAGGTAAAATTTACGAACAAGAATACGAAAGAGGAAAAGCGCTCTATCCAGTAAAGCAAATTGGTACTACAGATAAGAGAGGAACAGTAGTTACTTTTAAACCTGATGGAACAATTTTTACACAAACATTAGAATATTCTTACGATACGTTAGCGGCTCGTTTACGTGAACTTTCTTTCTTAAATAAAGGAATTACTATCACGTTAACAGATAAGCGTGATATCGATGATAAAGGAGAGCCAAGAACTGAAACTTTTCATTCACAGGAAGGTTTAAAAGAATTCGTTAAGTTTTTAGATGGAAACCGTGTGCCAATTATTGGTCACGTAATTTCAATGGAAAACGAAAAAGGCGAAATTCCAGTTGAGGTAGCGTTGATTTATAACGAAAGTTATACAGAGAACATTTTTTCTTATGTAAATAATATCAATACTCACGAAGGAGGAACACACTTGCAAGGTTTCCGTATGGGATTAACGCGTACGTTGAAAAAATATGCTGATGCTTCTGGGTTGTTAGATAAATTGAAGTTTGAAATTTCTGGAGACGACTTCCGTGAAGGTTTAACGGCTATTATTTCGGTAAAAGTAGCGGAACCTCAATTTGAAGGTCAAACGAAAACCAAATTGGGTAACAGAGAAGTAGTTTCTCCAGTTTCACAAGCGGTGGCTGAAATGCTTGAAAATTATTTGGAAGAAAATCCAAACGATGCGAAAATCATTGTTCAAAAAGTAATTTTGGCAGCTCAAGCGCGTCATGCTGCGAAAAAAGCGCGTGAAATGGTACAACGTAAAACCGTTATGGGCGGTGGAGGTTTACCTGGTAAATTATCCGATTGTTCAGAACAAGATCCAGCAAGATGTGAGATTTTCCTTGTAGAGGGAGATTCGGCAGGTGGAACTGCAAAACAAGGTCGTGATAGAGCGTTTCAAGCGATTTTACCATTACGAGGTAAAATTTTGAACGTAGAAAAAGCGATGCAACATAAAGTATTTGAAAACGAAGAGATTCGTAATATTTTTACCGCTTTAGGAGTTACTGTAGGAACAGAAGAAGATAGCAAAGCGTTGAATTTATCCAAATTAAGATATCATAAAGTAGTGATCATGTGTGATGCCGATGTCGATGGTTCTCACATTGCTACTTTGATTTTGACGTTCTTCTTTAGATATATG
>RXJZ01000259.1 GCA_003963025.1 Flavobacteriaceae bacterium
CTCAAATTGATATTGTAAAATTGATTATCCAACGTATCGACGAAGTAGTTGATAAATTCGGAATCATAAAAGACAACGCTTCTCCTGATTTAGTGGACATTAGAAGAAATATAAATCTAGTTCGAGGAAAAATCAATCAAAGCTTTGGTATGGCATTGAGTCAATACAACTTGCTTGGTTATTTAGATGATATTAAAGAAACGGTAGTTGAAAATCGCCGAGTTTTAGCGGTTTTAGCGATGTATAGAAGAAAAGTGAAAGGTTCCATTTTAGGAAGTTCTAAAACAGGAAGTATTGCTTACATCGAACCCGAAGCAGCCCAACGCTATTCTCGAGAACTCAACAATTTAGAGTACGAAGAGCGCGAAGAAATCATGCGTATTTTAAAACGCTTGACGAATGAAATTCGTCCGTTTACCGAAACGATTGCCGCTTATCAAGACTTTTTAAGTGATGTTGATGTAATTGCTGCTAAAGCAAAATATGCCAATAAAATCAACGGAATTCTACCGAATATAATTGAAGAAAAACGAATGTTTTTCCGAGAAGCCTACCACCCTATTTTGTATTTAAACAACAAGGAAAAGAAAGCTGTTACCTATCCGCAAAACATCGAATTACATAACGAAAGTCGCATTATTGTAATTTCAGGTCCTAATGCTGGTGGAAAAACTATTTCTTTGAAAACCGTAGGATTACTACAATTGATGTTACAAAGTGGGATATTAATTCCAGTTCACGAACGGAGCGAAACATTTTTATTCGACAGAATTTTAACAGATATTGGAGACAATCAATCCATTGAAAATCATCTAAGTACCTATAGCTACCGTTTGAAGAACATGAACTATTTCTTAAAGAAATGTAACGCTAAAACCTTATTCTTAATTGATGAATTTGGAACGGGTTCTGACCCTGAATTGGGAGGTGCTTTAGCGGAAACCTTTTTAGAAGAATTCTATGCTCGTGAAGCTTTCGGAATAATTACAACTCATTATAGCAACTTAAAAATATTAGCTAACGAATTACCTTTTGCTACCAATGCCAACATGATGTTTGATGAGAAATCATTAGAACCAATGTATAAATTGATATTAGGTCAGGCAGGAAGTTCGTTTACATTTGAAGTTGCACAAAAAAATGGTATTCCTTACGGATTAATTAATCGCGCCAAAAAGAAAATTGAAGGTGGAAAAGTACGTTTTGACAAAACCATTGCAACCCTTCAAAAAGAGCGTTCCAAATTAGAGAAAACCTCTTTAACATTAAAAGAAGAAGAAGCAAAAGCGCGTGAGGAAAGCAAAAAAATGAAAACCATCAATGCGAAAATTCAAGACAAATTAGAGCGCTATCAAGAATTATATGATGCAAATCAGCGTTTAATTTACATTGGACAAAAAATTGATGATATTTCCGAGAGTTACTTCAATAACAAAGACAAAAAAGCGTTAATTGGTGAGTTTTTGAAAATGGTGGAAATTGAAAATTCGAAACGTAGAAAACTTTCAGCTAAAGAAAAGAAAGTTAAAGAAGACATTCAGAAAAAAGTAGAAGAAGAAGTAAAAGTTAAGGTAGAAGAAATTCGCACCGTTAAAAAAGAAAAGAAAATCAAAGCTAAAATTGAAGAAGAAAATAAACCAAAAGTAATTCTAAAAGTCGGAGACCGAGTACGAATGAAAGATGGTAAAGCAATTGGTACAATTGACGCTATTGAAAAATCGAAAGCTACTGTAAACTATGGCATTTTTACTTCAAAAGTAAGTTTAGAACAATTGGAATACGTACAACCTGTTTAATATACAAATAGATATTTTCACAATTTTAAACTTGAACTTGACATTTACATATGGAAATAGCAGATTTACCACAAGATAAAAAAATCATATTATTTGATGGCGTATGTAATTTATGCGATTCTTCTGTTCAATATATAATTAAATATGATAAAAAAGATGTTTTCCGATTTGTAGCATTGCAATCAGAATTAGGACAAAAAATATTAAACCATATAGGAATTAATCCAATTCACACGGATAGCATCGTTTTGTATGAACCTAGAATCTCCTATTATTACAAATCTACTGCCGCTTTAGAAATAGCAAAAGGATTGAGTGGAATCTTTACTTTAGCTTCTATTTTTACTTTGTTACCTTCAGGAATTCGAGATTTTATTTACGATTATGTAGCAAGAAATCGCTACAAATGGTATGGTAAAAAAGAAGTCTGTATGATTCCAACACCCGAATTAAAAGCCAAGTTTTTGGAATAGATTTACATGATAATTATCAGGTAATAAATAAATGGTTAAGTTTACTTTTGTATAAATTCTAACCTTTATAATTATGGCAAATTTATTATTACCACTTTATTCTCACAGCAATGGAGCTTTTATAATGATCATTGTTTTTTTATTAGTAATCTTAGGTTTAGTTGGAGCTGTTATGTTAATGATGAATAGTGATAAAAAGAAAAAAAACGACCAGTAGTTTGGTCGTTTTTTTTACAAATATACTTTGTTTTGTAAATAGTAATCTGCAATAACTAAAGCGGCCATAGCTTCTACAATAGGAACTGCTCTTGGAACGACACATGGATCATGACGCCCTTTTCCTTTTTGTTCAATAATTTCACCTTTATTAGTTAGTACTTCTTGGACTTGTAATAAAGTTGCCACAGGTTTAAAGGCAACTCTAAAATAAATATCCATTCCGTTTGAAATACCACCTTGTATTCCTCCTGATAAATTACTTTTTGTAGTTCCATCTGGATTAAAAGAATCATTGTGTTCACTACCTTTCATTTTAGCGCCACAAAAACCACTTCCAAATTCAAATCCTTTTACTGCATTAATTGATAACATAGCTTTTCCTAATTCGGCATGCAATTTATCAAAAACAGGTTCTCCTAAGCCAATTGGAACATTTTGTATTACACAAGTAATAGTTCCTCCAACTGTATCACCTTGTTTTTTTATAGTTTTAATGTAACTTTCCATTTTTTCAGCAGTGATTACATCTGGACAACGAACCACATTAGTTTCAATTTTTGTGAAATCTAAATTTTGGTAAGGTTTGTCAATAAAAATTTCACCAACAGAAGAAACAAATGCATTAATTTTGATTTCTGGAATTATTTGCTTTGCAATAGCACCACCTACTACTCTACTAACTGTTTCTCTAGCAGAACTTCGTCCTCCACCACGATAATCGCGAATCCCATATTTTTGTTCGTAAACATAATCCGCGTGGCTTGGTCGATACGAGTCTTTAATATGTGAATAATCATCTGACTTTTGATTGGTGTTTGAAATTAGAAATCCTATTGGAGTGCCAGTAGTTTTTCCTTCAAAAATCCCAGATAATATTTGGACATCATCCTCTTCTTTTCGTTGGGTAACAATTGCAGATTGACCTGGTTTTCTTCTTTGCATCTCTTGTTTAATAAACTCAAGATTTAAAGTAATTCCTGCAGGACATCCATCCAAAATTCCTCCTAATGCTTCTCCGTGAGATTCTCCAAAAGTGGTTAGTTGTAATAATTTTCCAAAAGTATTTCCTGCCATTTGTATTGATAAATTATTTATTCGAATAACAAATGTAATGATATTTTAATTTTCTTTATCATGCTTGATAGTGATAGAACAATAAAAAATAAAATATTGTAATTTTGGTAGACATAATATCTTTATTGAATTATATTATTAGTGTATTTGTGCCTGTAAAACAAAAACGGCATGAAATTTGTAAAAATTTAGCTATATTTGTAAAAATTTTTATTATTATGAAAAAAGTTATTTTATCTGCTTTTATGCTACTAGGATTAGCATTTAGCACCCAAGCGCAGGATATTTCAAAAAATGCGTTAGGATTACGTTTAGGTGATAATGATGGATTTGGAGGCGAAATTTCTTATCAAAGAGGTATTGGTTCTAATAATCGTTTGGAATTTGATTTAGGATGGAGAAACAGTAAAGATGTTGATGCTTTTAAATTAGTAGGACTTTATCAATGGGTATGGAATATTGATGGAGGTTTTAATTGGTATGCAGGTGCAGGTGCAGGTATTGGTAGTTGGAACTACAATAACTCTGGAATAAAAGATAATGGTAGTTTTGTATTAGCTGCAGGTGACATAGGTATAGAATATAATTTTAGTGAAGCACCTATTCAACTTTCATTAGATTTCAGACCTGAAATTTACTTTGGAGGAGATTATTCTGATTTCAGAGATGGTTTTGGACCCGATATTGCATTAGGAATTAGATATAAATTTGATTAAGATATTATTATAAAAAAAAACCTGACTAAATTTAGTCAGGTTTTTTTTTATAATAAATATGTTATCCTAAAACTTCCTTTACTTTTTTACCAATTTCAGCTGGAGAATCTACAACGTGAATTCCGTTTTCTCTCATGATGCGTTTTTTAGCTTCTGCTGTATCATCAGCACCACCAACGATTGCACCTGCATGCCCCATTGTTCTTCCTTTTGGAGCAGTTTCACCTGCAATGAATCCAACAACTGGTTTACGATTTCCATCAGCTTTAATCCAACGAGCAGCATCAGCTTCTAATTGACCTCCGATTTCACCAATCATGATAATAATTTCAGTTTCTGGATCGTTCATTAATAATTCAACCGCTTCTTTAGTTGTTGTCCCAATAATTGGGTCACCACCAATTCCGATAGCTGTAGTAATTCCTAAACCTTGTTTTACAACTTGGTCAGCAGCTTCATATGTTAAAGTACCTGATTTAGACACAATACCAACAGTTCCTTTTTTGAAAACGAAACCAGGCATAATACCTACTTTAGCTTCTTCTGGAGTAATTACACCAGGACAGTTAGGACCAACTAAACGGCAATCTTTTCCTTTAATATAATCATACGCTTTAATCATATCTGCAACTGGAATACCTTCAGTAATACAAATGATTACTTTGATACCAGCCTCAGCAGCTTCCATAATTGCATCCGCAGCAAATGCAGGCGGTACAAATATAATTGAAGTATCTGCTCCTGCTTTTTCAACAGCATCTTTAACTGTGTTGAAAACAGGACGGTCTAAATGCATAGTTCCTCCTTTTCCTGGAGTTACACCACCTACAACATTTGTTCCGTATTCAATCATTTGTGAAGCGTGGAAAGTTCCTTCGCTACCTGTAAATCCTTGAACAATTATTTTTGAATTTTTATTTACTAAAACGCTCATGATATATGAATTAAATTGTGTTTAAATTTGTGATGCAAAAGTAAGTTTTTTACCAATTAATCACGAAATTTTAATAGTATTTTTTTAGTTAGGTTTGCTAATTTGGTATCCTTTTACAATTTTATTGCCGTCAAATTCCCAAATAACAACAAATTTTGCTATAAGAATAAACTCTTTTGGATTTTCTATAGTAGTAACTTTATGATTATATTTTACTACAAATTGATTGTTTTCCTCGATAATATGTGAAATTTCCATGTAAGAATCAACATAATTTTGTTTCAGCTCATTTGCTAGATTAACAATATCTTGTTTATTCATCTTAACATTACCTTGAGAACTATCCCAATCTAAAACAAAATCATCGTGTAAAAGTTCATTTAAAAAAACTTCATTTCGAATACCGTCTTCTTTATACAAAAATTCGATTTTTTCTTTATTTGTCATTTTGTTTTAATTTTTCAATAATTTCTGGAATACGTTTTACGTTGGCCAATTGTTTTAATTTCTCACGAGATTCTTCAATTGGAGTTCCAAAATATGTTTTTCCTCCTTCAATTGATTTGGTAACTCCGGTTTGTCCCATCACTATTGCTTTTGAACCAATGGTAATTCCGCTTGTAGTTCCAACTTGTCCCCAAAGAGTAACTTCATCTTCGATAACCACACAACCTGCAATTCCAGTTTGTGAAGCAATCAAACATTTTTTTCCAATAATGGTATCGTGACCCACATGCACTTGATTATCAATTTTAGTTCCAGCTCCGATAGTAGTATCACCTGTAACTCCTTTGTCAATCGTACATAAAGCTCCAATTCCTACATTATCTTCAATCACTACTCGCCCACCTGATAACAATTGGTCAAAACCTTCTGGACGTTTTTTGTAATAGAAAGCATCAGCACCAAGAATAGTTCCAGAATGAATCATTACGTTATCACCAATTACAGTATTATCGTAAATTGTAACATTGGCATGAATCAAACAATTTTTACCAATTTGAACATTGTGTCCAATAAAACAATTGGGTTGAATAACCGTTCCTTCTCCTATTTTAGCCGAATCAGAAATAGCACTATTTGATACTTGAAAAGGTCTGAAATGTTTGGTAAGTTTATTAAAATCTCTAAAAGGATCATCTGAAATTAACAACGCTTTTCCTTCTGGACATTCCACTTCTTTGTTAATTAAAACAATAGTAGCTGCCGATTGAAGTGCTTTGTCATAATATTTAGGATGATCTACAAATACAATATCTCCTGGCTCTACCACATGAATTTCATTCATACCGTGAACAGGAAAATCAGCATCACCCACAAAATTACAATTGATAATTTGGGCAATATCTTTTAGAGGATAAACTTTTGGAAATTTCATTTAATAGTGATTAGTGGATAGTAATTAGTGATGAGTAAAATATAAAAGAGTAATTAGTTTCTTGGCTATTTACTAATTACTCTTCAATTTTTACTTTCAATTATTCTTTTACTCTTTCCATGTAGTTTCCGGTTGCTGTATCAATTTTGATTTTATCACCTTCATTGATAAACAATGGAACGTTTACAGTTGCTCCCGTTTCAACAGTTGCTGGTTTTGTAGCATTTGTAGCCGTATTTCCTTTTACTCCTGGCTCAGCATAAGTCACTTCTAAAACGATAGAAGCTGGCATATCTACTGATAAAGGCGCTTCTGTTTCAGCGTTGATTTGAATCATTACATTAGTTCCTTCTTTTAATAAATCTGGAGCATCTAATACTTTTTTGTCTAATGTAATTTGTTCAAATGATTCGTTATTCATGAAGTGGAATTGATCTCCTTCAGCATATAAATATTGGAATGTATGTGTTTCAACACGTACTTCATCAATTTTGTGTCCAGCAGAAAATGTGTTATCTAATACTTTTCCGTTTGTTAACGATTTTAATTTTGTTCTTACGAAAGCTGGTCCTTTACCTGGTTTAACGTGAAGAAACTCGATGATTTTATAAATATCGTTATTGTATTTGATACATAATCCGTTTCTAATATCTGATGTACTTGCCATTTTGTTTGTATTTGATGTTTATTAACTAATTTTTAAATCTTAAATTGAACTTGTATAACCTTTCATGATTCCTCGAGAAGAATTTTTGATGAAATCTAGAATTTCATCGCGTTCTGGAGTTGCCTCCATTTCAGCTTCAATAATACTTACTGCTTGAGAAGTATTGTAGTTTTTTTGATATAAAATTCTATATATATCCTGAATTTCTCTAATTTTTTCAGTTGTAAAACCTCTTCTTCTTAAACCAACGGAATTGATTCCTACATATGAAAGTGGTTCTTTTGCAGCTTTTGTGTAAGGAGGAACATCTTTACGCACTAAAGAACCGCCAGAAATCATAGCATGGTCTCCAATTGATATAAATTGGTGTACTGCTGCTAAACCTCCAATGATAGCAAAATTACCAACCGTAACGTGTCCAGCTAAAGCAACTCCATTTACGATAATTGCATTATCACCAATATGACAATCATGTGCAATGTGAGCAGTTGCCATAATCAAACAATTTTTACCTATTACCGTTTGACCTGAGGCTACTGTTCCTCTATTAATTGTTACACATTCTCTTACAGTTGTATTATCGCCAATAACAGCTAATGAGTCTTCACCACCAAATTTTAAATCTTGTGGAACCGCAGAGATTACAGCTCCTGGAAAAATATTACAATTTTTACCAATACGTGCCCCTTCCATTATGGTTACATTTGAACCAATCCAAGTTCCTTCTCCTATTTCAACATTGTTATGAATAGTAGTAAAAGGATCAATTACTACGTTTCTTGCTATTTTGGCACCTGGGTGCACGTAAGCTAATGGTTGATTCATATATCTTTTAATTATTAGTAATTAGTGATTAGTGATTAGTCTTTTATATAATTTTAACTAATTCTAAATTCTAATTGCTTTGTTTTTACTATTTCACTTTAACTATTTGTGCCATTAATTCGGCTTCTGAAACTAATTTACCATTTGCATAGGCATACGCTTGCATATGACAAATACCTCTTCTGATTGGTGATAACAAATCACATTTAAAGAATAAGGTATCGCCTGGTAGTACTTTATTTTTAAACTTAACATTATCGATTTTCATAAAATAAGTCAAGTAATTTTCTGGATCTGGAACTGAGCTCAAAATTAGAATTCCTCCCGTTTGAGCCATTGCTTCAATTTGTAATACTCCTGGCATAACAGGTGCTCCTGGAAAATGTCCTATAAAGAAATCTTCATTCATAGTCACATTTTTTAATCCTACCACATGAGTATCTGTCAATTCTAAAATTTTATCAACCAACAAAAATGGTGGACGATGAGGCAGTAAATTCATGATTCCATGAATATCCAATACGG
>RXJZ01000001.1 GCA_003963025.1 Flavobacteriaceae bacterium
AAAAATTAGGATCAGGACAATTTGATTTGTAGAACAAAAGTGTTTTTTCATTGCAAACTCCAGGATAATCGCCAATTTTTCCTTCCATATCCATAATGATTTGGAAATGTAAATGTGGAGCATAATCACCATTAATAGGAGATAGTCCTAAATTGGCAATTTGCTCTCCTTTTTTTATAAAATCGCCTACTTTTTTACCAATTAAACTTGCTTCACTTAAGTGACCATAAAGTGTATGGAATTTGATGCCTTCTATTTCATGTGATAAAATTATTGTTGGACCATAATCACCTAAGGCAGTATTGTTTTGAAAACTGTGAATCGTTCCATCTAAGGCAGCATGAATAGGAGCCGATTCGTTAATCCATAAATCCAAACCAATGTGAATATTGCGTTCGTCTGAATTTGTGTTTTTGAAAACGGTACTTCTTTGATATAAATTGCGGGTTTCAATATAGCCACCAAAAGCAATTTTTCCTTGATTTTTATCTAAATGGTTTTGTATGAAAATTTCATAATCTCTAGCGGTTTCTAATTTGTGTTGATTCAACTCAGGATTAGTTACAGATAGATTTAAGGGAACATAGTCAGAGTAATCAATTTCGGGAGCAATAACTTTGGCAGCTTCAATTGATTTGAAAAGCGCAATTAGATTTTCCATTTTTTTCTTTTTCTCAAAAATAAAAAATTCCTCACGAATATTACTTCATGAGGAATTCTATTTTAAAAGTATATTTTTTATAAAGAAGCAGAAATTGTCTCTACATCTTTGTTAATTTTATTTACTAATCCTACTAATACTTTTCCTGGTCCCACTTCTGTAAAACTTGTTGCTCCATCAGCAATCATTTGTTGTACCGATTGTGTCCATCTTACAGCTCCTGTTAATTGCGAAATCAAGTTTTTCTTAATCTCTGTTGCATCAGAAACCGCATTTGCAGTAACGTTTTGATATACAGGACAAGTTGGTGTAGCAAAAGTTGTTGCTTCAATGGCTGCTGCTAATGCTGAACTTGCTGGTTCCATCATGGGTGAGTGAAAAGCACCACCAACAGGTAAAATTAAAGCTCTTTTTGCTCCAGCTTCTTTCATTTTTTCACAAGCTAATTCTACCGCTTTGTATTCTCCAGAAATTACTAATTGCCCTGGGCAGTTGTAATTTGCAGCTACCACAACCCCATCAATTGAAGCACAAATATCTTCTACGATTTTATCGTCTAAGTTTAAAACGGCTGCCATAGTTGAAGGTGCAATTTCACATGCTCTTTGCATTGCTATAGCTCTTTGTGAAACTAATTTTAATCCGTCTTCAAATGATAAAGCACCGTTTACTACTAAAGCAGAAAATTCTCCTAAAGAATGTCCGGCAACCATATCTGGTTTTACGTCTAAAACTTTGGCTAAAATTACAGAGTGTAAGAAAACGGCTGGTTGTGTAACTTTAGTTTCTTTTAATTCATCGGCAGTTCCTTCGAACATGATATCGGTGATTCTGAAACCTAAAATATCATTCGCTTTTTCAAATAATTCTTTTGCTAAAGGTGAGTTTTCATATAAATCTTTACCCATTCCTGTGAATTGAGCTCCTTGACCTGGAAATACGTATGCTTTCATAAATTTTGTTTCAAGTTTAAAGTTTCAAGTTTTTCTTGATTAGCAAAAATAACAATTTTATTATAATTCAATTTCATTAATAATTTGCAATAATTGCTTTTTCAATTCTTCATTGGTAATTCCTTTTTCGATATCAAAATTATCGTTGAAACTTGGTAAAGAAAAGCTGCCTTTTACCATTCCTCCTTGAAAAGGGAAACGTTTTGTAGCAATGTCCAAAACCGAACTACCACCACGAGCTCCAGGTGAAGTAGCTAGTAATAACATGGGTTTTTCCTGAAAGGTTTTGGCATTAATGCGCGATGTCCAATCTAAAATATTCTTAAAAGCTGTGGAGTAATTTCCATTATGTTCGGCAAACGAAATAATAATTAAATCGGCACTTCCTAATTTCGCGTAAAAATCTTGTGCTAACGGATGAATTCCATTTTCTTTCTCTTTATCAACAGAAAAAATAGGCATTTCGTAATCGTTTAAATCCAATATTTCTACGGATACATTTTGAAATTGATTTGCAGTAAAAGTTGCCAATTGTTTATTGATGGATTGCTTACTTGATGAAGCTCCGAAAGCGATGATTTTTTTCATGTTTATTATTTGTTTAGCCAATTTCCCATTAGTTTTCTTAATATTGGTAATAAAACAAAAACCATTAAAGGAACTAAAATTCCTGTCATGATTAACGTTTTTATGGGTAACGGTAATTTTTTAATTAAATCTCCAATTAAGTAGGTTAAAAGAGTTATGGCTGGATAAATGGCCAACCAAACCATGATGGCAAATTTCCATTTGGGTGTTTGTTTCATTATAATACGTCACTAAATTCAGGAGTTTTATCAAAAACACTTTTTGCAAACGGACACAAAGGCAAGATTTTAATTCCTTTTTCTCGAGCAAATTCCACAGCTTTTATTACCATTTTTTTACCAAAGCCTTTTCCTTCGTTTCCAGGATTTACTTCAGTGTGGTCGATGATGATTTTATCTTCGCCAGCAAAAACAAAGGTCATCATAGCTTCTGGCCTTCCATCAACTTCAATATAAAAAGCGCCTTTGTTGTCGTTTATTCTAAGTTGCACATCTTCTGTCATAATTCTATTTTTACTGAATACTTGAGACTGAACACTAATTACTGTTCCATCGGAATTTCCATTACCAAAAACTTCGCATTTGAATTCGCTTTGATTTCGATTTCATTGGTTTCCCAAATTCCAATTGCGTCTCTTCTTTCTAATTTTTCTCCATTAACTTCGATTTCACCTTCAATATTCATCACGTAGAAACCATTTCCCTCTTTTTTTAAGTTTAATTTTTTTGAAAAACCGTTGTCAAAATCACTCAAATAAAACCAAGCATCTTGATGAATCCAAACACCGGCATCATCTGGATTTGGAGATAAGATTTGAGCGAAATCATTTTTTTGTAACGATTGGTCTAATGTAATTTGTTGGTAACGAGGTTCCACATTTCTATATTTTGGAAACAACCAAATTTGAAATAATTTTGTGTGATGATTGTGATTTGGATTAAACTCGCTGTGTTGAATTCCCGTTCCGGCACTCATTACTTGTATGTCGCCACTTTTAATAGTTGTGCCATTTCCCATGCTGTCTTTATGCGCCAAATCTCCTTCTAATGGGATCGTGATAATTTCCATATTATCGTGTGGGTGAGTTCCAAAACCCATTCCAGCTGCAATGGTATCATCATTCAAAACGCGAAGCATTCCAAATTGTACTTTTTCTGGATTATACCAATTGGCAAAGCTAAAACTGTGATATGCATTTAACCAACCATGATTAGCATGACCTCTTTCATTTGCTTTATGTATTATCGTTTTCATATTCTATAAATTTAGTAATTATTAGGATACAAATTTACGCTTATGAATAGGGAAGAGCACTTAATGTAGATTAAGAAATTATCGTATTGCTGAACGATGCGCTACATCTAAGATTTCATAAATAATTTTTAAGTGATACTTTACAGTGTTCTCAGAGATAAACAACTTATTTGCAATTTCTTTGTTAGTTAATCCTGAGCGAATATAGGCGATGATTTCTTTTTGGCGTTCTGTTAAATTATAGTTGGAAACATCTAAAGTTGCGTTTCCTTTTTCGTCTAAAGCTTGAGTTAGGCGCTCAATTTCATCGTGAATTCTTGTGTTTTCTTTTTCAACTAATATTCTTCGCGCTTTGTTAGTTTGATATAAACGAAAAGCGAAAAATAGTAAAAGCAGTAACGAAACAATTACACAATATAAGATGTAATCTATATATTTTTTGTTTTGTTCTTTTAATTTTCTATTCTCGTCTTCTATTTTTTTTTCAGCTAATTCTAACTTTCCATTGGTATCCGTTGCATTGTAATATTTTACAATGGAATCGTATTTTTTTTGAGTAAAAAAAGCATTCTTATAATCTTGGTTTTCTTGAAAAATGTTTCGCATAACTTGATGCAGGTACATTACATATTTTATCTTATTATATTTTTTTGCAAGTTGTAAACCTTCATTAAATGCTGTATCGCGTTTTTCAAAAAGTTTCATTTTATTATAGAGTTCCATTTTTTTACCATAAATATTAGGTAAATTCTCTGGTGAATTTGCTCTAACTAAAGCATCAGCTTCATTTAATAGTTGTTCAGATTTTACATAATCTTTGTTTAACATCTTGATATACCCATCTTGCATAATAATCCAAGATTGTGTGGGAATGGATAAATGTTTAAAGTTTAACTTTCTAAGTTTTACTATTAAAGCTTCAGCTTTTGGAAAATCTTGTGTGTCAAAATATACAAAGCATTTTTCTGCATCGATATTGTTTTTAACCTCTTCTTTGCAGTCACTTTGTAATCCTTCTGCTAAAGCTAAATCTAGTTTATGTAATGTTTTTGTGTAGTTAAATAAACGTTTATAGGTGAAAGACTCTAATAAGTAAGCATAATACTTGTCGTAATGACTTGCATCTGGATTGTTGATAATGTCATTTAACAGAGCAATAGATTTTTCATATTGTAAGTTATCATTTAATGTTTTGATTTGATTTTCTAGTTTTTTGAGTTTTTCAGGTTGCCCAAAAGAGTAAGTAAATACAAATAAAACTAAAAGCAACATAGGGAAATGCTTTTTAATCATATCTAAATTTTTTTCTAAGATAAGAAACATCTTATTAAAACTAAAAAGAATATTTAATTTTAACTTCCTGATTTTTAGTTTATTAAGTAAAACTACCCGTTGGGTAGTCGTCAAAACTACCCGTTAACTACCCTATTAGAATTAGATTTTTAGAATTAGCAACTTCAAATTTGCATTAAATAAAGCCCAATGAAAATTTTAGAACGTATTAAAAATTATTTGCGACTCTTTTCGATAAATCGAAATGAAGCCATTTATACCTGTATTCAAAATGATATTCCATTAACGGATGAGAATATTAAAGAAGTAATTGGGATTTTGAAACACAAGGAAAATAAAGAATTATTAAAAAATTTTAAAAAAGAAAACTGATAAAGTACAGACAACGTACTTAGTTGACAATTCAACTAAACCTCAGTCAATAGAAACACCATTTAAATAATATTATGAACAAATCAATTACGTTACTTTTTTTACTATTATTTTCAATAAATAACAGTAGTGCACAATGCACAACTGGATTTAATGGTAGTAATACAGCTTTTACTCAAGCAATTAGAACAGGGCAAACATTTCAGGTAAGTTGTTCGGGTTTGTTAAGCACCATTGTTTTTAATCCAACAAATCCAAACATAGATGACTTAAGAGGCCAAAATGTTTTTGTTGGAGTTCGACTAAAAGATGTTAATGGTGCTGTTTTAGCTAATGCAACGATAAATGGAGCATCAAACACAGATCAATGGTTTAATGGTGCTACTATTACAGCTGACTTTACCGCTGCTAATCTAACACTTAATGCAAACACAACTTATCGTTGGGAAGTTTTCGAAACTACAAATGATATAGCGTTGTATTTGTTTGGTAGAAATAATACTAATTCTTACGCATTAGGTAATTTATTTGAAGACAATGCTTCTCTTTCTGGAGTAGATGCTGAAGATTGGACTGTTAATGTGCAAGCAAATTTGAGTGCAGATTTATTCGAAAAACAAGATGTAAGAATATATCCAAACCCTACTACAAATTTCATTACAGTCACTGGATTGTTAAATTCAGAAACCTATGTTATTTATGATATGATGGGAAGACAATTACAAAATGGAATACTAAATAATAACGATACCATCAATATAGAAAATTTGGCAATAGGAAAGTATCTGTTGCAATTTTCAAATGGTGCTTCTTCTTCTATTTTAAAAAATTAACTTCTTGAAAAATTTTGAAAAATACCGCTTAGAAATTTTATTAACTATTTTATATAGTTTCATTTTTTATGTGGTATTATTTCTTTTTATATAATACAAACTGATAACCTATTCTATGAACATTAAAAAATTACTCGTTACAACACTACTACTTGGACTAACCCAAGTAAATGCGCAAGAGGCTGTCGTAAACTCAGGCGGCAACGCATCAGGAACAAACGGAAACGTGAGTTACTCAGTAGGACAAATAGTGTACACTACAAATACTGGAGCAACTGGCTCTGTAGCACAAGGCGTACAACAACCTTTTGAAATTCAAACCGTTTTAGGTGCTGAAAATTTCAACATCAACTTACAGTTAGCTGTGTATCCAAATCCAACCACGAATTGGCTGCAATTAGAAGTCAAAAACACTGACTTTACTAATCTTTCCTACCAATTATTCGACTTAAACGGTAGAATGATTTTAAATCAAAAAGTTACTACAGAAACGTCAACTATTTCATTGGAGCAATTACCAGCGGCTATTTTTCTGTTAAAAGTAGTAAACAACAACAAAGAAGTGAAAACATTTAAAATTATTAAAAAAGAAAACTAACCATGAAAAACATCAAAATAATTGTCATATTAACACATTTGTTAATTGGCACATTAACTTTCGCCCAAGCGCCAGAAAAAATGAGCTACCAAGCCGTAGTACGAAACACGACTAACAACTTAGTAACCAATCAAGCGGTTGGAATGCAAATCAGTATTCTACAGGGTTCAGCTACTGGAACAGCGGTCTATGTAGAAACGCAAACTCCAACTTCTAATGTAAACGGTTTAGTAAGTTTAGAGATTGGTGGAGGAACAGTTGTTTCAGGAAACATGGCAACCATCAACTGGGCAAACGGACCCTACTTCATCAAAACAGAAACGGATCCAACAGGTGGTTCTTCTTATACCATTACAGGAACTTCTCAATTACTAAGCACACCTTATGCTTTGTATGCTAAAACAGCTGGAGATAGTTGGAATAAAACCGGAAATTCAGGAACTGTTGAAGGAACTGATTTTATTGGAAATTCAGATGACAAAGCATTAGAATTTAGAGTAAGCAATGTGAGAGCAGGACTTATTTCAAACAATGCAGGAACTAATACATCGTTTGGTTCTGGAAGTTTAACAAGTACAAGCACAGGGTCAAGTAATAGTGCATTTGGGAAAAATGCATTGAAAGTAAATACAACTGGAAATTCTAACACAGCTGTAGGATCACAAGCAATGCAAGCAAATACAACAGGAAATCAAAACGTAGCAGTTGGAGCCTCTGCGCTTCAATTAAATACCACAGGTATAAATAATACTGGAATTGGATTAGCTGCATTACAAAGAAACAATATTGGAGCTAATAATACTGCAGTTGGAAGAACTTCTATGGTAAATACTACTTCAGGTTCAGATAATACGGCATTGGGAACTGATGCATTGGGAGTAAATACAACAGGTTCAGAAAACACCGCAATAGGAAAAGGAGCTAATGTAAGTGTGAATAACTTAAGCAATGCAACGGCAATTGGTTCTGGAGCGATAGTTGATGCTTCTAACAAAATTAGATTAGGAAACAATAATGTAACAGCAACCGATATTGCAGGGCAATTAAAAGTAAATGCACAGTCCACCACAAATAACTTTACTTTACCAGCAACCAGAGGTACTGCCAACCAAGTGTTAAGTACTGATGGATCTGGAGCTACCAGTTGGGTAACGCCAAGTGGCGGTGGCGGCGGAACAAACATCTATACAAATGATGGAACACTTTTAGGCAACCGTTCAGTAACACTTGGCGGTTTTAATTTAGATTTTGCAGGTACAGGAAATTTAGGCTTAAACGATAACGCACTTCGTTTTAGAGCAGCAAACGACAACAACCACGGACTTCAATTTAATTCCACTGTAGATGGACCAAGTATTTTTGGTTTTGGTGGTGGAACGCTCCGTTTTGGCTCGGCTGGTGGTTCTGAGGCATTACGCTGGAGCAGTACAGGTGTTCAAATTAATGGTGGGTCAAATAGCTATACGCTACCAACTACCAAAGGTACGGCAAACCAAGTGTTAAGTACAGATGGTGCTGGAGCTACAAGCTGGGTAACTCCAAGTGCAGGGGGAAGTGGTGCTCAAGTTGCATTAATTGCAACAAAAACCACAAATGCACAAGTATTATCACTTGCTAATGGAACAAATACAGGTGATTTAATCACTTTTGATAATGTGGTTACATCAAATGCTTCTTTAGGTACATATAACACAAGTACTAATACATTTACGGTATCGCAAACAGGCGTTTATATTATTCAAGCAGTAACACGAACTCCAGATGCACCAACCTCAAGCCAAACAACTAATCAGTTTTTGTTTGTAGATGTTGACAACGCGGGTATTACAGGAATTAATAATATAATTACTGACTATCAAGGATCAGCTCCTAATAATTTTCCCTCAGGTGTTAAAGGAAGAGGATATACAGCTGTAACACTTTACTTAACAGCAGGACAAACAATAAATATCAAAGGATTAACTGCAAATTCAAGTACTATAAGTCAACCATTAAATACTAATGGGACTTGTAAGTTTATGATTTTTAAATTGTAAAAGATAAATAGTAACTAAATAAAAAGCAAGAATTATGGAAGAATTAATGGGAACCATTAAATTGTTTGCGGGTAGTTTTGCACCATAAAGTTATAAATTCTTTCATTAAATTTTCAAAAAACGAGTCAACAATGGCTCGTTTTTTATTTTTTCAACATTTTACTTTTCATCTTACTAAAAAATTCAGGCGTAACACCAATGTAAGAAGCGATATGTTTTTGAGGCACTTTTTGAATTAAAGTAGGATATTTAGAACAGAATTTTTCAAAACGTTCTTCGGCAGTTAAGCTCAAATTGTCCATTAAGCGTTCTTGATGAGAGACTAAGGAATTTTCAGCTAAAATTCTGAAAAAACGTTCGAGTTTTGGGATTTCGTGATAAAGTTTTTGATGGTTTTCTTTGGTAATGATTACTACTTCAGCATCTTCTAGTACTTCAATAAACAAATTGCCCGGTTTTCCAGAAATGTAGCTGTACATGTCGCCAATCCACCAACCTTCGCAAGCAAAATGCAAAACATGTTCGATGATGTTGTCATTAATATTAAAACTTCTCAAAATGCCAGAATTTACAAAATAAGTACAATTAGCAATTTCGCCAGCACTCAATAAAATGGTTTTAGCTTTAAACTGCTTGGTTTCTGTTTTAGATAAAAATAGCTCTTGCTCTTCTTGAGTTAAAGAAACGTGTTTGGCGATATTTTCTAAAATGGATTGCATTACTCCAAAAATACAATTTAATTTTGGTTTTCTAGAAAAGAAAAA
>RXJZ01000104.1 GCA_003963025.1 Flavobacteriaceae bacterium
TAACAGTTCGTATACGCCAGCAGTATTCAACACCGCTGGAACCTACTACTTCTATGCAACGGTAACCCTTAGCGGTAATGGATGTGGTAGCACAACTTCCAATACCGCAGAAGTAATCGTTGTGGCCGACCCTATAGTAGATACACAGGCTTTAGCTACACAAACACTTTGTCAAAGCAGCACACCAACAGATCTATCCATAACAGTATCAGGAGGTATTGGAACTTTTAATTACCAATGGTACAGCAACTCAACTAACAGCACTACAGGAGGAACTCTAATCGTTGGTGCTACAAACAGTACGTATACACCTCCTACTACAACGGTAGGCACACAATACTACTACTGCGTTATCACACAAAGCGGTGTGGGATGTAATGCTATTAGTGCCGTAAGCAGCGTAATTGTTGTTCCTGCACCTGCCATAACCACACAACCTGCTTCAAGCTCGGTTTGTGAAAACGGAACAACCAACACTATGACGGTAGCCTACACCAACGGTACGGGAACTCCTTCTTACCAATGGTACAGCAATACAACTAACACCAATACAGGAGGAACAGCTATCGCAGGAGCTACTAACAGTTCGTATACGCCAGCAGTATTCAACACCGCTGGAACCTACTACTTCTATGCAACGGTAACCCTTAGCGGTAATGGATGTGGTAGCACAACTTCCAATACCGCAGAAGTAATCGTTGTGGCCGACCCTATAGTAGATACACAGGCTTTAGCTACACAAACACTTTGTCAAAGCAGCACACCAACAGATCTATCCATAACAGTATCAGGAGGTATTGGAACTTTTAATTACCAATGGTACAGCAACTCAACTAACAGCACTACAGGAGGAACTCTAATCGTTGGTGCTACAAACAGTACGTATACACCTCCTACTACAACGGTAGGCACACAATACTACTACTGCGTTATCACACAAAGCGGTGTGGGATGTAATGCTATTAGTGCCGTAAGCAGCGTAATTGTTGTTCCTGCACCTGCCATAACCACACAACCTGCTTCAAGCTCGGTTTGTGAAAACGGAACAACCAACACTATGACGGTAGCCTACACCAACGGTACGGGAACTCCTTCTTACCAATGGTACAGCAATACAACTAACACCAATACAGGAGGAACAGCTATCGCAGGAGCAACCAATGCTACTTTCACTCCTCCTAGTGCAACGGTAGGTACGCTATACTACTACTGTGTTATCACCTTCTCTTCAGGAGGTTGTACCAATGCCGTTTCCAATACCGCCGAAGTAATAATCAATCAAATTCCGGTGGTAAATAATGCTACAGCAATTATTTGTAGTGGAGAACAATACATTTTTAATGCAACAAATCCGAACGACGTAATACCTGCAGGTTTACAATACAGTTGGAATCTAGTAACTATGACCCCTGCTGGTGCAGTAAGCGGTTCGGTTAATAATGGAACATTACAAAATCAATTTATCCAACAATTAGTTAACAACACGAACACCATAGCGACCTTAGTGTATGAAGTGACTCCAACAGCAGGAATCTGTACAGGAACTACTTTTACTATAACAATAGAAGTATATCCAAAACCAATAGTTTCATTTGACCTTGCAAATCAAACCATTTGTAATGAGTCAAACACAACACTAGTAACATTAAATAGTGCACTACCTGGGAATATTACATACAACTGGACCGCAACAATTCCATCAGGAATAACAGGAGCAATAAGCAACGGAACCAATACAATACCCGTTCAAAATATAAGTAATAATACGAATACCCCATTAACAATTACTTACCAAGCTACAGCAACTTTCACCAATAACGGTTCCTCTTGTACAGGAAATATAGCAACTTACACGATAACGGTTAACCCCACATTTTCAGCTTCTGGTATTGTATCCAATTACAACGGATATAACATTAGTGTATTTGGAGCAAATGATGGAAGTATAAATATAACAACGCTAGGAGGTTCAGGTACTTATACATATAGTTGGAATGGACCAAACGGATTTACTTCGACAAGTGAAGACCTAACAGGTTTAATTGCAGGAACCTATACCGTAACCATAAATGATGGCTACTGTGCACCTCTCATTTTAACGTTTATCCTTACCCAACCACCTGAATTACTTATTCAACAAGATTTAAATCTTACGATAAATCTAATTTGTTTTGGAGATACAAATGGAGCTGTAGGAGCCTTGATCACACAAGAATCTGTTTCTCCTTATGATTATGAATTATATGATAGCAATGGCAATCTAGTGAATTCTTTTTCAAACACTACCAACTTAAATCCTCAATTTACTGGTTTAAGCGCTGGAGTGTATTCATTAACAGTTATAGATGCAAATGGAGGCGTAAAAACAATAACAGGATTGACAGTAACACAACCTAATGCCATTACAATAGTACCTACCACAACACCTATAACCTGTTATGGAGCCAACAATGCTTCCATTACATTAACCGTTTCGGGCGGAACAGCACCCTACCAAGCACAATGGAGTAATTTAGCAACTGGATTTTATCAAAACAACTTAGCAGCTAGTGATTATACAATCGTAGTAACAGACAGTAACGGATGTACCAAATCAATAGTGGTAAATATTCCTGAAGCTCCTATATTTACAATTAATCCAGCGGTAGTTAACATTTCTTGTTTCGGCGCTAATGACGGAAGCATTAACCTCAATTTAGTAGGGGGAATGCAGCCTATAACGCTAACTTGGAGTGATGGAAGCACATCCGGATTGGTGCGAAACAACCTACCACCAGGCACTTATACGGTAACCATAGTGGATGCAAAACCTTGTACCATAAACCGTACTTTTATAATTGTTGAACCACAACCTTTAGTCTTAAATGCGAATGTTCAAGATGCTTTAGATTGCAACAACAGCAACAGCGGAGCAATTGATTTAATCGTTTCAGGAGGTACACCGCCATTCACTTACAATTGGTCTAACGGAAACACGACCGAAGACCTAAACAATTTAACATCTGGAAATTATGCGGTAGTAGTTACCGACTCCAGAGGATGTACCAATACAACACAATATACCGTAAATCGACCTCAACCTCTATCGCTAAATGTAATTTCTGAAACAGAGGTAGATTGTGAAACTAAGGAAATAAACCAAGTCTTTACAGCACAAGTTTCGGGTGGAGTTCCTCCTGTAAATTTAGTTTGGTCCAGCGGAACAGTAAGTGGCGCTAACAATGAATGGATGACAACCAATCAAGATGGATTGATAGTACTAACTGCAACTGACGCTTTAGGCTGTACCACAACGTACAGTACAAATGTAACAATACCAGTCATTGGAAACATAGGATTTACTCAAAACTCGTATGGATTTACTAACTATGGATTATATGCAACACTAGACCCTATTCAGTTTACCAATACTGCAACGGGAGATTACAGTAGCCTCATTTGGAATTTTGGTGACGGAACCTTTTCTAATGAAGAAAATCCAATTCATACCTATGTTCAAGAAGGAAATTATATCGTGACACTCACCGTTACTTATGATTTTGGATGTGTTTATGAACATACAATTAGCTTATCAATTGAAAAAGGATACATCTTAGTACTTCCTACCGGATTCACTCCAAATAATGATGCAGTAAATGATTCCTACAGACCTGTCACCAAAGGATTAAAAAACATCAGATTTGATATTTATGACACATGGGGATCGTTAATCTTCTCTGAAACAGGAGATGTTTTACAAGGATGGGATGGAAAAATAAAAGGAGTTCCTTCAGAAAACGGAAATTACAATTGCAAAGTGAGTGCTGAAACTTTCTATGGAAAAACCATAACTGTTGAAGAAACCTTTGTATTAATCAAATAAAAATGAAACACAACCTATATACAATACTACTACTCATTGCATTTTCGGTCCAAGTTAACGCACAAGACCCTGTATTTACACAATCACTAGTAGTTCCAGAAACTTTAAATCCAGGATTCACAGGTTCTGCAAGCGCTTGGAATGCAGGAATCATTCATAGGCGTCAATGGCCCCAAGCCAACAGAAGGATTGACACCCAATATGCATTTGCTAATAATTTAGTAACCGATAATTTAGGTATTGGAATAACCGTCTTAAATCAAAAGGAAACATTTACAAATTACAATTATTTTCAATTCAATGGGGCCGTATCTTACCGCATTGATCTCGATGAAAATTGGCGACTTCGTTTGGGATTAGAAGGAGGCTTTGGTAGAAAAGATTTCAACTTCGGCAATTTAATTTTAGAAGACCAAATCAACCCTAATGACGGTTCTATTGCTGGAAGCAGTATCGATCCAGGATTTCTAAGTTACAACAAAGTCAATTTTATTGATTTCAGTTTTGGCATCCTAGTAGATGAAGAAAATGCATGGTTTGGAGCCGCCTTAAAACATCTATCACGCCCCGATATTTCATTTCTAGAAAACGGAAATGTACCATTAGACTTATTTTTAAGCGTTCATGGAGGTTATTATTTCCCATTAGACAACTCTCCTTACGCAATAGTGCCGGAAGACAGTAATTTATTACTCTCTTTTAATTACATGCGACAATCCCAATTCAACCGTTTAGACATAGGAACTTCATTAGAAATGGACATGTTTTCCTTTGGAGTAATTGCAGCAACCAATCCAGAAGGAAGAGCTAAAAACAGTCACATGCTAACCTCTTTAAATCCGTTTGTAACCATGAGAATTGGCGAATTTAAATTTGGATACTCCTATGATATTAATGCCTCTAGATTTGGTCACAGCCAAGGCGTTCACGAATTAACCTTAACTTGGCAATCAAGTTACACCTGTAGAGATTGTTACAATTATAGAATGAAATTAAAAGATATTAAATACTAAAAACACACCCTATGGGTGTGTGTTTTTTTATTTGGAATTTGAAAATATCACTTTTCGGGTATAATAATAAACCAAAACCAATCCCACTACAAACATCGGAAGTACCCATTGATCTATAGGAGCTGCTGGTTCTCCTGGATTACCATCTATAGGAAACCCTGGATCTTCATCCTGAGCTACCAGTGTAAAACTACATAAATTCAATACCATCAAGTAAAAACCCAACTCTATTTTACGTACTGTTTTCATCTTATTTACCAATTTTACTTAATAATTAATTTAGTCGTGAAGCGCTTACCCGACAGGTTTACTTCTAACAAATAAACACCTGCTTGTAGAGAAGAAACCGAAACTCTAGACGCAACACTATCTAATGTTCCTTGTCGCACTTCTTGCCCCAATAGGTTCGTTAAGGTATAACGAGCCGTTTCACCTGCTGAAGGCAATACTATCGTAAACATACCCTCTTCGGTAGGATTTGGATAGACTCCCACAGCTAAAGCTTCCGGAGCATCCACCCCTAAAGCACTTGGATATACAATTCTAAAGCGAGTATCTGGAGCCGCAACTGTAGCTGCAACACCTGTGAATGACACTATCACTTCTGAACCATCCGTCGGAATTAAAGTTAAAGTACCCGTTTGCGTATCTTCTAAATACGGTTGTAAATCACTATTACTATAGTGTTCTGTCTTTACTCGAAGTTGATACGGCTGAACGGTAGTGCCCGTTAATCGCATCGGTTGAACAGTGCCCGTAGTAGGCAATCCTCTATATTCAATAGCCAAATTATTAGTACCATTTCTAAACGAAATGTTTTCATTGAAATTCGACATTTTACCCGTATCAACAGCATCAACACCATCATTACCGCCAACACTATTTACCGCCAATATACCATCAGCCAACTGCCATTGCGAATTAAGCTGCTTGTATAACAACACACGAATCTTATCCACTACAACACTTGAACTTGAATTTGAACTTGAATTTGAATTTGAACTTGAACTTGAACTTGCACTTGCACTTGTTCTTGAAAACCAAGCATTACTATTTCCCTCCACTTTATGAGACTCAGAAATAGTAAATAATGGATTGCTCGCCGAACGTACAAAAAATCCTTGTCCACTTTGGATATATTTTTCACTACCACTAGGTGGTGTTGGAACCCAATTCGCACCATCGTAGGTAACATATCCTCCTACAGTTCCAAGGCTAGGATCTACCATAAATACTTTAGTATTGGCATTAGCTTGTACCAAAACTTCTGTATCTAAAGGACTTGCAAAGGGATTACCAAACAAATGATATTGATCAGCTGTTAAACTATGAGAAACATCACCTGCAATCAATTGCCCTTTTGGTCGTAAAGTCGTCACAGCTTCTCCCGTAGCTATATTAGTACTAGTAGAAGGCCCAGTAGCAAATACTAAAAAGCCATTATTAACAGTAGAAGTAAATAAATTTTCATTTGTTAAGTCAGGAATTGACTGCCACTGCGTATTGGCACTATCATATTTCCAAATATTAGGACTACCACCACCAGTAGTATAACCCGTCATAGTTTGACTTTGATATGTAGATGGACTAAATAACAACAATCCTTCGTCAGCTACTCCTTGCCAGTTGTTAGGCACAGTCGTATTAGAAGTTCCTTTCAAAGGAGCCGTCAACAAACGCCATGCACGTTTAGCTGGAATATAGCGCTCCGCCGTAACCTTTCCGTTTAAAGTCCAACCAGTAGCAGTTCCAATTCTTGCAGTTCCTAAATCATCTGACTTTAATACAAAGTTCAAATTATTAGAAATACCATCAAAATCAACCGTTCCTGGAGTACCCGAGAACGTAATAGCTCCTGCACGGCTGATAGAACCATCAGAAGTAAATGTCTTCGTACCAGCTTCTGAAAAAACAATAGTAGTATAATCCAATCCCACTATATTTTGAGCCGCTGAACCATTAAAGGTAATAGTACTAGGTACCGTAATTGAAGCGGAACCCGACTGAATAAAATTACCTTTTATACTAGGAGTAGCAGCAAAAGATTTTACACCTGTGCCTCCCAATTCCAAACTATAATAGGCCAAATCACTTCCATTGGTAGCAACTACCGTTTGATCAGCAGAACCATTGAAAATTACAGTATTCAAATTAGTAGTAGCATCTAAAACTCCTCCATTGGTTAGTGTTCCAGCAATAGCTACTTGTGCATCTTCTTGTATCGTTGCTTTTTTTCCATTAGCAATCGTAAGATTATTAAAAGTTGTGGAACCTGCAATTGTAGATTCAGTTGCTGTAGTGTCAAAATCAAACACTACAGTACTGTTTTCAGCAGTAAAAGTACCATTGTTTAACCATGAACCGTAGTTAACGCCACCACCACCAACGTTAGGACCTCCATATAACGTAATCGTAGGAGCAGTTCCTGAAGCTACCGTCAAAACACCTCCACTAGCAATTTCTAAGGAACGCATTCTAACCTCACCAGCAGTCACTGATGTGCCATCCAAAATACCATAACCACTATCAGAATTAATAACGGGATCGTTAGCCGTTAAAGCAGCATTTGGAATGAATACATTAGCGGCTTCATTCGGTATTTTTCCGCTTTTCCAATTATCTGTAATATTCCAATTGGTCTGACCCGGCACAGCTACTGCGCCCAACCATTCATAATCATTCAAAGATTCTTTAGCAGATAACATCCAATATTTCGTAAAAGCAGTAGCGCCTTCTGTAGCTAAGTAATTAACCGAATGATTACTCAACTCCACCCAATTCTCTGTTGCATTAGCACTTGTTTTTCCATGTTCATGAGGTGTAATAGCACCATAAGGCAAATGGTGATCCCAAGAAACCAAATTAGCTTCGGCATTCCCATTCAATTCGGTATCTTCATAAGCCATTCGCAACGTAAAGCGAGAAGCTACATCACCACCCGTTCTTAAAACTTGATACAAACGTTGTACTGCATTTCGATTAGCAGTATTACCATTAATGGCAACGCCACCTGTGTTATCAATATGAGTACCATAAGCACCTCTAGTAGCAACCACTGTAATTTGAGACGGAATAGCACTTCCGCTTACCGAATTCAATCGAAGCTCGGTATGGGCATTACCAAAAGAATAAGTTGTATTATCTACCAAACCTGTACGTCGTATTTTACCCGTAACATCGCCAATTCCAACAGTGGTAGCACTTGGCCCCATAGTTAACACATACGAATCTAAATTGTTGAAGGAAGCGGTACTATTCGTATAATCTCCAGTACCATATGGGTTTTGAGCATATCCAGTATAATCATTTACCATTTCCAAAGTTCCGTTTGTCGCATTTGGATTAGCAGTAGCTAAATCAAGAATACCATTAACGGTGATATCTCCTTTAGCTAAAACACCAGAAATATTGTTGATTTTTAAGTTAGAAAACGTTCTAGCACCTAAAAATTGTTGTGTCGCTCCATTCAATTCTACGGTAGAGCCTGTATTCAATGTAAGCCCACCGGTAGCTGTTATAGTTCCAGAAATTGCTCCTGAAACGCTTAGGTTGGCAGTTTTTAAAACCCCTCCATTGTTAACAGTTACATTAATATCACCAGCAATAGCATTAACATCGCAATCCAATATACCACTAACCGTAAGTTTATTACCTGAACCCGAAAAAGTTTTGTTTGAAGTCAAATACACTTCAGCTCCAGAACTAATAGTTAACCCATTTGAATTCAACGCTATAGTTCCAGTTCCACCTATTTCAGCATTTACACCCGTAATTTGAATAATTCCTCCTATTTGATTAAAATCACCAGCACCTATTATACCATATTTAATAGTCTTTAAACCAGTCCCACCAAAATTTGTCGAACCAGAAGTTTCAACTTCTAATTTACCATTGATAATTAAAGGATTTGCTGATCCGATAGTGTTTGCACCCGTATTTTTTATCCTAAAGATTGGAATTGTTCCATTATCTGGAAAATAAGTTATATTACTTGTTCCAAATGTAGCATTAGCAACCCAATAATAAATTGAACCTGTTTCCCAAGCAACTTTATTACTTAATTGTTGCTGCACCCAAATATATCTTGAATCACCTCCAGAAGTACTTGCCACCTCTATCATTCCGCCATTTTTCACAATAGCTGTTCCATTAATTGTTGTTGTAGCAGTAGCTGTAAGATTAATTTTATATTTACCATAAACAACAAAATCATCTCCAATACCATCATTAATAACAAAACTTGTAACAGTGCTAGAATTATACTCCAAAACAGCCCCTGACTCAACAATTAATTGATCAACAGTTAAGTTTCCATTAAAACTTACTGTATGACCATTTTGAATTATAATTGTATTTGCTGAGCTTGTTGGAGTTAATGTTGCCGATATCCAAGTATTATTATCTGATGAACTTTGCCATGTAGAAGTTGAAAACCAACTACCACTAGCAATAGATCTAAAATAATCAGATGCTTGTGACATAAAATTTGGGGTTGCTGTTGTTGAAACACCAGTACTCCAAACCGACCCTTTACGTGTAAAAAAAGTAAAATAATATGTTGTACCATTTGTTAAACCAGTCACTGTTTGAGATGATGTTCCC
>RXJZ01000243.1 GCA_003963025.1 Flavobacteriaceae bacterium
AGAAGCAGCACGAAACAGAGCTACATTAGGCGAAATTAGTGATGCTTTAGAAGTAGTTTTCGGAAGATATAAAGCACAAATTAGAAGTTTTAGCGGCGTGTATAGTAAAGAAATTAAAAACGACGAAAGTTTTGAAAAAGCTAAACAATTAGCCGATGCTTTCGCGAAGAAAGAAGGCCGTCGTCCTCGTATTATGATTGCGAAAATGGGACAAGACGGTCACGATCGTGGTGCGAAAGTTGTAGCAACAGGTTATGCCGACGTAGGTTTTGACGTGGACATTGGTCCGTTATTCCAAACACCACAAGAAGCTGCCAAACAAGCGGTAGAAAACGACGTACACATTTTAGGCGTTTCTTCTTTAGCAGCGGGACACAAAACCTTAGTACCACAAGTAATTGAAGAACTAAAAAAATACGGAAGAGAAGATATTATGGTAATTGTGGGAGGAGTTATTCCTGCACAAGACTACCAATTTTTATTCGACGCCGGAGCTGTAGCGGTTTTTGGTCCTGGAACTAAAATTAGCGATGCCGCGATTACGATTTTAGAGGTTTTATTGGAGGAGTAAATCTAATCCATATACATAAAACAAAAAACCAGCTTTTAGGCTGGTTTTTTTTTATTTCTTACTTTTCTTTTTTGATTTTTCAGACTTTTCTTTTTTCTTTGGTTTCAAGAGATTTCTTTTTGCCTTTAAACGCTTTTCAACCTCATCAATTTCGTAAGTTTCATTAGTAAACGTCTTTAATTTTACTTCCTTAAGTAATTTTAAAGCTTCTTTAATAGCTGCTTGACGTTCTAATAATTGAACTTTCTTAAGAAGTATTACCATTTTATTGATGCCTTTTATTGTCAAAGCAAAGTCAATCAATTTAGATGCTTCTTCATAATCTTCATTTAAGAGTAAGGTTTCAATATAATATGGATATACCGATACGGCATCAATATTAATTGCTAATACTTCTTGAAAATAACGTTTTGCTTCTTCATAATTTTGCAATTGCTCTGTTTGAATTCTTCCATACAAACATAATGCTGTTGTATTTTTAGAATCGTATGACATGGCATAATCTAAAGATTCAATTGTTTCTTCCAAAGAATACGGATAATTATCCAAAGCTTGAAACAAATATTTATCTATATTTTTCATTTTTTAATTCGTTTTTTAATTGCTGTCGCACAGCTTTAAATTTCTTTTCTACTTTGAGTTTCTTAAAATCGGAACCTTCAAAAGTTCGAATGGAATTTCCACGTTCTACTGCTAATTGATTCGTCCATTGACTTTGAAATTGTTGTTTCAAAAGATTCAATTGGGCTTCATTTAGTTTCAGTAACAAACGTTCAGTCGCTAATTTCTTATTCTGATGTTGCGAACGCGAATCCATACTTACCACACTAATTCCTGATGGCACATGGGTTGCCCGAATAGCAGAACTCACTTTATTTACATGTTGTCCACCCGCTCCTGAACTTCGCATCGCTTGATATTGAATATCCTTTTCAGAAAAAGTATTCGATTGAATTGTATCCACTTTAAAGATTCCAATAAACCAATTGCTTCGCTTATGAAATTTTCTAAACGTACTTTTTCCAATCCATTGAATGGTTCCTACCCATGAAGCTACAAACTCTTCCGCTTTATTTCCTGTAATTTGAACTATAGCTGAAGCTACAGTTCCATTTTCCGAACCTGCTTCGCGTTGCAAGACAGTCGCTTCTAAACCAAGCGTTTCTGATTCTTGCAACACTTTTTTCAATACTTGCGCTACTACCCAAGTACATTCAGCAGGCCCTCTTCCTGAAGTAATTTGAATTATCTTTTCCATATTATCGATCCATTCTAACAATTTTCGGTGTGAAAGTTCCTAACACATCTACTAATTCAGTTTGTAAATTCATGACAGTATGAATGTTCTTGTATGCCATTGGCGCTTCGTCAATATTTCCGCCAATCAACGTCACATCATTATCAGCCAACACTTTTTTAATCTGACTTTGGGTAAAAGTTGTTTTGCATTTCGCTCTTGAAAACAAACGCCCAGCTCCATGTGAAGCTGATTGCAAACTATCTTCGTTTCCTTTTCCCATTACGATAAATCCTGGTGCAGTCATCGAACCGGGAATAATTCCCAATTGTCCTTTGGCCGCTGGCGTTGCCCCTTTTCGATGCACAATACATTCTTTACCATCCACCATTTCTTTCCAAGCAAAATTGTGATGATTTTCAATAGTTACCACAATAAGTTTTCCAAGTGCTTTAGCCAATCTTCTGTGGATATCTTCGTGACACGCTTTAGCATAATCTCCAGCTAAATTCATAGCCATCCAATATTCTTGACCGTCATGCGTATTCAAATCTAACCAAGCTAAATGTTGCACATTTTTTGGTAACGGACATTGTTTACTTGCCAAATACGTATAATGTTTGGCAATATTTGCACCCAATCCACGAGAACCGCTATGTGACAAAACTGCTACATATTCTTTAGCTTCCAATTTCCATTCAGGTAATGGATTGTCTAATTTTACAATTCCGAATTCCACAAAATGATTTCCTCCACCAGACGAACCTAATTGCTTGTAGGCTTTATCCAATAACTGTTTTACAATTGGAATATTTTTAAATTCGTCTCGATAAAACACTTCGTGATCCGCTTTTGTTTGATGCGTTTCACTCATTCCAAATTTGGTATTGTCTTTCAAAATGGCTTGTAATTGATGGTCTTTCCCTTTGAAAAAAGATGCTGGCAAATCGAAAATCGATAAGCTCATTCTACAACCAATATCAACTCCAACTCCATACGGAATCACTGCATTTTCAGTTGCTAAAACTCCACCTATTGGCAATCCGTAACCAGAATGTGCATCGGGCATCAAAGCACCTTTTACTGAAATTGGCAATTTTAAAGCATCATACAATTGAAACTTTGCTTGTTCATCAATTTCGTTTTCTCCAAAGATGGAAAAAGGAGCCCGAGTTGTTCTTAATTGATTAAATTTTACTTCAACTGGATTAATTAAACCTTCTGCTACTTTTCCCCAAGTTCCATCTCCTTTGAATTTTTCAGGATAAAGTAAAACTTGTTTCGCTTCAGTTAAAATACTTTCCTTTTTTTCCCTTTTTCGATATCTATTAATTTGCCCTAAGGCAATATTTATTGCATTATTTTTTGGGAAGCCTAATTTGATTAGGTCTTTCCCAGATAGTTTATTTCCCATAATAATTTTAAAAATGATTCATAACAATGAACCGCAGTAAACCAAATAGGCATACTTAGGACATTGCAAAATTTTGAATACGTTTCGGGAAAATTTTTTGAAGGCTCTAGAATAAACAAAAAAAAGCCCGAAACTAAATGTCTTCGGGCTTTTTCATATATGTTGTTTTATCTATGATTGCGTTAAGCCACGAAGAAGAGCCACACCAGTTCCTACTGATGAATTGCTTTGAGGTAATGATTTGAATACAAACATTTTTCTTCGTTTTAAAAGGTTATTAATTTTCTGATACAAAGATTTGGTTAATTTTTTGAATTTTCCAAATCTTTTTTAAAATTTCTTATGAATATACTCATCCACCGCCATCACACCTTCTAAAAAATCAATACTTTTCACTTCTTCGAAAAAGTCGATTTCGGTTTCGTGAGGTAAAAAATCGGAGATGATGCGCACGATAAAATCTTGTGGTTTTTTCAAAAATTTAAACGTATAATCTTCCATATTTACTACCGTTTTTTCGGCTAAATCGGTTGTTCTTACAAACTTATCGGAAGTTAAAGACGACAAACAAGCTAAATTTAGCTTTGGTTTTTCGGTGATGATGGGTTTTCCGTTTTCGAATAAGCCGCCTTCGTAACCGTATAGCGAGGCATTGGTAATTTCGATAGGTTTTCCTAAATGCAAATAATCGGGTAAAAGGGCTTCTTTTCCTACTACGGCAGCAAAACCCATTAACACACAAATATCGTGTGATGGCAATTGCATCATCGCCTTAGCCGTACTTTCACGACCAATTCCAGAAACAATTACTTCGTACGTATGATTCAAATTGGGAATTCGAGCTAAAGCGTTTAGGACTTTTTCTCGCTCAATTTCCATCGGTGTTAATATGATTATCTTCAAAATCTCAGAATTAAATCACAAAATAAAGTAATTTGAAGAAATTAGAGCGTGTATATTTTTTATATTTTTGAAAAATTATAAAATCAAATTGAATTTACTTTTTAAAATTTAAACCACATAGAAACATAGATATTCATAAATTCTAAAAGTCGTTTCACTTTACAATAGAAAACATAGCTATGTGTAACAATGAATTGGCTATAACTATCTTTTTAATTATGTTTCTATGTGGTTAATTCATTATCAATAAGAAAATTATTAACAATATAACCAAATTTAAATTGCAATTTCGTTTTCACTAAATTATCTCATGTCAAAACTACCTAACATCACCACCAGTATTTTTTCCGTAATGTCACAATTAGCGAACCAGCACGGCGCTATTAATTTATCGCAAGGATTCCCGAATTTCCCTGAAGACGAACGTTTGTTGCAAATTTCGGAACGCATTATTAGAGAAAACATTCACCAATATACACCGATGGCGGGTTTGCCTTCGTTATTGGAAAAAATTGCGAATCAAACTTTAAAACAATACGGTAGAAAAGTCAATACAACAACCGAAATGTTGATTACCGCTGGCGCTACACAAGGCGTTTTTACAGCGATTAACACGTTTGTGAATCAAGGCGATGAAGTGTTGATTTTAGATCCAAGTTATGACAGTTACGAACCTTCGGTTTTAGTTGCCGGTGGAAAACCCGTTCGTGTTTCATTAAACGATGATTACACGCCTAATTTCAACCGAATTGAAAGCGCGATTTCGCCTAAAACCAAAATGATTGTCATCAACAATCCGCACAATCCTACGGGAAGAATTTGGACCGAACAAGACTTTGAAGCTTTAGAAACCATTTTAGAAAAACATCCTCAAATCTTAATTTTGGGAGACGAAGTGTATGAATATATTACGTTTTCGCAACCGCATATTTCGTTTAATACGCGTCCAAAATTAGTAGAACGAACGATTATAGCTTCTTCTTTTGGAAAATCGTTACATGTTACGGGTTGGAAAGTCGGTTATCTAATTGCTCCTGAACATCTAATGTTCGAAATGAAGAAAGTGCATCAATTTTTAGTATTTAGTGTGAATAGTTTTTCGCAAAATGTTATTTCGGAATACTTGGATTTGGTTGATTTTAGTGAAGTTTCCAAAATGTACCAACGCAAACGCGATTTATTTCAAAACCTAATCAAAAACAGCCGTTTTGAGTTAATGCCTTGTGATGGAACGTATTTTCAAGTGATGAATTACAACCAAATTTCGAATAAAAACGATGTGGATTTTGCTAAAGAATTGATTGTAAATCATGGTGTAGCTTCCATTCCGATTTCGGTTTTTTATAATGATAATACGGACAGACATATGCTTCGTTTTTGTTTCGCAAAAACCGATGAAACTTTAATAAAAGCTGCTGATAAGCTTTGTGCCATATAAAATCCTTGTCTAATTGTTTTTTTTGAACCCAAATTAACCTAAACAATACCTATACAAAACAACATATAATTGAGGGTAATTTCAGCTAACCAACATTATTTATTTATGATTGTACTATATCGTTTTTTGTATAGTTTTTATGATAGATTTTCGCTTCAAACTCTTAAAAAGAAGTTTAAATTTAAGCAGTTATGAATAAAAAGAAAAACATCCCTTTACTAACAAAGCAATATTGGATTTTTATTGTTTTATTTTATTACACTTCTAATTCCTTTGGACAGTTGGGATTTTGCACAGGTAGTAGTGGCGCACCAATATTTTATGAGAATTTTGGAAGTGGCACCAATTACGGCCCAGCATTACCCGCAGGCGTTACAAACTATACTTTTGTTAATTCTGGATTTCCTCAGGATGGTCAATATACTTTATACAACAGAACTAATTTAATACCAAATAATTGGCACACTTCCTTTGATAGAACCCCCGATAATGAACCGGATGGAATTAACGGAAAATGTTTAATTGTCAATGCAAGTAATACTCCAGGACAATTTTATAGAAGAACCGTTACTGGATTGTGCAGTAATACACGATTTGAATTTTCGGCTTGGTTGTTGAATATCTATAATGCAGCTTCAGGTGGTTGCCCAGGAACTGGAATCCCGATTAACGTAACTTTTGAGATTTGGGATCAAACCGATACCATTTTGTTACGTTCAGGAAATACTGGAAATATTGCAGGAACATCTGCTCCAATTTGGAATCAATTTGGTTTAGTTTTTACAATGCCAGCAGGACAAACTTCGGTAATTTTAAAAATGCGAAATAATGGTGTTGGTGGCTGTGGAAATGATTTAGCTATCGATGATATTATGTTCAGGGCGTGTGGCGAAAATAGTACTATTATCAACACATCAAGTACTGGAAACACAATGAACATTTGTCAAAACTCAAGTATTACTAACCCAAATCTACAAGTTGTAACATCAGGAAGCATTTCTCATGTTTATCAATGGCAAAACAGTAATGACAACATAAATTTCACTGATATTCCAGGTGAAACCACAGCAAATTATACCATTCCAAACATAACCACTACAACATATTACCGAGTTAAAGTAGCGCAAGATATAGCCAATTTAAACAATGCTTTTTGTTCTACTTTTTCGGATATTTACAGTGTCGTTTTCATTCCATTACCTAATGCTCCTATTTCAAATGGCGACCAACGTTTTTGCACCAATCAAGCTACAAGTTTAAGCGTAAGTGTTATGGGTGGAGAAACTGTTAATTGGTACGATAGTCAAACAAATGGAAATCTTTTACTCGCAAATTCAACGACTTTTACGCCAGCTTCAATTGGAACTTATTATGCAGAAACTGTTACAACTTCAAATGGATGTCAAAGTAGTACAAGAATTGCAGTAACGCTATTACCGGCAATTTCAATTACTTCTTCAGGACCAACAACATTGTGTACAAATACCGACACAGCCATTACACTTGTGGCGTCTGATGTAAATGCCACTTTGAATTGGACTGCTTCATCTACTGATGTTACAGGTTTTTCTAATGGTTCGGGAACAAGTATTAATCAAACATTACAATATAACGGAACGACTTCAGGAACTGTAACTTATGTGGTTACCCCTATTTTAAATGGTTGCGAAGGAAATCCGGAAACCATAGTTGTAACCGTCACGCCAGCAACCACTATTAATTTAGTTTTTCCACCAATAACAACTACATATTGCTTAAATGCAACACCTGAAATTTTACCATTATCTTCATCAAACTCAACCCCAATTAATGGAACATGGAACCCATCTATAATAAACACATCAAGCTTAGGAACTACAACATATACTTTTACACCTCAAGTAGGTTCTTGCGAAAATATACCTGTTTTTGAAATAAATATAATTATTGGAAATGGTTTGATACCCGATTTTCCAAACACAATAACATTATGTTCAGGAGAAATAGCTCCTATTTTATCTAATATATCTCCAAACGGAATTTCAGGAACTTGGTCGCCAGCAGTTATTAACAATTTAGTTTCAGGAAGCTATACTTTTACACCTACCTTAAGCTCTTGTACCGTGCCTCAAACTATAAATGTAACTATTTTAGAATCACAATTAGAAAGTATATTTTATAGTATTTCAGGAGCTTTTACAGATAATCAAAGTATTACAATATCTGCAATTCCATCAGGAAATTATTATTATCAATTAGATAATGGAGCACTTCAAGAAAGCAATATTTTTGAAAATTTGAGTCCAGGAATTCATACAATCACTGTAATTGACAATAATACATGTGGTTATTTTCTTTCGGAAGAGATTTTGATTATCAATTATCCAAACTATTTCACCCCAAATAACGACGGAATTAATGACTTTTGGTACATCTCAGGAATGGATACTTTTGATAATTGGAAAATTTCAATTTATGATCGATATGGTAAACTGATAACGCAACTAAATTCTTCCCATATAGCTTGGGATGGCACTTTCAATTCAAATAAACTTCCTTCAACTGATTATTGGTTTTTAATTGAATATGATGAAAGTGGAATTAGTAAAATATTTCGATCCCATTTCAGTTTAATTCGATAATAAAAGCCCGATATAATACTATTTTAGATTATTTTAAACAGGTATTTATCACACTGTAAATCAGTTACATTACACTTTAACCCATTGTTAACAAAATTGCCTTGAAAAAACCATAAATAATTGTATTTTTACGGCTTAAAATTTTCAATAATCAAATGGGT
>RXJZ01000091.1 GCA_003963025.1 Flavobacteriaceae bacterium
TGATTCTTATGTTTTGCCACCATTAACTAATGGAAATTATAACACAGATCCAAATGGAGGAGGGACAGCTTTAAATGCAGGAGATGTTATTAGTGTTGCCGGGCCCAACTTCCCAGGAACCTACTATGTCGTTAATTCTTTAGCGCACACAACAAGTCAAGGTTTGCCAGGGACTTGTATTGAGTCGAATGATATTGTGATTAATTTAGTAGATACTACATTATTTTCTACGGTTTATGCGTGTTCTCAGCAAGGATATGTTCTGCCTCCAGTTACATTTGGAGGTTATTTTACAGGGCCTAATGGGTCAGGTGTCTCGGTAGACCCTAATATTCCAATAACATCAAACCAAGTGGTTTATTATTTCACAAACACATCTGTTTTGCCTAATTGTACTAGCAATTTAAATTACAATATTGTTATTCATCCCACACCATTAGTTGACGATATTCCTGATGGACCTCGATGTGGAGAATTTGTTCTGCCTGTTTTGTCAAATGGAACTTATTACACATTGTCAGGTGGTCCCACAGCATTTGGACAGCAACAGTTATTTGCTGGTGATATTATAGATTTATCCGGCACTCATTTAAATCCTGGAACTTATTATGTTTATAATGAACACATATTTAATAATCCAGATGGTTCAACCACATTATGTTCTAATGAAGATTTTTTTACTATAAGTATTAATCCATTTCCTGTTACAGATAATGTTATTGGTAGAACCGAATGTAACCCTTACACTATTCCAGCACCAACTAATGGAACTATTTATACAGCACCTGGCGGGCCAAGTGGTGGAGGAGCTGTTGTTTCTTCTACTCAAGTTTTTAATACTACCCAAACCTTTTATCTCTATAATATTGATACTAGTACAGGTTGTGAAATCAATCGACCTTTTACCATTACATATAATGGAATTAATCTACCAGATTATCCAAACGTAAACGTATGTGAGTTTGATAATTACCAATTACCAGCATTAACACATGTAGCACCAACACCATTTAATTATACCATTGGTTATTTTTATGATCCAAATGGAGTAAATCCTGTACTGCCAGGAACAATTTTTAATACGCCAAACACAACTACAACAATTTATGTGTATGCAGTAAATGGAGACCGAACTATTTGTACGCAAGAAGATAGTTTTGATATTGTGGTTTCTGAAACACCTAATTTAGCTGCTTTAGGATTGGTTTTTGATAATGAAGAATGTGGTACTTATGTTTTACCAACATTGCCAACAACAACCTATAATATTGGTTATTATTCGCAATCAGGTGGAAATGCAGTTGATTTAATTACGAATTTGAATATCACAACTCCTGGAACTTATACGTATTATGTGTACGCTTCAGCAATTGGAAACCCAAATTGTAACGACGAAATTTCTTTCACATTCACAGTTCATCCTCTTTTGAACATAACAATTCAAGGTGGAATTATCTGTGTAGATTCTCAAACAGGTGATGTGTTACGAACCTTTACTATGGATTCTGGTTTAAATCCTGCATTTTTTACCTTGAATTGGTATTTGAATGGAACTTTAATGGGAACTGGTCCAACTTACACCGCGTCACAAGCAGGAGTTTATACGGTTGAATTTATTAAATTAACACCTGATGTAGGAGCTAATTGTAATTACAACACAACTACGGTAACTATTGTACAATCGAGTCCAGC
Source organism: Flavobacteriaceae bacterium (assembly GCA_003963025.1). GTDB lineage: Bacteria > Bacteroidota > Bacteroidia > Flavobacteriales > Flavobacteriaceae > Flavobacterium. The sequence goes on from RXJZ01000091.1 coordinate 1,693, forward strand.
TGTAGCTAATTTTACGGTAAGTACTCCGTTTGAAAACAACACGTTTATTACCGTAAATTTAACTGGTGGATTATTTGGAGATTACCTATATCAATTGGTTTATCCAGATGGAAATGTAACTGAATATCAATCTAGTAATGTGTTTACTAATTTGCCAACAGGCGAATATTATGTGAATATTTATGATATTTTGGGCGGATGTTCACAAACAACTATTGGTCCAATTTATATTATTAATTATCCTAATTATTTTACACCAAATGCAGATGGAGTCAACGATAATTGGAATATTTGGAATTTAAGCCATCAACCTGATGCAGTGATTACTATTTTTGATCGTTATGGTAAATTCTTGAAACAAATGTCGCCTGCTAGTTCAGGTTGGGATGGAGTTTACAATGGTGAAAAGCTACCTTCTACGGATTATTGGTTTACGGTGGAATATTTGCCTCAGAATGGAACGACGAAACAAATTTTTAAAGCTCACTTTTCTTTAAAACGATAATTTATTAACATTAACAATTGACTCATTTCCTTTTTGTGAAAGTTGAAGTAACTTTACAAGATGTATGCTTTAGTCGATTGTAATAACTTTTACGTTTCGTGCGAACGTGTTTTCCAACCTCAATTAAATGGCAAACCTGTTGTGGTTTTGTCTAATAATGATGGTTGTATCATTTCGCGTAGTAACGAAGCTAAAACATTCGGAATTCCAATGGGCGCACCCGAATTTCAGGTTCGCGATTTGATAAAGCAACATGATATTCACGTTTTTTCTTCCAATTATGCGTTGTATGGCGATTTGAGTCATAGAGTGATGAAAATCTTAGAAAATTATACGCCCAATGTTGAGGTATATAGTATCGATGAAGCTTTTTTGAATTTTTCAGGAATGATAATTCCTGATTTCAACGCGTATGGTGCCGAAATTCAACATAGAATTTTGAAATGGTTGAGTATTCCTATTGGAATCGGTTTTGCGCCTACAAAAGCACTTTCAAAAGTAGCTAATAAAATTGCTAAGAAGTTTCCAGAACGCACAAACGGAATTTATGTTATCGATACCGAGGAAAAACGAATCAAAGCCTTAAAATGGACTAAAATTGAAGATGTTTGGGGTATTGGTTTTCGTTTAACCAAAAAAATGCAAGCGAAAAACATTAAAACGGCTTATGATTTTACACTTCCTCATAACGAAGCTTTTATTCGTAAAGAAATGGGCGTTGTAGGGATGCGTTTGAAGTATGAATTAGAAGGGAAATCTGTATTAGAAATGGAAGAACCTAAGGCAAAGAAAAATATCGCTGTAACGAGAAGTTTTGAGAAAGATATTACTGATTTTAATGAACTCAAAGAGCGAGTGGTAACTTTTGCAAGTGTTTGTTCTGAGAAATTGCGCAAACAAAATTCCTGTTGCAATGCGGTTACTTTGTATTTGCGAAAAGATCCATTTAACGCTAATGGTGAAAAGTATAGTTTTTATCGCATGCAAACTTTATCTTTTCCTTCCAATACTTCTTTTTCAATTAGTCAAACCGCTATTATGATGTTGAAAGATTTGTATCAAAAAGGAACCGCTTACAAAAAAGCAGGTGTTATAGTTTCAGAGATTGTACCTTCTTCTCAACGCCAATTTAAACTTTTTGATGAGGAGAATCCCAAATACCAAAAACTCATGGAGGTTATGGATGCGGTTCAAGCGAAAACAGGTGAACGTAAACTTAGATTAGCGTCACAAGATTTAAAACGTACTTGGAAAATGAAACAGAATCATTTATCCAATCGATATACTACGAATTTTAACGAATTACTAGAAGTAAAATGCAAGTAAATTCCAAAATAACTTTCTTCGTCCCTGATTTTGAAAATCCGATTGAAACCTCATTTATTTCGAGTGAAATTAAAGCGGGATTTCCTTCGCCTGCAGCTGATTTTGAAGAATCAAAAGTAAGTTTAGATCATTTGTTGATTAAGAACAAAGAAGCAACCTTTTATGCCAAAGCAAGTGGAAACTCCATGACAGGGGCAGGAATTGATGATGGCGATATTTTAGTGATTGACAGAAGTCTTGAACCAAGAAATAATGCCGTAGCGGTTTGTTTTATAGACGGTGAGTTTACAGTAAAACGAATCAAGAAAACAGATGAAGCTGTTTTTTTAATGCCTGAAAATCCAAGTTATGCTCCCATTCAAATAGAACCACATAACGAATTTATAATTTGGGGTATTGTGACTTACGTTATAAAACAAATTAAATAAAAAAAGGCTATCACGATTTTCGGATAGCCTTTTTTCATTGTATAAAATTTTTCTTAGAAGTTAGCTCTATTATCTTTAATCTCTGCTTTATCTTTTAAAGCAATATAAGCTTTAGAGATAGCATATGATTGATTTTGACTTCTGTCTTGTGTAATGTAAGTAGCATAACTTGAAATCTCTGGAGCTTTAGTTACGGTTTTAGCTCTTACCATAAACATACCTGAATTACCTTCGATAATTTCGGAAGTTTTTCCTGCAGCTAAACCAAATGCTTTTCCAACAACTTTAGGTTCATTACCCATATTTGGAAGTACAGGTGTTTTCAAAGAAATGCCAGTAGCAGTTTGTATTGAAGCACCAGAAGCTTTTGCAACTGCCTCTAATGAATTTCCATTCATTTTTTTCTTGATAATTTCAGCTTTTTTCTGATTTTTAATAAGCGGTTCAACAGATTGTCTAGCAACATCAATTGGTAATAAACCTGTTTCGTTTCTGTCTTTTAATTTTGCAATAACAAAACCTTGAGGAACATCAAAACGTCTAACATCTCCTATTTCAGTATCTTTGTTGAATGACCATCTTACAATTTCTCTTTGAGAACCAACTCCTTGAACATATTCGTCAAATCCTTTTAAGTTAGTTGCTGGAACTACTTCTAAACCAGCTTTTTTAGCTACAGCGACGAAATCTTTATTTTCGTTTGCATCAGCCTCAAGTTGACTTGCTTTTGTGTAAATTGCATCTATTGTTGCTTCAGAAGGTTGTATTTTTTGAGCAACCGTTCCCATAAGCACAGCTCCATACTTGTCTAAAACTTTAATAACATGAAATCCATACTCCGTTTCAACAACTCCAATCATGCCAACAGGATTGTTAAATACAAAATCATTAAATTTTGGTACCATTTGACCAGGCATAATGTTGTCATATTCACCTCCATTGTTTTTAGATCCTGGGTCGTCAGAATTTGTCATAGCTAACATAGCGAAGTTTCCAGGATTTGCTTTTGCTTGGGCTAATAAGTCATTTGCTAAAGCTTGAGCTTCTTCTTTAGTTCTAGTTGCAGTAGATTGAGGTGCTCCTTTGTAAGCTAATAAAATGTGACTAGCTTTAGCGCTTGCATTTCCTTTTTTAGCGATCATTCTAGAAATACATTGGTGTCCATTGAAAACATATGGACCAAAAACACCACCAACAGGCAAGTTAAATAATTGCTCTTGGTAGTCAAGTGGTAAATCTTTTTTAGCTAAATAAGTTGAATCAAATTTAATATCTGAATTTGCATTTACAAATTCACCTACATTAGCAACAGAATCGAATTTTACTTTAACATCACTAATTGAAGATAACATTGCTTGTTCGTCTTCTTTTGATGGTTTGTTTTCTACTAAAACGAAATCAATACTTGTTGTGTTATCTGATTTGTATTTTTTTGGAGATTTCTTCATGAAATCAATAATCTCAGCATCAGTTATTTTAACTTGATCATCGTTTACTGTTGAAAATGCTACTGAAACATATTCAAAGTCAGCTTTGTCATTTTCAGTTTTGTATTGAAATTTACCTTCTGCTTTTGTGGTATATACTCCAGACTTAATCATGGTGTTATACATTTGCTCAACAGCAAATCTCTCAATATTTCTTTCAAATTCTTTCCATTCTAACCATTGTGATTGATCAGGAGCATTTTTAATTCCTTTTAAAAATTCTTTGAATTTATTTTCATCAAACTGTCCAGCTGCATTTAAGAATTGTGGATTTTGAGCTAAATTTGGATTTTGTTTGATAACATTAATTAATTGTTCGTTTCCAATTTTTAATCCTAATTTCTCAAATTCACTTGAAAGGATGATTTTTCTAACTTCTTGTTCCCAAGCGCTATTCATTGCTTGTGTTGAAGTAGTTCCTTGTCCTTGCTTTTCAATCATTGAAACATTTTGCATAAATTCTTGAGCTTCAATATCTGTCCCGTTCACAGAACCAACATTGTTTGTACTAGAATTGAAAGTTCCACTTTGAATTACATCAGCTAAAACAAATGAGAATAATGCTAAAGCAATGATAATAATTAAGAAGAATGAACGTTGTCTAATTTTAGATAAAACTGCCATTTTTATTTGTGTTTAATTTTTTTCAGAGGGCGAAAATACAATTATCTATTTAATAATAAAATAGTAAACTCATATTTTACTTGAAAATTCGAAAGATTTTTTATCTTTTTTCTTCTTTTACAGATAAACGAACCAATTCAATTTTTTTATTACTTGCTGAATGAATGATTATTTCAAAATTTTCGATGTTTATTTTTTCATCATTGATTGGAATTTCTTTTGTGTAATTCACAATAAAACCTCCCAAAGTTGAATAGGAATCAGATTCAGGAATTTCTAAGTTGTATTTCTCATTTAAATATTCTACATCAAGTCTTGCCGAGAACAAATAGCTGTTGTCATCTAATGATTCGTCAATTAATTCTTCATCTAAATCATGTTCATCTTCAATTTCACCAAATAGTTGCTCTATGATATCTTCAATAGTAATAATTCCAGAAGTACCTCCATATTCATCTAGCACTACAGCTATGCTTTTTCTTTTTTTTGTTAATAAATCTAAAGCATCTTTTATGTAAATAGTTTCTGGAATATATTCAACTGGGATTAAGATACTTTTGATGGTTTTTGGTTTTTTGAACAATTCAAATGAGTGGACATAACCTAAAATATCATCTATTGAATTTTGGTAAATAAGTAATTTAGAATAACCTGTTTTTATGAAAGTTTCTCTTAGCTCTATGACTGAATCTAATATGTCAACACCACTAATTTCTGTTCTTGGTGTCATAATATCTCTTGCCTTTAAATCAGAAAATTCTAATGCATTTTGAAATATTTGAATTTCAGAATCAATTTCATTTTCTTGAGATACATTGTTCATTTGTTCAGAGATGTAGTTTCCAAGTTCAACTTTGCTAAAGTAATTTTGTACTTGATCTCCTGGAGTTTTAAAAAATTTCTTTAAAATAGTATCTGATATCCAAATGATAAATTTTGTTGGCCAAAAAAATAGTTGATAGAAAAAATAAGAAGGAACGGCAAAGAATTTTATAAACGAGTTGGCATAAATTTGAAAAAAAACTTTGGGAAGGAATTCTGCGGTTAATAAAATTATCGCAGTTGATATTAAAGTTTGTAGAAGTAATCCAACGAATGCAGTTAGTTCAAAATAATTATTTAGCCAATCAATGATTAAATCACCTGAGTAAATTCCATATATAACCAATACTACATTGTTTCCAACGAGCATTGAGGTGATAAACTGAGATGGTTTCTCGGTAAGTTTGTTTAAAATAGATGCATTAAAGTTTTGTTGTCTCTTTTCGATAGATAAATATACTTTGTTTGAAGAAACATAAGCAATTTCCATTCCTGAAAAGAACGCTGAAAGCAATAAACAAATTACAATAATAGCAATTTCCATTTAGCTATTTTCTGTTTTGATATTTGTTTTGAAAATGTCTTCTAAAAAAGAACATTCCTATAGCCACTATAGCAATAATAATACTTAATAGAATATCATTAAAAGGCCTTCCTTCTGTGTATTTTTTAAAAGCATCATAAAAAAAGAACCCTGCGAAAATTAAATAAATATATTGTATAAATTTTAAATAAGTCATAATATTTTATTTTTATCAAATGTAATGAAAAGTAAAATGTAAAACAATTATTGATCAATAGTGTTTACTTCACCACTACTTTGTTGCATATTAAAAATTTTGAAATCTTTACTAAAATCAACTCCAGGACCTTCTAAATAACCTCCAGCTTCATCAGTATATTTAAAGTGTTTTTCGGTAAAAAACCATTCATTTTTTTGGTCAAAGTACAGTTGTGACGTTTCTAATCTTTTACCAGTATCTGAACTAATTTTTACATTTCCCAGTAGGTCTATTATGCTGGTTTTTTTGTATGATATGGCATAATCTGCTACAATGGTTGTGATATTTCCTTTGTTATCAAAAAGGGTAACATTAATGCCTTTTGGAAATTCTGTGAAAGGATTGATTATATTGCCATAATCTAACATTTTAGGACTTTTTAGTATTGATTTAATTTGTCCAGAATCTGTATATTTTAAGTTAATAGTATCAGCTTCACCTGTAGGGATAAAAGATGTTTTACTAAGTTTTTGAACTTTATTGATGTCGCTTTCGCATGAAAAAAACATAGTCACGACAAAAATCGTGACCATGTTTAAAATATTATTTTTAAAATGTATTTTCATTTTATAAACTCGGAACTAATATACTTTCTCCAATCCAACAATTGAAAGCAATTCGTTGTCCTCCTTTTCCAGATTGGAATATTTCTGTTTTTGAAGGTGCTGCAGCTCTGTATTTAGCAGCGTCGCCACTTGCTTTACTTCTCAAAGTTGAATCAACAGAAGCGGCTTTGTCACAATATTGTGCAGCTAACCAGTAAACAGCTCTTTTTTCAAATTGATCATTACCACAATCGTTAATGCTACTTCCGTATAAAGAAGCAATTAATAGATAAGATTTTCCGAATGATGGTTTTACTTCTAAAGCTTTTCTTGCATAGTTACGTGCTTGAACTTTGTTAGATCTACTATACAAGGTTGCGATTTTATAATATAAATTTGCTTTTTTAGTGTTATCGGTATGTAAACTTGCAGCTTGATTAAAATATTCCATCGCTTTAGCTGTATTTTTTCTTTGATATTCTACAATACCTAATTTTTCAGCAGCTTCGGCACTTGGGTTTAATTTATACAACGCCTCTGACATTTTTGAAAACAGTGGGTCAGAATCACATCCTTTAGCATCTAAACGATTTGTTGCTCTTTTTAACCATTCTTCATTTGTTTTGTTTTGTTCAAATCCTTTTTGATAAAATGGTATTAATTTAGCACAAGTTGATAACTCAAGAATAATATTATCCATGTCATTTCTAACTCCTTCGAAAATCTCTAAATTATTCTCTAATCTATTTTTTCTTGTAGTTTCTTTATCTGTTAAAGTTTGACCTGATTCTTCTTTGCTTAAAAGTGCGTCTTTTTCATCAGTTAATTCCTTTTCTTCTTCTTCAAGTTTTTTTGTTAAATCGTCGTATTTGTCAAAAACTTGTTGCAATTCAATACCACTATTAGCTTTATGTTTGTTTACCAAAATTTCGAAGTAAACATACATGGCTTTAGCATATTTAAAGTTGGCGTAATCTGTTTTAAAAGCAACATCTAACAAATTATATACTTCATCTGTTGTTCCAATTTTATTTTCAAACAAAGCCAGCCCTTTTTTCATTTTATTTCCGGCGCCATTATTTGGGAAATATTGGTCGTGCTCATCATATAATTTTAATAAATCACGAACATATTTTTCTTTTTCTTGTGGGGTAGTAGCTTTTTCAATTTTTAGTTTTATTGCCAATTCTCCATAAGTATATATGCTTTTGTGAAAAGTGGGGCAATCTTTTCTTAAAGTTGTTAAGTAATCATAGCTATTTACATCTTTAGCTTTAACAGAAGTTGTCATTAAGCTAATAGCTTCAGTACAAGCTTCAGTGTTTTGAGCTTGGGAAAAAAAACTAGCTGTTGCTATAAATAGTAAAGTTAAACTCTTTTTCATTTTGGTTGTTATAAATATTAATTAATTTCTCTCTTTCTAAACCACAAATCACTCAATGATAATCCGATATTTAAATTAAAATAATTTTCTTGAATTAAATTTTGAGTTGTTGTTCCTTTTTTACCTAATTCAAATCCAATGTTAATTTTAGATAAACCAACTGGTAGTCCTAGTCCAAAAGTCATGCCATAATCGTTTATGCTTTCATTTTTTAACACTAATCCAGTATTTTCATATCGTAAACCGGCTCTATAGGTCATTCTGCTGAAATAGCTAGAAAAAGAATTATATTTTGGAATAAAGAATCCACCTAGCGCAATTTTTGTTGCGTTTTTAAAATCTCCATTTAATTCGTCTTTGAATCTGTTTTCTAGTTTGCTAGTTTGTTGAAGTGTGATTTCGGTAGCAATAAGCCATTTGTTTTTTACTCCAATACCAGAACCAATACTTAATTTTGTAGGAATTGCAATATAGTTATTTTGTACATCAACATCTTGTTCTTCATCTATCAATTCATTACCTGAAGAACCATATACAATAGTAGCAATGTTTCTAGTGTTTTCAGAGTATAACTTGCTTTCTGGACTAAAAGTTAATGAAGAGTATAGTGTTAATTTGTTGTTGATTTTTCCTTCATAGGTAACTCCAA
>RXJZ01000201.1 GCA_003963025.1 Flavobacteriaceae bacterium
TTCTTTGTTCAGAACTAATTCGAACGACTTTTTGGGAAATGCAATTTCCTAGTTTTTCTAAAAGTTGGTAATCCGATTCCTTTTCAGTTTCTAAGCAAATGGGAATAGGAGCGAAGTCGATCTCTTTTCCTTTAGTAAAGGTTTGTAATGGATAAAATACGCCTTTTCGGTTCTTATCATGCAATACTGAAATATCAGAAGTGCCAGAAGTATGCACCACCAAACGATTTTCAAATGGTAATTGTGCAGAAACTTCCGTAATAGCATTATCCGAAACCGAAATAATGTACAAATCTGCTTCAATAATTTTTTGATAATCAGATGTAATTTTAGTTGCAGGAAGCAAATGTGATAAATGACTTGGGTTACGAGCAAACGCTTGCACCAAATCGACATCTTTAGCCTGCAACAACACTTGAATTAAATGTTGCCCCACATTTCCTGAACCAATTAAAACGACTTTTATCATGTGGTAAAAATAGTGAAATTTGAGGAAATTTAGTGATAAAAAAACTCCCGATTCATTTGAATCGGGAGTTTTTTATTTAAATCTGACAGGTTTCCGAAACCTGTCAGGTTTGTTTTTATCTTAAAGTTGCTCCTAATTGACTTTCAAAATTGCCTTGTAACTTACTCATAATTTTATCTATTTGAGTGTCGGTTAGCGTTTTAGAATCGTCTTGCAAAATGAAACTTACGGCGTAGGATTTTTTACCTTCTGGTAAGTTATTTCCTTGGTAAACGTCGAATAGATTAACATCTTTCAATAAGCCTTTTTCAGTTTGTTTCGCGATGTTATAAATTTGTTCGAATTTCACGTTCTCGTCTAATAATAACGCCAAATCTCTACGAACTTCTGGATATTTTGGAATATCGGTAAATTTAATTTTCGTAGAAACGTATTTCTGAATTTTATCCCAAGCAAAATCAGCATACAATACTTCTTGTTTAATATCAAAATGTTTTAAAACTGATTTTTTAACTGTTCCAAATTCTACAATAATTTCTTTTCCAACCGCTAAAGCTAATCCTTCAGCAAAAACATCATTCTCAAATGGTAATGAAGTTACTTTTTTATCCAATCCTAAACGACTTAAAATGGTATTGATATAACCTTTAAATAAGAAGAAATCGGATTTTGATTGTGGATTAGTCCAACTTTCGTTTTGTCTGTTTCCAGTTACTAACAACGTTAAGTGTTTGTTTTCATCATAACCACCTGGCATTTTGTGGTAACTTTTTCCAAATTCGAAGAATTTTAAATCGCTTCTTTTTCTGTTAATATTGAAAGAAACCGCTTCTAATCCTGAGAACAATAACGACTGACGCATTGCTGATAAATCGCTACTTAACGGATTTAACATCATTACATTGTATTCCTCTTTTAAGTTTTCAGATAATTTTACGTAATCTGGCGTTGTTAATGAATTTGCCATCATTTCGTTGAAACCTAATGAGCACAGTTGGTTGGCAATGACATTTTGTACTTTATATTCTTCCGTTCTTGATGAATAGGCTGTAGTAGCATTCACTTTAGAAGGAATTTTGATGTTGTTGTATCCGTAAACACGTAGAATTTCTTCAATTACGTCAATTTCGCGAGTAACATCCACACGATACGAAGGAATGGTTAATCCTAAACCGGCTTCTGTAATACTGTTAACTTTGATGTCTAAAGACGCTAAAATCTTCTTAATCGTTTCGGGTTTAATTTCCTCTCCGATGATTTTATTCACTTTGTTGAAATGAATAAACACACTGAAATCTTCAATTTTTTTAGGATAAATATCTACGATATCCGAAGTAATTTCGCCACCTGCCACTTCTTGAATTAATAAAGCAGCACGTTTTAAAGCGTATTCGGTAATACTTGGATCGATTCCTCTTTCAAAACGGAAAGAAGCATCAGTACTCAATGTATGTCTTTTTGCTGTTTTTCTAACTGAGACCGGATTAAAATAAGCACTTTCTAAGAAAATAGCCTGAGTTTTTTCAGAAACGCCAGAAGTTTTCCCTCCGAAAACACCCGCAATACACATTGGGCCATTTTCATCACAAATCATTAAATCTTCTTCGTGAAGTGTACGTTCGATATCATCAAGAGTAACAAATTTAGTTCCAGCTGGAACCGTTTTTACTACTACTTTATTTCCTTTAATTTGAGCCGCATCAAAAGCATGTAACGGTTGACCTAATTCGTGTAAAACGTAATTGGTAACGTCAACAATATTATTTTTTGGAGTTAAACCAATCGCTTTCAAACGGTTTTGTAACCAATTTGGAGATTGTTTCACTGTAACCCCTGAAATCGTAACGCCACAATATCTTGGTGCTAATTTTTCGTTTTCAACTTTCACATCGATTTTTAAAGTACGTTTTTCAACCTTAAATTTACTTACCGATGGAGTAATTAATTCAGAAGAAGTTCCTTTTTGTAACAAACCAGCACGAAGATCACGAGCCACACCCATGTGAGACATAGCATCAGCACGGTTTGGAGTTAATCCAATTTCGAACACTTCGTCTGTTTCAATTTCGAATACTTTTGAAGCTGGTGTTCCTGGCTTTAAGTCTTCATTCAAAATCATAATTCCGTCATGACTTTCGCCTAAGCCTAATTCGTCTTCAGCGCAAATCATTCCGTGACTTTCTTGTCCGCGGATTTTACCTTTTTTAATTTCGAATGCGTTTCCTTCTTTGTCAAATAACTTCGTTCCAATAGTCGCCACAGGAACTTTTTGTCCCGCTGCCACGTTTGGAGCACCACAAACAATTTGAACAGGCGCATTTCCATCACCTAAATCAACTGTTGTGATTTTTAGTTTATCAGCATCAGGATGTTTTTCGCATGTTAATACATGACCAATCACAACGCCTTGTAAACCACCTTTTAAACTTTCGTATTTGTCAACGCCTTCTACTTCTAAACCTAAGTCGGTAAGAATGTCAGCAATTTCTTCAGATTTTAAATCGGTTTTAATGAATTGTTTTAACCAATTGTAAGATATACGCATTTTGTATCGAATTTTAAACCGCAAAGATACTTTATAAAATTAGAATTTAGAAATTAGAATTTAGAAATTTTGAACAGCCTTTTGGTTATAAGTATAATTAGTTATAGATTATTAATTTGATAAATAATTGTGGGAAAATTTAGTATAAATGTAATTTTTAGAAGTTAAAATTGAGTCAATATCAGTTTTGTGCTATTAAATGAAATAATTGTGCTATTCTAAGATAAGAATTGAATCTAATTTTGAGAAACAAACCAAAAATCAAAATTATGAGTAATTTAATTCTAAGACCACAACTAAAAGAAAAGTACGATAATTATATCAACGGAAAATGGACAGCGCCTTCAACAGGGCAATATTTTGAAGTACTTTCACCAGTTGATGGTAAATTAATGGCAAAAGCAGCACATTCCGCTAAAATGGATGTTGAAATGGCTGTAAATGCAGCTGACGAAGCTTTCAAAACATTTAGTCAAACTTCGGCGACTGAGAGAAGTATCATGTTGAACAAAATAGCAGATAGAATTGAAGCTAATTTAGAATACATCGCTGCGGTTGAAACCTTAGATAACGGTAAAGCCATTCGCGAAACTATGGCGGCTGATATTCCGTTAGCAATTGACCATTTTAGATATTTTGCCAGTGTAATTCGAGCTGAAGAAGGTTCTATTACCGAATTAGATAAAGATACAGTTTCTATCATCGTACATGAACCAATTGGAGTTGTAGCCCAAATTATTCCTTGGAATTTCCCAATTTTAATGGCAGTTTGGAAATTGGCACCAGCATTAGCAGCAGGAAACTGTGTAGTTTTAAAACCAGCAGAAAGTACGCCAATTTCAATTATGGTTTTAATGGAAATTATTGGTGATTTAGTTCCAGCAGGAGTTATCAATGTTATCAATGGTTTTGGAGCGGAATTAGGAAGAACTTTGGTAACCAATCCAAAAGTTTGCAAAGCTGCATTTACGGGTTCGACTGCTACTGGAAGAATGGTAATGCAATATGCTACTGAAAATATTATTCCAGTTACGTTAGAATTAGGTGGAAAATCGCCAAATATTTTCTTCCCATCGGTAATGGATGCTGATGATGCCTTTTTAGATAAAGCTTTAGAAGGAGTTGCTCTTTTTGCCCTAAATCAAGGAGAAGTTTGTACATGTCCATCAAGATTATTAATTCACGAATCGATTTATGATAAATTTATCGAAAGAGTATTAGAAAGAGTAAAAGCTATCAAAATGGGGAATCCATTAGATCCAACGGTGATGATGGGAGCTCAAGCTTCACAAATTCAAAAAGACAAAATTCTTTCGTATATTAAATTAGGTAAAGAAGAAGGTGCCGAATTGTTATGCGGTGGTGATGTAAATCATCTAGGTGGCGATTTAGAAGGCGGATATTACATCCAACCTACGTTATTCAAAGGGCACAACAAAATGCGTATTTTCCAAGAAGAGATTTTCGGACCAGTTTTAGCGGTTACGACTTTTAAAACTACAGAAGAAGCATTAGAAATCGCTAACGACACTATGTACGGATTAGGAGCAGGAGTTTGGACTCGTGATGCTCATGAATTATATCAAGTACCAAGAGCTATTCAAGCAGGACGTGTTTGGGTAAACCAATATCATGCTTATCCAGCAGGAGCGCCATTTGGAGGTTATAAACAATCAGGAATTGGTAGAGAAAATCACAAAATGATGTTAGATCATTATCGTCAAACTAAAAACATGTTGATTTCTTATAACAAAAACAAATTAGAATTCTTTTAGTAGATAATTTTTAATTTAAAGTCGCGATTCATGATTAATTTTATTTTGAACTCGCGACTTTTTTATTTGTAAACTATGGAAAAAATAAAACGATTAGAAGCTACCGAAAAAGCTATAGAATTAATCAAAATGCTTTCGGATAAGTTTGGTAATTTGATGTTTTATCAAGCAGGCGGTTGTTGTGAAGGAACGCAGCCACAATGTTTTGAAAAAGGCGGATTTTATTTGCGCTTTGGCGATGTTTGCATTGGAACGATTATGGGATTTGAATTTTGGGTGGACAAAGATTTGTTCGAATACTGGAAACACGCTCATTTTACGCTTGATGTAACGGATGGAATAGGAGCAGGCGGATTTTCATTAGAAACTCCTTATGGAAAAACATTCAAAGTAAATTATAGATTATTTACCGAAGAAGAAATTCAAAATTTAGAAGAAATTAGGTTGAATGAATAGGTAGACTTGTCAAGCTGAACTTGTTTCAGCTTCTGACTATATTTTAGATACTGAAATAAATTCAGCATGACAGAAAAGTTAAATAATACTTAGTGTTTATGGAATTTATTGATTCAGATTCTTAATTCCAATTGTTTTTTGAGCTTGTTTTTGAATTTGAACTTGTTTTATCCATTATAATTCATCAACTGATATTGTTTTGGTGTAACTCCTTCATATTTTTTAAATAATCTTATGAAGTAATTGCAATCTTCAAAACCTGTTGCATAAGAAACTTCATTGACTTGAATGTTGGGATTGCTCAATAGTTTTTTGGCGTATTTTATCTTTTCGTTTAGGATGAATTCAATTGGGCTCATGCCTAATTCTCTTTTGAAATAGCGATAAAATGAAGTCGTACTCATACATGCTTTATCGCTCAAATCTTTCAAATTAATCGTTTCTCGAATATTACTTTTGATATATTCAATCGCTGGTGTTATCGGACTATTGCTATCAATGTATTTTTCGTTTTCAAAACGTTTGGTAGTTTGCGTTTGAATAATTCGGATAATCAATTCTTGAAGCGTTAAATCGGCAAGAGCGTCTTTGGTTAGCGAATTACCCATGCATTCCTTAATCAGTTTGTTGATGGTTCCTGCTAATTCTACGTTGTTATAAAAGAAATAGTTTTCGTGGTCTAATTTCCACAAATTGCTTTTTCCTTCTTTCGGATATTTCTCATTTAAAAAATCCAAGGTATTCGTAATAATCTGATTGTCGATTGCCAAAGCAATACACTGCGTAGGATTGTCTTTCGAAGCTTCTGGAAAATCAATTTTCATCTCGGCATTGGAAGGTACGATTACAGTTTCGCCAGGTAAATATTCAAAACTTGGGTCTTCAAATAAATGCATCACTTTTTTTCCACGCAACATACTCGTAACCACCAAATCATTAAATTTCAAAGGAACTAAATCCGATTTTTGATAGGTTTCGAAAATATTTAATTCGCAATGATCTAATGAAAAAATGGTACGATTTTCCACCAAAGTTTTTAACGACTTTTCGTGGGTTAAAGCTGGAGTAAAAAGTAACGCTTTGTTCGCCATTTTGATTTTTGAAATAGAAAACTAATATACAAAAAAAGCAACTACTAAGAGTTGCTTTTGGTTTATTTTTTCAAGAACGAAATCAATCCAGTAAAATAGGTCTTTTGGTCATCGTAAAATGCCATGTGACTTCCTTTTGGACAGAATAAATATGAACCGTTTGGTAAAATTTTCGAAATTTCTTCCATGTGTTTTGGATCCATTGTATCGTGTTTTGCTCCGATTACTAAGGTTGGGATTTTTACATTTTTTAAATCGGCTTTTCTATCCCAATTTTCTAATTTTCCTGAAATACCAAATTCACTCGGACCTTGCATGGTTACGTAAAGCGACTGATTCATCTTAGCAAAAGAACGGTTTACCGGTTCTGGCCAATCTTTTGCAGGGAAACGAAGAATGTGTTTTTCATAGAAATTAGGAAGTAATAATTCCATGTATTTTGGATTGGAAAAATCGTTATTGGCTTCCATTTTCATCAATTCTGCCAACACTTCTGGATTCATTTGTTTGGCTAATACTTCATTGGCGTATTTGTCATATTCAGGGCAACTTGCCATCATATTCGAAATGATTAAGCCTTTCATATTGTTTTGATATTTCAAGCTGTATTCCATAGCTAAAATTCCGCCCCAAGAATGACCTAACAAGTAAAAATTGGTGTTGTCTAACTTTAAAGCTTTACGAACTTGTTCTACTTCCTCTACATATCTTGGTAAATCCCACATCGAAGTATCGTTTGGATTATCAGCATTTCCGCAACCTAATTGGTCGTAATAAATGAACTCGATGCCTTCTGCTGGTAAGAAATTTTCAAAACATTCAAAATATTCGTGCGTAGCGCCTGGACCACCATTTAAAAGCAATACTTTAATTTTTGGATTATTCCCAATTCGCTTGGTCCAAACATTAAACGTACCTTTAGGAGTTGTAATGGGAATAACTTTTACACCACCATTTTGAATGCTATCAGCAGATTGTGCAAAATACTCGTTTTGAGAAGCTACGGTTTCTTGCTTACAGCTTGTGAATAAAGCTATGGTTAAGAGTAGGAGTGTGGTTTGGAATAGGTTTTTCATGATATAATTCTTTAAAGAATAGTAAAATTATTATTTCCAAATATACCAAATTTCCTCCAAACCCTTACAAAATCTCTTCCACATGCTTCTTAATATTTGAAGCAATTTTCGTCATTGGTAAATCGTTGGCGTCATTGCCAAATGGGTCTTCGATTTCTTCGGCGATTAATTCTAAACTTGCTAAAACATAGAAGATAAAAATTACAACCGGAATTACGTAGTAACCCAAACTAAATACAAATCCGAAAGGCAACGTCATCACAAAAAAGAAGATGAATTTTTTGATAAACGAACTGTACGAGTAGGGAATAGGCGTGTTTTTAATACGTTCGCAAGCGCCACAAATATCGGTAAATGATTGTAATTCGGAATTGATGATGTAAAATTGGTCACCTGTAATTTTCCCTGATTTGTACAAATCATTTGCTTTTTGAAACAACATTTTTGCCACTTGATTCGGACGGTGTTTGTGATGATCGATTTCTAAATCCAAACCTTCAAACAACATTTTGCTTACTTCTTCATTCAATAAATGTTTGGAAAGCACCGAAGCATAAGCAGGAATCACTTTTTTGTAGAAATTTCTATCATTCTCATCAGACAAATAAGCAGAAAGTTTTAAGGCTAAATTTCGACTATTGTTCACTAAAGCACCCCAAAGTTTTCTTCCTTCCCACCAACGATCATAAGCAGTATTGGTTCGGTAAGCCAATAATAACGACAACACAAAACCTACGGTGGTGTGCATTATATTTAGATTCTTTACATGACTAGTTTCGGAAAGTTTCCAATATTCTAATTCCAAATAGGCGATTCCGTAAGCATAAAATCCAATGAAAATCATCATCGGAATCAGTTGACGAAAAGTGTCCGATTCGTGAAAACGAAAGATAAAAGTAATCCAGTCTTTTGGGTTGTATTGAACCATAATTTAGTGATTGGTGAAAAGTGATTAGTGAAAAGTGAATTTACGATTTGTAGTTTCACAATTTTACACTTTCACAAATCTAAAAATATTAATTCAATTTTAATGTACCAGCTAATTCTTTTAAGTTGATTTCTGAAAGTTTGGTTACATATTGCGCATTCGAATAACGAACCGATGCATCTACAAAGTTTTGCTGAGCAGTTCTAAATTCGATAGTGGTAATGGTTCCAATTTTGAATTTCGCTAACGTAATATCTAAGTTTTGTTTGGCGATTTCTAAGTTTTTTTCTTCCACTTTTACCAATTCTAAGTTGGTTTGATAACTCGCAAATAAAGACGATAATTGTGAAGTTAGCGATAATTTTTGTTGTTCCAAAAGGAATCCTGCATTCTCCACTTGATATTTCGCTACTTTTTCGTTTCTGTTTTGAAGAAATCCATTAAAAATTGGCACAGTAGCTGTTACTCCATACACAAAACCTTGTCCAGAAGATTGCGTGATGAATCCCAAAGAAGCTTCCGAACGTGTGAAATTATATCCTGAAGTAAGGCGAACCGTTGGATATCGATTGCCTTTGACTTGTTTTAAATTTAAATCGGCTACTTTTTTAGATAGAATTTGCGCTTGCAATTGCGGATTTTGTTTTTCGGCAGTTGCTTTTAATTCGTTGAAATCTAAGTTTTGTTCAAATGTAACTTCGTTAGCCACTTTAAAATCGGTTTGAATATCTCGAACTAATAACTCGTTCAATCTAATTTTACTGATTTTGATGAGTTCTCTTTGTTTCAATTGCAAACTTAAATCGCTATTCAAATCTACTTGTGCATTTAAAACTTCTAATTTTGAAGCTTTTCCAATGCTAAAACGATTTTG
>RXJZ01000149.1 GCA_003963025.1 Flavobacteriaceae bacterium
ATCAATAAACATAATGCCAATGAAACAATTAGTAACATTTCATCGGTTAAAAGGTGTTTGGCTTTTTTAAGTAAAGTTGGGATAAAGAAAATTCCAGCTACAAACCAAATGGTTAAAAAGAAAACTAATTTTAAAACCGATTGTAATAATTCGCCACCCGAAAATTGCTGACTTACTGCTACTGTCGATAATAAAACCATCATTAAAATGGCTAAAATATCTTGTACAATTAAGGCTCCGATTACATTTCCGGCGAATTTTTGTGTTTTTACGCCTAATTCGTCAAAGGTTTTCAGGATAATTGTCGTGGATGAAATAGATAAAATTACTCCTAAGAATAAGCTGTTCATTTTGCCCCAGTCCATCATTTGACCTACGAAATAACCCAAGGCTACCATGGAAATGATTTGGGTAAGTGCGGTTATGGAAGCTGTTCCACCGACTTTCATTAATTTTTTGAAACTAAATTCGAGTCCAAGACTGAATAAGAGGAAAATTACACCAATTTCTGCCCAAACTTTAACACTATTCATGTCTTTTACCGTAGGAATGAAATCGAATTCACTTCCCGCTAAAAATCCGGCTACTAAATAACCTAAAACAAGAGGTTGTTTTAATAGTCTAAATATTAATACTGCTATTGCAGCAGTGACTAAAATTAGTCCTAAATCGCTAATTAAATTGGGTAAATGAACAGTAGAGGCAGTGAGTAGTATTGGCATAAATTTGAATTTTTACTAAAATAGTGAAAAGCGCTCGGTTTTCAAAATTTCAATTCTTTAAGCGTTAATTTTATTATTTTTTTAACGTTGTTAACTCTTGAAATGTATAAAATTTCATATAATTTGCAGTGATATATTGGCAAATGGTTTCGAGTGTTTTCATTTCAACTTCGTAAGTACTAGTTGACTTTTGGACTGGTTTGTGTGCGTAAAGAATAACAATTTTATTGTTTCTACGGGCATAAGCTAGAACTTCTTTTATGTAATCTAAAGTGAAATGTTTGTAATTGCCGTCAATTCCAATTCCTTTTTGATGAAAGGTACCATTGTAAAAATTGCTGTTTTCTTCAATTTTTGGTTTCCCAACACTTGTTGAACGTATAATTTTGAAATACTTTTTTAATTCAAAATTTAAAGTTTGGTTGTTCGCTCCAAAAGGATAGGCAAAACTAGAAATGGGCAAACCTTCATTCTTTAAAGTTTCAATTAATGGTGTTATTTCTAAAGCAATGTATTTGCTTTTTCCATTTGTTTTAGTGTATTCATAGGCATTTAAATGATTATAACCATGTCCGCCTATTTCATGACCATTTTTCTTTAATTTTCTAAGATTGTCATAGTCGGATTTTTTAAGTAAAGGTAAATTACTAACAAAAAATGTTGCTTTCCATTTGTAACTTGACAATTTAGCGTCAGCAGCACACCATTCATTAATGTAATAATCATCAAAAGTGATAACAACGCCGGGTTGATATGGTTTTGTGAAATTTTTATTTGGCGAACAAGAATAAAAGAAAAAACCTATCAGTAAACTAATAAAAATGAGTTTTATGATAATAGGTTTTGACATATTTTAAATAGGAATTAAATCCCCAAATAATTACTTGGTGTAATTTGCATTAACTCTGCTCTAACATCTTCTGAAACGTTTAAAGTTCCGATGAAATTATGAATCGAATCTTTGTTAATTACAGTATTCGTTCTGGTTAAGTCTTTTAAAGCTTCGTACGGATTTGGATAGCCTTCCCGACGTAAAATTGTTTGAATAGCTTCTGCAACCACAGCCCAGTTTTTCTCTAACTCTTCAGCGAATTTGTCTTCGTTCAACAACAATTTGTTCAATCCTTTTAATGTAGCTTCAAAAGCGATTATAGTGTGTCCCATTGGTACCCCAATATTACGTAAAACCGTACTGTCAGTCAAATCGCGTTGTAATCTTGAAAGTGGTAATTTTGCTGAAAGATGTTCGAAAATCGCATTCGCAATTCCTAAATTTCCTTCTGAATTTTCAAAATCAATTGGATTTACTTTGTGTGGCATAGCCGAAGAACCAATTTCACCAGCTTTGATTTTTTGTTTGAAATAATCCATTGATACATACGTCCAAATGTCTCTATCTAAGTCGATTAAAATTGTATTGATACGTTTTAAAGCATCAAAAAACGCTGCAAAATGGTCGTAATGTTCAATTTGTGTTGTTGGAAACGAATGGTGTAATCCCAAACTGTTTTCTACGAAATCGGTTCCAAATTTTCTCCAATCGGTGTTTGGATAGGCAACTTTGTGTGCGTTGTAATTTCCGGTTGCACCACCAAATTTAGCCGCAAAAGGAACGTTGAACAACAAACGCATTTGCTCTTCTAAACGTTCTACGAAAACTAAAATTTCTTTTCCTAAACGAGTAGGAGAGGCTGGTTGTCCGTGTGTTCTGGCTAACATTGGAATATCCTTCCATTCCATTGCTAATTCTTTCAATTTCGCAATTACGCTTACTAAACCTGGTAAATAAACGTTTTCAAACGCTTCTTTTGTAGAAAGTGGAATCGCTGTATTGTTGATATCTTGAGAAGTCAATCCGAAATGAATAAACTCTTTATATTCTTGTAATCCTAAACTATCGAATTTCGATTTAATGAAATATTCTACCGCTTTAACATCGTGATTTGTTGTTTTTTCGGTTTTTTTAATCCAAAGTGCATCTTCAGTAGAAAAGTTCTTGTAAATAGCTCTCAAAGAATCGTAAATCGATTTGTCAATATTGGCTAATTGAGGTAAATCAGCTTCGCGCAAAGCAATAAAATATTCAACCTCTACCAAAACTCGGTATTTAATTAAGGCTTCTTCAGAAAAATAAGGAGATAATGAAATAGTTTTGCTTCTATAACGACCATCAATTGGCGAAATAGCATTTAATTCTGTTAATTGCATTTTGTTGTGTGTTGTTTAAAGAAGTGCAAATATAATAAGAAGTTAGAAGTTAGAAGTTAGAAGTCGGAAGTTTTTTGGATAGAATTTACCAATTCTTCTTTTACAATTTTCATTCCTTCAACTGCGGTTAGTGGTAAAACTTTTAACTCGTTTGGTAAATCATAAATCGTGGCTGGATTTGGATCAATATAATATACTGGAACGTTTTGATCGACATAATTCATCAATCCGGTAGCGGGATACACTTGCAATGAAGTTCCAATAATGATTAAAATATCAGCCGTTTCTACAACATCAATAGCGTCTTCAATCATGGGGACATCTTCTCCAAACCAAACAATATGAGGTCGCAATTGGTTGCCTTCTAAATCATAATCGCCCAGATTTAAATCATGTTTCCAATCGATTACGAAGTTTTCGTTTGAAATACTTCTCACTTTTAATAATTCGCCATGTAAATGAATCACCTTGTTGCTACCAGCTCTTTCGTGTAAATCGTCAACGTTTTGGGTTATGATGTGCATGTCGAAATGTGCTTCTAATTCAGATAATATTTCGTGAGCTTTGTTCGGTTTAACCGATAAAAGTTGGGCTCTTCTTTTGTTATAAAAATCTAAAACTAATTCTGGATTTTTTTTCCAACCAATTGGAGACGCGACTTCCATGATATTGTGGCCTTCCCACAAGCCGTCGGCATCTCGAAATGTTTTTATGCCACTTTCGGCACTAATTCCAGCTCCTGTTAATACTACAATTTTTTTCATTTTCTTTTCTTTTGCAATTTTTATAAAAGTAAAATGCGTCCATACAGACGCATTTTGATTATACTTTTCCTAAAGTGTAAAGTTGTTCTAATGTTGGACTAGCACTTCCTCCAGCCGGTTCTAAGGTAATTCCGAATGCTTGTGGTGATTCGGCATTTTCTACTTTTATGACCTTAGTTGAGCTTGTTGCGTAAGAGTCAAGTAAACCAATACTTGTTGGTGTTAAAACAGGTTCTAACAGCAATGACCATACTTGATACACCATTCCTTTTGGTGGCTCTGGTAATCCTGAAGCATCGATGTAAACTGTTTTAGTAGTTTTGTTGTAATAAGCCTTAGCAAAAGCTTCTGGAGCTACTTGTTGACCAGCTAAAGCAATAGCAACATTGCTTGTATCTCTCAAAATAGCCAAGACTTCTTCTGATTCTTTTTTCTTCAATTCTAAAGCTACAACTGATTCTTGTAATAAGTCTTTCTGATTAGAAACGTTATTTAAGGTTTCGTTAGTTTGATTTAATTTATAAAATTGAAGTCCGAAACCAACCACTAATACTGCTGCGGCAACCCAACCTATATATTGTGACCAATTTGAATGTGGTTTCATGGTTACTACTTTGCTTCTTCCTAATAATTCGGCTCTGATTTTCTCAAAATTAGTAGCAGATAGGTGAGGTGCAACGCTATACGACAAATTAATTACCGCATTTTCGATAGCTTTTATTTCTTCTTTTACTTCAGGATGTTGTGCTGCCATTTGGTTGACTTCCTCAATTTCTTCTTCGGAAAGTTTTCCAAATACATACAATTCTAATATTCCTGATTCGATATATTCTCTACTATTCATTGATCATCAGTCTTAATTCATTCATACAATTTCTATTCTGAGTTTTTACGGTTCCTAATGGAATTTCTAACTCTTCCGATGCTTCTTGCTGTGTATATCCTTTAAAAAACAATAAATCGATTAATTGGATACACTTGGGTTTCAATTTTTTGATGAATTCTTTAATTCCTATCGCATCTATTTTATTGATTGTCTTCGCATTGTCATCTAACAGATGTACGAAATTATCAGCCGATAAGTTTTTTTGGCTATTGTTAAAGTTTTTAGAACGTAATTTATCGATGGAAGAATTACGAGCAATATTCAACATCCAAGTGTACAATCGACCTTTTGAAGTATTGTATGAATCAATGTTTTTCCAAATCTTAATAAATACTTCTTGAAGTACATCTTCTGCTTCTTCTTTGTCTTTTATTAAATTAAAAATAATACCATACAAACTTTTGGTATAGTTGTCGTAAAGTAATGTAAATGACCTATCGTCTTTTTTAAGTAATAGGGGTAAAAGTTCTTCTTGTGTCATGCAATTTTCTTTTTTTTGTCTAAAATAATAAAAAAAGTAGTATTATTTTTGTGGTATGGAGAAATTTAATCAAGAGTTGTTAACATATTTAGAAGGTTTTCTAACTGAAAATAGAAAAGAAGGCTTTTTACGTGTTTTAAAAAATAGAACCAAGCATTTTACAATTGCCATGGAAGATGTTTATCAATTACACAACACTAGTGCGGTGATGCGTAGTTGTGAGGTTTTTGGAGTGCAAGAATTGAATGTAATTGAACAGAAATTTGGAAAAAGAATCGATTCTGAAATTGCTATGGGTGCACAAAAATGGGTAGATGTGAATCGATTTAACACTGTTCAAAGTTGTATTGATGCAAAGAGAGCACAAGGATATCAAATCATAGCTTCAACACCGCATAATGATTCGTGTTTGTTACATGAATTTGATATTACAAAACCTTCTGCTATCTTTTTTGGAACCGAAAAAAATGGACTTTCTGAAGAAGTGATTGAACAAGCGGATGGTTTTCTGAAAATTCCAATGGTAGGTTATACTGAAAGTTTGAATATTTCGGTTTCTGCTGCCATTATTATTCAAGATGTCACAAATCGCTTAAGACAATCTAATATCAATTGGCAATTATCGGAAGAAGAAATATTAGAAAAACGTTTAGATTGGACTCGAAAATCAATTAAAGATATCGATTTTATTGAAAATAAATTTTACGAAATCAAACAAAGTGCTGTAAAATAAACTATTTGTTCTTTTTTAATATTTTGTAATCTTCATAGCATGCACTAATAGCATCCATAATTTGTAAGTCGTTTGCTGTTTGAATAAAATATTCTGAATAATTACAGTTTTGAAGGATTAAAGGAATGTCGTCTTTGTTTATTTCAAGTAATGCCGCTAGAGTTTCTCTGTCAAATTTTGTAGCCAAAAGATTTCGTACTGTATCGTCTTTTTTCATTGCTTTAAGCTTTTTCATTTCTCTAGGTCTTTTTCCAAAGATATTATACAAGAAATCAGCAGGATTAGATATTGAGCCGAGTACTTTGGCAATAGCACCAGGTTTGTAATCACCACCTTCATATCCAGCTTTTAATCCAGATATACTATAACGATAAGCATCATCAGTAACAGGTATTAGTTTTGTATCAACCTCTACGTAGCCAGTTAAATTATATTTAGCAACAATAACTTCATCTAAAACATAAGCTTTTTCAGTTAAGTATATTTTAGTTGGATTTTGTTTTATCCAATCGTTGGTAACTTTTACTTTAACTGTTTCGAATCCAATGTATGTAAATAATAATGTATCGTTTACTTTAGCGCTTATTTCAAAGATTCCGCTGGGAGAAGTAACAGTTCCTTTAACACGAGAGGCATTCACAACGTGAACATTACCCATAGGAAGTTTGGTATCGTTGTGAATAACTGTTCCTTTAATGTTTTTTACTAGTGTATCATTTTGTGAAAAACAATTAAAAGAATAAAAAAGGAATAAAAAAACTACAAAATATTTCATGCTTATTTTAACTGATTCAAAAATACGAATCTAAACATGATATTTTGTAGTTTTTTATAAATTTATAAGAAAATTAACGAAAATCGTTAGCTTCTTCTTGGTCTTCTTGGTCTTGATGAATCTCCAGCGCTTTCAGCACGTCTTGGAGCTCTGTCAGAAAATCCGCCTTCTCTTCTTGGTGCTGAGCTGTTTCTTTCACCTCTAAAACCACCTTCTCTTCTTGGAGCCGAACCTCTATCGCTTCTGAAACCTCCGTCTCTTCTTGGAGCCGAACCGCTTCTTTCACCTCTAAATCCGCCTTCACGTCTTCCTCCACCAGAATTTCTTCCGTTGTGATCACGTCTTCCGCCACCGTCGTTTTTAGAAATTTCAACGTTGATTCTTCTTCCGTTCATGTCATATCCGTTAAGAATAGACATTACTTTGTCAGTATGCTCACCATCTGTATTAAAGAAAGAGAAACCTTCTTTCACGTCTACTTTAAATACGTCATCTCTGCCTAAATCTAGAGTTTCTTTGATGAAATCTTTTAATTGCATCCAATCGAAATCGTCTCTTGCTCCAATGTTGATGAAATAACGAACTGGATCACCTGCTCTAATTTCTCTTGGTTCAGAACTCCTTTCTCTATCACTTCCTCTTTCACCTGTTAAATCACGTTTCGATTTGTAATAGTTGATGAATCTATTAAATTCAACAGAAACCATTTTCTTAATTAACTCTTCTTTAGATAAACCATCTAAAACTTCATTAATTGCAGGTAAATAAGTGTCAATATCATGATCAACTTCTGTGTCTTTAATCTTGTTTGCTAAGTGTAATAACTGAATTTCGCAGATTTCAATTCCAGAAGGAATTGTTTTTTCTTGGAACTTTTGTTGGATAATACGCTCGATAGAATGAATTTTTCTCAATTCACTTTTCGTAACGATTACAATTGAAGTTCCTAATTTTCCAGCTCTACCTGTTCTTCCTGAACGGTGATTGTAGGTTTCAATTTCGTCTGGTAATTGATAATTTACTACGTGCGTTACATTATCAACGTCAATTCCACGAGCGGCAACGTCAGTAGCAACCAACATTTGAATTTGACGACCACGGAATGATTTCATTACACCATCACGTTGTGCTTGCGATAAATCTCCATGTAACGCCGCTGCATTGTAGCCATCTTCGATTAATTTTTCAGCAACAGCTTGTGTATCACGTTTTGTTCTACAAAAAACTACTGAGAAAATGTCTGGATTAGCATCAGCTAAACGTTTTAAAGCTTCGTAACGGTCTCTTGCGTTTACTACGTAATATTCGTGAGAAACGGTAGCCGAACCTGAATTTTTGTGTCCAACCGTAATTTCTTTTGGGTTTGACATGAATTGTTTTGCAATACGCGCTACTTCAGCTGGCATAGTTGCAGAGAATAACCAAGTGTTTTTCTCATCTGGTGTGTCCGATAAAATGGAACAAATGTCTTCGTAGAATCCCATGTTTAACATCTCATCTGCCTCATCTAAGATACAAAAATCGATGTTTTTAATGTTTACAAGACCTCTGTTAATCATGTCTTGCATTCTACCTGGTGTAGCCACAATAATTTGTGCACCACGTTTAACTTCTCTAGCTTGTTCTGTAATGCTTGCACCACCATAAACAGCCACAGTGTGTAACCCTTTTATGTACTTTGAGTATAATTTAATCTCGTTGGTGATTTGTAAGCATAATTCACGTGTTGGCGATAAAATTAAGGCTTGAGTATTTCTGTTCTCAGCATCAATTTTTTGAATTAGCGGGAAACCAAAAGCTGCGGTTTTCCCTGTACCTGTTTGCGCTAGGGCAACTAAATCTGTGTTTTGTTCCAATAGTACTGGAATCGCTTTTTCTTGTACTTCTGACGGATTCTCAAATCCTAGATCTTTAATCGCCAGCAGTAGCGACTCATTCAATCCTAATTGTTCAAATTTATTCATAAAATATTTTAAATTGGGTGCAAAGGTACGCTTTATAAATCAGATTAACTAATTTGTTACTAATTGATTTTCAATTAATTACA
>RXJZ01000145.1 GCA_003963025.1 Flavobacteriaceae bacterium
AAATATCACGAACAATTAGAAAATGAATTAGCTGCTTTTGTAATGAAAGAATCAGCTTATTTATTAAACTTTGGTTACCAAGGAATGGTGTCTATTATTGATGCTTTAGTAACTAAAAACGATATCATTGTATACGATGTAGATTCTCACGCTTGTATTATTGATGGGGTACGTTTACATATGGGAAAACGTTTCACATATAAGCACAATGATTTAGAAAGTATGGAGAAAAACCTGCAACGTGCTACTAAAATGGCTACGGAAACAGGAGGTGGAATCTTATTCATTACTGAAGGTGTTTTCGGAATGCGAGGACAACAAGGTAAATTGAAGGAAATTGTAGCGATGAAAGAAAAATACAATTTCCGTTTGTTGGTTGACGATGCTCATGGTTTTGGTACATTAGGTAAAACTGGTGCTGGAGCAGGAGAAGAGCAAGGTTGTCAAGATGGAATTGATGTGTATTTCTCAACTTTTGCTAAATCAATGGCAAATATTGGAGCTTTCGTAGCAGCTGATAAAGATGTGATTGATTATTTAAAATACAATTTACGTTCGCAAATGTTTGCAAAAGCTTTACCAATGATTCAAACTATTGGTTCATTAAAACGTTTGGAGTTATTGCGTAATTCATCTTCTATTAAAGATAAATTATGGGTAAACGTAAATGCATTACAAAACGGATTAAAAGAAAGAGGATTTAATATTGGTGATACGAATACTTGTATTACACCTGTATATTTAGAAGGTTCTATTCCAGAAGCGATGGTTATGGTAAATGACTTACGTGAAAACTACGGAATTTTCCTTTCTATCGTAGTATATCCTGTAATTCCAAAAGGAATTATCTTATTAAGAATGATTCCTACTGCTTCTCATACTTTAGAGGATATTGCTGAAACATTAGCAGCATTTGAAGCTATTCGTGAGAAGTTAGTTAACGGTACGTATGCTAAAATTGCAGAAGCAAATGTTCAAAATGTAGAGTAAATTTATTTCTATATAAAAAAAAGGGATTCAATTTGAATCCCTTTTTTTGTTATATCTCTTTTTTATAGGTTCTTCTTCTTTTATTAATTTTAGAATTAAAATTCTTCCATAAATTATGAATGGCATGGTTTTCTTCTAATTCAGGAGTTCTAATGCAAGTTTCAATTCCTTTTGCCAAACAAACTTTATAATATTCGTCAAAAATAATAGCGGTAACCCCTTTACTTTGATACTCTGGAGCAACTCCAATTAAATAAAAAACAACTTCTTTTGAATGTTTTCGTGCTTGTAATAAATGATAAAATCCAAATGGGAATAGTTTACCATTTGCTTTTTTTAATGCTTGAGCAAAACCAGGCATCACAATAGCAAAAGCAATCATGTTATCATTTTTATCTAAAATAAATTTTATAAACTCAGGATTAATAAAACCAATGTATTTCTTTTTGAAATATTCTTTTTGAATGTCATTAATAGGTACAAATGATTGTAATTTGGCATAAGAATCATTAAACAAATCAAACATTTTGTCAACATAAGGCATTATGTCATTTGTTTTGGTAAAATTCAAACTACGTAATTCATACCTTTTTTTTACTAGTTCGCTTGCTTTCTGAAACGGTTCAGGATTAATTCCATTAAAAGAAAAATCGCTTTCAATATATTCTTTCTCTTTTATAAAGCCAAGTTGTTCAAAATGAGTGATGTAATAGGGTTGGCTGTACCAAGTAATCATATTTCCCAATTGGTCAAAGCCTTCACTTAGAATGCCAACTTTATCCAAATTAGAAAATCCCATAGGACCTTCCATATGATCCATGTTGTGTTTACGTCCTAATTCTTCTACTTTGTTTATAAGGGCTTTAGTTACTTCAATATCATCAATGGCATCAAACCAACCAAATCGGGTTTTCTTTTTACCTAATATTTTTACTTCTTCCCAATTGATAATAGCAGCAATTTTACCAACAATTTTATTGTTTTTGTAAGCTAAATAAAAATGTGCTTCAGCCGATTGAAGTGCTGGATTCTTTGTTTTATCAAACGTTTCCAATTCTTCAGCTATGATGGGCGGAATCCAATAAGGGTTGTTTTTGTACAATTCGAAAGAAAACATTACGTAATCTTTCATTTCTTTTTTAGTTAAGGCTTCTTTAATTGTTATCATTTTATTCTACTGCATCTTTTCTTTTCTTAGCTTCTTTTTCAGCTTTCTTTTTTACCTTTTTATCCGTTTTGCTTTCGGTTCCAGGTTTTGCAATTTGAACTTCTTCATATTTATCAGCAAAACGCCAAGAAAAACCAATTCCAGCATTTAAAATACTAGGAGTGTCTTTAATGTTTTTGCCTAATGAGGCATCTATTTGCATATTTTTATCAAACAAAAATGCTGCTCCAATTCTAAAAACACCATCACTATAATAATCACCCATATAGCCTTGATTTTCAATAAAACCAGACCATTTTGCATTAAAACCTCTAGTTAATGTTAAAATATAGTTGATAGAAGCAAAATCGGTTCCTATTTTATCGTAAGTTAAGTTAGTCACCAAAACCCATCTTCCTCCAAAATGATTTTGAGCAATTGCTGTTACTTTTGGACTAAAACTAGGTTCTTTTATAGCTGCTGGAGCATAATTAAAAGGATTATCTCCGACACTAAAGTTAGCGCCAGCATACATTGAAAAAGCCGGAATAAATTGTCTCCATTTGAAACGGTGATTGGCTTTCCAACTGTATAAGTTAGGTTTTTCTTCAAAGTTTTTGAAAGGATCGTATATTAAATATTTAGCTCCTAATGTTAATTGTTTAAAACCATTTCTCTTTTCTTCAAAATTACCCGAAGTTAGTTTGTCATTTTGATATTGAATTTCTCCAATAATTTCTAACTCTTCTTTCCAAACACCATAACGAATTGCTAATTCGCCCATAAATCCTTTAGCTTGATATCCCAATAAATTGTGGTCTTCTGAAATATAGGTAACTCCAGTTTCGGTTTGAATGATTGTTTTACCAACAGCAAAAGCCATCATCGATTTTCCCGGACGATTAGAATTGATTTCATCTGTAAATTGTCCAAACGAAATTTGAGAAGTTATTCCTAAGATTAAAATAAAAAGTGCTTGAATTGATTTCATAAAAATAGATTTATCTCCAAAAATAGTTATTTTATCATAATTTTATGAAACAATTTTGAAGTTTTCCCAACCAATATCTGTATTTTTGAATTTTAAATTTATAATTAATGGAAACGGCTTCATTTACAGGATTGATAAAAACGTTATTTTATATCATTCTGTTTTATTATCTGTTCAAGTTTGCAGTTCGAATTTTTGCTCCAATTTTAATGCAAAAAGCGGTCAATAAGATGCAAGAAAAAATGCAAGAACAGTACAGACAACAACAAGAACAATACAATAATACTTCTCAATCGACAAAAACAACTCCAAAACCAAAAAAAGAAGTAGGAGAATACATCGATTATGAAGAAGTAAAATAATTCTTTGTTTAAAACATTACCTTAAAGGATATTATTACAATATCCTTTTTTTAGTTACTTTAGCACCTTTATTTATAGCATTAGTATGAAAAACATAAAAGCATTCTATCCGCATTTATTAGTTGTAGTTGGATTTATCTTAGTTTCACTATTTTATTTTTATCCGGTTTTAAAAGGAGAAAAAATTTTTCAATCCGATATCGTTCAATATACCGGAATGGCAAAGGAGCAAATCGATTTTAGAAAAGAAACAGGTGAGGAGCCGTATTGGACCAACAGCGCTTTTGGAGGAATGCCGACGTATCAATTAGGTGCAAAATACCCAAATGATGTCATTGGAATGTTAGATGATGCTTTACGATTTTTACCTCGCCCAGCAGATTATTTGTTCCTTTATTTCTTAGGTTTTTATGTATTATTGATGGTGTTAAAAGTAGATCCGTTAAAAGCTTTTTTCGGAGCTTTAGCCTTTGGATTGTCAACGTATTTAATAATTATTTTAGGTGTTGGGCATAATGCTAAAGCGCACGCCATCGCTTACATGCCAATGGTAGTTGCTGGAGTTTTATTGGTATTCCAACGAAAATATATTGCAGGAGGTTTGCTTACCATGGTAGCTGCAGCGTTAGAGATTAATGCGAATCACTTCCAAATGACCTATTATTTATTGTTATTATTAGCAATAATTGGGGTTTATTATGTCGTAATTGCAATTAAGAATAAGGAATTTAAAGAGTTAGGAAAGATATTTGGCGTTTTTGCTATTGCTGGAATTTTAGCCATCGGAGCCAATGCAACCAATTTAATGGCGACTTCAGAATATGCTAAGTTTTCAACACGAAATAATAGTGAACTAACTTTCAATCCAGATGGTTCGCCAAAAACGGATAGTAATGCGATGTCCTATGACTACATTACCGAATACAGTTACGGAGTTGCAGAAAGTTTAAATTTAATTGCTCCAGGACTTTTCGGAGGTTCCAATAACGAAAATTTAGGAATTGAATCGGAAACCTATCAAAATTTTGTAGCACAAGGCTATCCAGCTGATCAAGTGCAAGGATTTGTAGAACACGCACCTGCTTATTGGGGTGATCAGCCTATTGTTGCAGCACCAGCTTATATTGGAGTAGTGGTGTTTTTCCTATTTGTAATGGCCTTTTTTGTTGAAAAACGAAATATTAAATACTTATTTTTAGCTGGAGCGATATTTTCATTATTGTTGTCTTGGGGTAAGAATTTCAGTGTTTTAACTGATTTCTTTATCAATTATGTGCCTTTATATAATAAGTTCAGAGCGGTTTCTTCTATACAAGTAATTTTAGAATTGTGTGTGCCTGCTTTAGCTATTGTAGGTTTGTACCAATTTTTCAAACAAGACGAAAAAGCAAAATGGAATGCATTGTGGAAATCAGGAGCTATTACTTTCGGACTTTTAGTGGTTTTATTTTTAATTAAAGGAATGTTTGATTTCTCATCAGCTAACGATGCAATGTATGCACAAGCGTATGGAGATGATTTTATTAGAACATTAAAAATAGATAGAGCTGCTTTGTATACTTCTGATGTTTTGCGTTCGATGTTGTTTGTAGGACTAACTTTTGCTGTTTTATTTCTTTTCGTGAAAAACCTGATGAAAGAAACTACAGCGATTATTATTGTTGGAGTTTTAATGGTTTTCGACTTGTTTATGGTAGACAAACGTTATGTAAGCAATAATCCAGACCAATTCAGAAGTGCTCGTGAAGTAGATATGCCATTTGAATCTACGGAAGCCGACCAAAGAATTTTAGCTGATACAACCCATTTCCGTGTTTTTGAGGTAGAAGGAGGAATGAGTAGTGCAAGAACATCGTTTTTCCATAAATCAATTGGTGGTTATCATGCCGCGAAACCAAGAAGAATGCAACAATTATTTGATTACCAAATCGCTAAAAATAACGTTCGTGTGTTAAACATGTTAAACGTAAAATACGTGATTCAATCAGATGAAAACCGACAAAAATTAGCTTTAGCCAATCCAGCTGCAAATGGAAATGCTTGGTTTGTTGAAGAAATTAAGTTGGTAAAATCTGCTAACGAAGAAATGAAAGCGTTGGATACTTTGGATACAAAAAAAGTGGCTATTTTTAGAACTATTGATGCCACAAAATATTTAAAAGCACCTGCACTTCCTATTTCAAATTTAGAATATGAAAAAGATTCATTGTCATCAATTCAATTAACTTCTTATAAACCAAATCATTTAAAATACGTTTCAAACAATAGTAATGAAGGTTTCGCAGTTTTCTCTGAAATGTATTATAAGAATGGATGGAAAGCAACAATTGATGGAAAAGAGGCTCAAATTTTAAATGTAAACTACGTATTAAGAGGTTTACCAATTCCAGCAGGAAAACATACTATTGAATTCAAGTTTGAACCTCAAGTAGTAAAAACAGGAAGTACAATAGCCCTAATCAGTTCTATTGGAATGCTTTTATTGATAGGAGCAGGAGTTTATTTGGAGAGAAAAAAGAAGATTTAAGGTTGATGATTAACAATTTTTGATTTTTGAACTTGAATTTGTAATTGAACTTGATATTGAAACCAACAAAAAAAATACTCATCATATCGTATTACTGGCCACCAGCAGGAGGTCCAGGGGTACAGCGTTGGTTGAAATTTGTGAAATATTTACCTGATTTTAATATTGAACCTCACGTTTATATTCCTGAAAATCCAACCTATCCGTTGCTTGATGAGAAATTATTGAGTGAAGTTTCGGATAAAGCAGTAATCATCAAACAACCGATTTTTGAACCTTATGGATTGGCTTCGGTTTTTTCAAAAAACAAGACGAAAAAAATCAGTTCCGGAATTATTCCGAATCAAAAAAAGCAATCGTTTGTAGAAAAAGCAATGCTTTGGATTCGTGGTAACGTTTTTATTCCCGATGCAAGAGTATTTTGGGTGAAACCTTCGGTTAAGTTTCTGAAAAAATATCTTCAAGAGCATCAAATCGATACCATTATTACAACGGGTCCGCCTCATAGTTTGCATTTGATCGGTTTACAATTAAAAAAAGAGCTAAACATCACTTGGTTGGCTGATTTTCGTGATCCTTGGACAACTATTGGCTATCATAAACAATTAAAATTGAGTTCGTGGGCAGCCAAAAAACATAAGAATTTGGAAAAGGAAGTTATGAACACTTGTGACCGCCTTTTAGTAACTTCTCCAACTACAAAAACAGAATTTGAAGCGATTACTTCAAAACCAATCGAAGTGATTTCAAATGGTTATGATGTGGAAAAAGTGATTAAAAAACCGTTAGACGAAAAATTTACTTTGGCACATATTGGTTCGTTTTTATCGGCTAGAAATCCAAGAATTTTGTGGAAGGCTTTGAAAGAATTGACCAAAGAATATCCAGAATTCAAAAAACAATTCCAATTAAAATTGATAGGAGCGGTGAGTGCTGAGGTGCATCAAGCGATTAAAGAATTCAAGTTGGATAATTATGTGAATCATTTAGGCTATTTGCCACATGATGAAGCGATAATCGAACAAAGAAGTTCGCAAGTATTACTACTTATCGAAATTGACTCAGAAGAAACCAAGTGTATTATTCCTGGAAAATTATTCGAATATATGGTTTCAGAGCGACCAATTATCGCCATCGGACCAGAAAACGCTGATTTTGCTCAAATCATAAAAGAAACCAATACCGGAACTTTCTTCAAATATGACGAATTGGAAGCTTTAAAAACTCAAATTCTGACTTGTTTTGAACAGTTTCAACAAAATAATTTAAAAGTTTATCCAGTTGGTTTGCAGCAATACAGTAGAAAATCATTGACTGAGAAATTAGCCAAAATTCTAAATTCTAAATTCTAAATTCATACTTCACAACATGGGAATTGTCATCAAACAATCGATTAAAAACACCATCATAACCTATATCGGTTTTGGAATTGGTGCTATTAATACCTTGTTTATGTACGGACAATTTTTAGGTGATACTTATTATGGTTTGGTGGGATTTATACTATCCGCTGCTAACATTATGATGCCTTTAATGGCGTTTGGAGTTCACAATACGTTGGTAAAATTTTATAACGAATACGAAACAGAAGAAAAAAAAGCACAATTTTTAACTTTTGTATTGGTTTTGCCTTTATTGATAGTGCTTCCGGTAAGTTTGATAGGGTATTTGGGCTATAATCAAATTGCTGAATTGTTATCAAAGAAGAATCCAATTGTATATGATTATATTTGGCAAATTCCAGTAATCGGACTTTGTATGGGTTATTTTGAGATTTTTTATGCTTGGGTAAAAGTGCATTTGCAATCGGTTTACGGTAGTTTTGTAAAAGAAGTTTTACTTCGCATTCTGATTTCAATCTCTTTATTTGCGGTTTATTTTAATTTTATTTCGCCACAACAATTCGTTTTTGCTTTGATGGGAATTTACTTTTTATTGCTTTTAACTATGTTTTTTTATGCGATGAAAGTTAAATTACCTCATTTTAAACTAGTTTTTCCAGATAATTACAAAGCAATTTTAACCTATTGTTTTTTTATCATCTTATCAGGAAGTGTAGCCAATA
>RXJZ01000002.1 GCA_003963025.1 Flavobacteriaceae bacterium
GGGGTCAGCTACTCCAGGACAACCGGATTCACTCATTAATCCAATGTTTTCACCTCTTAATAAAGGTTGGATGAATTCATTGTGTTCAGCAAAATCGGTATGTTTATTTAAAACTGAAATCTTTAAATCGGGTTGTTTTTTCTCGGGATGAATGCTTTTGATGAATTTTCGAGCAGTTTTCTCGTTTTCAACAATATAATAATCTACGAAATCAATGGTTCTCTTTATAGTTTGAGGCAAAACATCTTCAGGAACTACCGTAGTTTCTCCAGGATTGGAAAGTGTAATAGGAATTAAATACAGTTTGCCTAAAGTGTTCGATTTCATAAATAAATTATTTGACACAAAAATAATAAAAAAAAAGTCCCACCGAAGCAGGACTAAAGGTTTTCACCTACGGCATATAGCCTTATTGTGATAAGATTAAAGATTTGAAAGTTTAATCTGTAACAAATATAGTATTTTTTTTATTTAGTTGTATTTATTTTTTGTTTTGTAGTAATTTTCTTTTTCCTATATTTAGGAAATCATTTTAAAGCGATACAAAAAATGGCAAAGATTTTAGGATTAGATTTAGGTACAAATAGTATTGGGTGGGCAATTGTAGATAAAGAAGGAAATGATTTTTCTCTTGTAGATAAAGGTGTTAGAATATTTTCGGAAGGAGTTAAATCTGAAAAAGGTATAGAAAGTTCTCGTGCTGCTGAACGAACGGGTTATAGAAGCGCACGAAAAATTAAATTTAGAAGAAAGCTCCGCAAATATGAAACTTTGAAGGTGCTCTCTCAAAATGGTATGTGTCCTTTATCAGTTGAAGAAGTAATTGAATGGCTTAAATCGGGCTTTAAAACATATCCTTTAAATCCAGAGTTTTTAAAATGGTTACGAACTGATGATAACCAAAACATCAATCCTTATATTTTTAGAGACAGAGCTAGTAAACAAAAAGTTTCGCTCTATGAACTTGGTAGAGCTTTGTATCATATTGCACAACGAAGAGGCTTTTTAAGTAATAGATTAGACCAATCGGCTGATGGAATTATCGAGCAACATGCACCTAATATTGAGAGTAGAATTGAAGAAACTAAAAGTATTAACGATTTAATGGTTGAGATTGCAGATTATTTTGACGGATTAGATATACTTGAAAAGAATTCTAAAGATTTAGATGAAGGAGAAAAGAAACTCAAATCCTTATACAATACTCTTGAAAAGATAATTAAGTCTAATGATTTTGAAAAAGCAAAGTTAGAAGTTATTGCAAGGCTCAATAGAAAAGAAGATCAAGGGGCAGTAAAACAAGAGATTGGGGAATTATCGAAAGCCATGAAAGATGGTAATTTTGTTACCGTAGGTCAATACTTTTATAGTATATACAGTAAAGGTAAAATACGAAATCATTACACTGCACGGGAAGAACATTATTTGGCTGAATTTGAAATAATTTGTAAAAAACAAGGAATAACAGGAATTAATGAAAATGAAAAATTGCCTGAAAAAAGATATACCGGTTTAGTAAAAGATTTGTATCGAGCTATATTTTTTCAACGTCCTTTGAAATCACAAAAAGGATTAATAGGTAAATGCTCTTTAGAAAAAAATAAAACACGTTGTGCTATTTCACATCCTGATTTTGAGGAATACAGAATGTGGAGCTATTTAAACACAATAAAAATTAAAACACCAGAAGACGAAAAACTTCGTTTTTTAACTTTAGAAGAAAAAGAAAGCTTAATTTCTAAATTTTTAAGAAAGAAAGACAATTTTAATTTCGAAGATTTAGCAAAAGAACTCATTATTAAAGGAGCAACATTTGAATTTTACAAATCGTCTAATGCAAAATCTGCTCATTATTTATTTAACTACAAACCAAAAGATACCGTTTCAGGTAGTATTGTTTCGGCTTCTCTAAAAAATATTTTTGGTGATGATTGGAATACAAAACATTGGAACTATCAAACTCAAAATTCAAAAGGAGAAACAGTTACAATAACTGTTGATTACAAAGATATTTGGCATTTGTTGTCTGTTTCAACTTCAGATATTTATTTGGAGGAATATGCCAAAAATAAACTTGGTTTGGACGAAAAACGCGCTAAATCATTTAGTAAAATCAAATTGAAAAAAGATTTTGCTAGTTTGAGTTTGAACGCAATTAGTAAAATAACACCTTATTTAAAACAAGGGTTATTGTATTCTCACGCTGTATTTATGGCTAATATTGAAAATATTGTAGATGAACATATTTGGAACAATCCTCAGGAGCGTTTGTATATTCAAAATAAAATTGCCGAAATAATTGACAACAATACTTTTGAAAATAATAAATTAGAAATAATAAATGGTTTAATAAAAGAATGTAAAACTGATAATTGTTATTATTCTAAAGAAGCAGAACATTCTTATAAAAAAGATTTACAAAAAAAAGTTGCTATTACCTTTAGAAACAATGAAGACCAAGAAGCTATTGTTGAGGAATTATTTCCGATTTTCATTTCGCAATTACAAAAATATGAATTTATCACTATTAAGCGATTAGATGAAAAAGTGATTGAATTTTTAAAAGGAGAAAATGAAGATGGAGAAATCTATTGTAGCAATCAAAATCGATTACATAAACTATATCACCCATCAGACATTGAAGTTTTCAAAAAGAAAAGCATTAAAGATGAATTTGGAAATGAAAAAGTAGTTTTAGGGAGCCCTTTGATTTCATCTATTAAAAATCCTATGGCAATGCGTGCTTTACATCAATTGCGAAAAGTATTGAATACATTAATATTGGAAGGTTTAGTTGATGAGAAAACTAAAGTGCATATTGAATTAGCTCGAGAGCTAAACGATGCCAACAAACGAAAAGCAATTCAGGATTTCCAAAAAGAAAATCAAAGTAAAAGACTTGATCTTGCTAAACAAATAAAAGAAGATTATAAATCTCAAACAGGTAAAGATATAGAACCGACGGATGATGATATTTTAAGATACCAATTATGGGTTGAGCAAAATGGTATGGAAATATATGAACCAACATTAAATGGTGGGGTAAGTAAAAAAATTGGAATTCATCAAATTATTGGCGAAAACCCTGATTATGATATTGAACATACCATACCGAGAAGTATTTCGCAAGATAATTCTTTGATGAATAAAACACTTTGTAGTAAACAATTTAATAGAGAAATTAAGAAAACCAAAATGCCTATTGAGTTGAATAATTATGAATTGTTACTACCTTATATTGATCATTGGCGTAAAGAAGCTGACAAACTAACTTGGGAGATAGAACAAATTTTAAAATCTACTAAAGCAGCTGCTACTAAGGACTCTAAAGATAGAAAAATAAGAAGAAGGCATTACTTAACATTAAAGCGTGATTATTTAAAAGGTAAATATGAGCGTTTTATTTGGAAAGAACCAAAAGTTGGATTTAAAAATAGTCAAATTCCAGATACCGGAATTATTACGAAATATTCTCGTGCCTATTTAAATTCTTATTTCAATAGAGTAGAAAGTGTTAAAGGTGGAATGGTTGCTGAATTTAGAAAAATTTGGGGAATACAACCAAGCTTTATCAAAGATGGTAAAAAATATTATCAAGAAAAAGATAGAAGTAAGCACACCCATCATACTATTGATGCGATAACGATAGCTTGTATGACTAAGGATAAATATGATGTGTTAGCAAATGCTTGGACAAAAGAAGACAATGAAAACAGTAATGAAGCGAGAAAACTTTTATCTGAATCGAAGCCATGGCCAACCTTTACAGAAGATTTACAAAGAATAGAAGAAGAAATTTTAGTTTCTCATCATACACCAGATGTTGTGAAAAAACAATCTAAAAAGATTGTTAGAGATAGAGGAAAAAAACAATTTAGAAATGAATTAATGCTGCATAAAGTTACCAACAAGCCAATTCCTGTTTTGGGTAAAAGATTAAAAGAAAACGAACTTGTTGGAAAAGCTGAAGGGAAAGATTACTTTATAATATCCAAAAATAAAGCTTTATTTTATTACGAATATTTGTATGACAATAAGGGTAATATTATTTATAAAAAAGTTCCAATATATCAACAAGGTGACACTGTTCGTGGTTCCTTACATCAAGATAGCATTTATGGGGCTATTAAAAACCCATTAAATACTGAAGAAATACGCTATGTAATTCGCAAAGATTTAGAAAGTTTAAAAGCTAACGATATTGAAAATATTGTGGATGAAGTTGTAAAAGAAAAAGTAAGAGAAGCAATTGATAATAAAGTTTTATTACTTTCCTCTAATGCACAACAAAAAAATAAAATGAATGGAATTGTTTGGATGAACGAAGAAAAACAAGTTCATATCAACAAAGTTAGAATTTATGCTAATTCTGTAAAGAATCCTTTAGAAATAAAAGAGCATAGTTTGCTTTCAAAATCTAAGCACGAACATAAACAAAAAGTGTATGGGGTTAATGGCGAAAATTATGCTATGGCCATTTATGAGGGGCAGGATAAAAAAGGCAATTTAAAAAGAGGTTTTGAATTGTTGAATTATATGGATGCGGGTAACTATTTTAAATTAAGTAATGATTCTAAATATCATAATACAATTGTGCCAAGTATTCATTTAAAGTCAGATTTACCATTAAAATACATAATAAAGAAGGGAGATTTAGTTCTGTTTTATAAAGAAAGTAGAGAAGAATTAAGTGAAGTAGGAGAAAAAGAATTTGTGAAAAGATTATATAAAGTAATTGGATTTGAAGGAGATGGAAGAATTCAATTTAGACATCATAAAATAGCAATGCAACAAAGTAGTGCGAATAAAGAGGAACTCACTATTGTGAAATTTATGGCTGATAATAATTTGAAAAATTCTCAAGTAGATTTTGATGTTCCAGTACCATGGTTAAGATTGAGGGTGTCAAATTGTGATTTTTTATTGAATGATAAAGAATTCAAGATTAACCCGTTAGGTAAAGTTGAGATTTTATAATATAACTTTAAAGTTCATTGACATAAAGTTTCAAATTCTTAAACAGCTCAAACCACAACGGAGTTTCTACGAAGTCACTCCGTTGTGGTTTGATTAAAGATTTGAAAACACGATATTTGCTTTTTAATTAAATCCTCATCAGCACCCGTTGTGGTTTGATTAAAGATTTGAAAACACGATATTTTGAAATCGTGTGTAAATTGTTCTGTATGGGTTGTGGTTTGATTAAAGATTTGAAAACACGATATTCTCATTTAGTTGCCAAAGGGCATATCGTTGGTTGTGGTTTGATTAAAGATTTGAAAACACGATATTGCGCAATACATTCAAGCTTTAAAAGATGAGGTTGTGGTTTGATTAAAGATTTGAAAACACGATATTTGTATGCTACGGCCACCGCACCTGGGATGGGTTGTGGTTTGATTAAAGATTTGAAAACACGATATTGCGTAGGAATACCAACCATCATCATAATAAGTTGTGGTTTGATTAAAGATTTGAAAACACGATATTAGTATGCCACATTCCGTCTGTATCTTGTGGGTTGTGGTTTGATTAAAGATTTGAAAACACGATATTTTTTATTTTTAAATGTTATGGGAAAATCTAGTTGTGGTTTGATTAAAGATTTGAAAACACGATATTAGCTAAGACTGACTTCAGTCAATCATTCACGTTGTGGTTTGATTAAAGATTTGAAAACACGATATTCGAAGTTTCAATTGGGAATAGATTTTCTTTGTTGTGGTTTGATTAAAGATTTGAAAACACGATATTTAAACCTACATCATTACTTGTAAGATTAATGTTGTGGTTTGATTAAAGATTTGAAAACACGATATTAACACCATTTTCAAAACCTTGAATAGTGTTGTTGTGGTTTGATTAAAGATTTGAAAACACGATATTGTTAAAATAATTGAAGATAACTCTTTACCGTTGTGGTTTGATTAAAGATTTGAAAACACGATATTATATATATATTAGGGTCGTAAGACTCATAAGTTGTGGTTTGATTAAAGATTTGAAAACACGATATTAGTTGGCTTGTTACCTTCTAATAATCAAGAAATTAAAATTTAATATCGTATAAAAAAATGCTTCTTTTTTGCAGTGATAAGGCAAGATTGAGGCATTTTTTATTTTCTAGTATCAAATTTTAGTTTTTTTTAAAATCTTACAATCTTTCAATCCTAAAATCTAAGAATTAATATCTAAAACAATTCCAATTGAGTTGGTTGCGGAGCTTTTGGCACTTCGGCTTTGCCCCAGAAATTCAAAATATTACCAAATTGTTTATCGGTAATTCGCAACACACTTACTTTGCCTAATGGTGGC
Source organism: Flavobacteriaceae bacterium (assembly GCA_003963025.1). Classification (GTDB taxonomy): domain Bacteria; phylum Bacteroidota; class Bacteroidia; order Flavobacteriales; family Flavobacteriaceae; genus Flavobacterium. The sequence continues at coordinate 6,316 of RXJZ01000002.1, forward strand.
AATAAATTGTGAATTCGTTTTTCGTGCACATCGGCACTTTCGCTACTGGCACAATGGCGTACATAAACCGAAAATTGCATCATGCTAAAACCATCTTTCAACAAGCTGTTTCTAAATCCCGAAGCGTTTCTTCGGTCTTTTTTGGTTTCGGTCGGTAAGTCAAAAAATACAAATAGCCACATAATTCGGTATCCGTTTAGTTCCATAGTTTTGGATATTTGATTTTTTTTCTATCGCCAGTATAACATTGCTGTAACGAACTCGCTGTTTTTTGCAAGGCAACCATCAACGGACTTTTTTCGTCTTTAAAATAAACGGTTCGGGTTAGAATTTGCAAAAGCTCTGATTTCAAAACGGTATTCAATTCTTGTTCATCATAATTTTGTATCAGTTCAAAAACTTTTTCATCTACAATTGGTCTAAAAGGTTCCATAATATCATCTGCCAAGGCAAAAGCATTGTATTTACTTTTATGATGAATGCCTAATGTGTTCAATAATCCGCTTCCCGATAATGCTCTTGCTGTTGCAGCACGTAAAATGGCATAGCCATAATTCAAAAAATTGTTTGGATAATCGCCAAATCGTTCGCGTTTAAACTTTTGCTCAAAAAAAGATTTCCAATAAAAGCTTGCAGCAACTCCTTCCATATTAGAACTATCACCACTTAGTACTTTTGTTGCTAAAAAATCAAAATTATTTGTTTTTGCAGTAATTTTTTCCAATAAAATACCTTGATTGGTAATTTTCTCAACAATAGTTTGTTGCCACAATTGTTTTTTTAAAGGAACGCTTGCATTGATTTGATTTTTAAAAATTTCTTGTTGAATGTGATGACTGTTGAGGTTTAAAAACATTCCGTTTGGAAGATGATTTGTGTTACAAATAATCACCGATGTGTTGTTTTCTATGAGTAAATTCATGGCATGAATACTCAAATAAATCTCAGGATGATCAATAACAATAAATCCAATATCTTCAATAGGAATGGTGCTTTCTCGAATTTCTGATTTTATAACTAATTGAAGATTTTTAGCAGTTAATGAAGCTTTGTTTTCAAGGAGAATTGATTTTTTTAGCATAAATTTTATCGTTTTTAAGTTAAGTTATTAAAAACGAGTTATTTATGTTTATTTATTCTACGAAATGCAAAAAAATGGGATAAAAGTTTATTTTAAGAGTTTTCTTGCGATTTCCTCACAAGCTTGGTCTAACATATCAAAAAAGTTTTCAAATCCGTCTTGACCGCCATAATACGGGTCGGGAACATCGACGTTTTCATTTGGAAAAATTTCATTTAGAATCAGCTTGACTTTTGATTTTGCTTCCTCATTTGGAGCTAAAGCCAAAACATCTTTGTAATTGGAATTATCCATAACAAAAATATAATCAAAAGTATCAAAATCACTTTTTTTGAATTGTCTTGCTCTTTGATTGGTAATATCTAAACCTCTATTTTTTGCAGTAGAAATTGAACGTTTGTCAGGTAGTTCGCCTGCGTGCCAAGCGCCTGTTCCTGCTGAATCCATAATAAAATCTTCGGAAAGTTTAGAGCGCATAATACCTTCTGCCAAAGGAGAACGGCAAATATTTCCTAAGCAAACCATTAAGATTTTTGTAGCCATGAATTATAGCGATAACTTCTTGTTGATATCGTCAACGAATTTACGGAATTGTTTGTCAGTAGTCACTAGGTTATCAACTGTTTTACAAGCATGAAGAACCGTTGCGTGGT
>RXJZ01000026.1 GCA_003963025.1 Flavobacteriaceae bacterium
ATAACTTATTGAACACGAATTACACGAATTAGCATGAATGTTAATTAGTTAATTCGTGTTTTTTTTTATGTTCTAAATCGAAATTCCAACTACGTCACTTCGAGTATTTTGTATTTGGAAAACCTCAGATTTACAAATACAAAATGTATCGAGAACTGTAGAAGGAAAATCGTTGCTATAGTTCTCGATACAATTTTTAAAAGCAAAAATTAGCATTTTTTCTTTTAAAAATCACTCGAAGTGACGGTAGTAGTTATGCTTGTTTCAAAGCCTCAACCAACAAATCAACATCTTCTTTTGTATTAAAATGGCTGAATGAGATTCGCAAACTTGGTTTTTTAGTTTCTTCTGGTGATAAAAATTCGGCTAAAACGTGCGATGGTTTTATGCTTCCACTTTGACAAGCACTTCCTCGTGAAACGGCAATTCCTTTCATATCCAACGTAAATAATAACATTGAAGTCTTTTCTTCTGATAAAGGCAATTGGACGTTTAAAAGATTATAAAACGTATTTTCTCCATTGATTTTTACTTCTGGAAACACTTTTTTCAATTCCGAAATGCAATACTCTTTTAAATCGGAAATATATTGTTCATCGTTTTCTAAATTCGCGCAAGCTAATTCTAGTGCTTTTGCCATTCCTACGACTTGATGTACGGCTTCTGTTCCAGCGCGCATACCTTTTTCTTGTTCGCCACCAAAAATCATAGGTTGTAACATGGAATTCTTTTTAATATAAGCAAACCCAACTCCTTTTGGACCATGGAATTTATGAGCAGAAGCTACTAAAAAGTCAATTCCTAACTCTTGTACATCTAAATTCGTTTTTCCAATAGATTGTACCGTATCGCAATGAAAAAGTGCTTTTACATATTGACATAACCCTGAAACACGTTTAATGTCTAAAATCGTCCCTATTTCATTATTTACGTGTATTAGCGATACTAAAGTCGGAACATCTGAATGCAATTTTGAAGCCAAATCTTGATAATCGATATTTCCGTTTGGTAAAATGTTGATATATTCAACTTGAAATCCGAATTCCTTTGCTAAATGTTCGACTGTATGCAACGTAGCGTGATGCTCGATTTTAGTCGTGATAATGCGTTTAATTCCTAAATCTTTCACAGCGCTGGTTAAAATCCAGTTCGTAGCTTCGGTAGCACTTGACGTGAAAATAATTTCAGAAGCTTGTGCATTCAGTAATTTCGCAATGGATTTACGCGATGATTCCAACAAAGTCTTGGCACTTCTTCCAAAACTATGGGTAGAAGATGGGTTTCCAAAATCGTTTTGAAGCACGTTCATCATCGCAGTAATTACTTCTGGATGAATTTGCGTTGTTGCGGCGTTATCTAAATACACTTTTCTCATAGGACAAAGATACAAATCATTTTATTTTACAAATCTTAAAATCAATTCGTATTGAAATTAACAAACTTTAGTAAATTAATAAATTAAAACCTTTATTTTTGTTGCACAAATTCAATGATAAAATGAAAAAACTTATAGTTTTAGTAACTTCACTATTTTTACTTCAATCCTGTGATGATGGAGATTTAATTTTAGAAACTTTTAATTTTAATAATGAAACAGTACAAAAATGCAATAATTTACTTTTTGTTACTAAAGAAAAGGAAATATTGATTTTAAATATTCCAAGTTCTAATTTTTTAGAAGAACCTACTGTTGAAGGAAGTCCAAGAATTTACACTTTAACAAATTCAGATGAATTGATATACAGATTATACAATGAAAATGTAAATTCAACAGCTATTTGTTCCGAAATCCCCCCTGTATCACCAATAGCTCTTGAAGAATATAAAGCCTTACCTGGTGGACAAATTCAAATCATAACAACTGTTTTACCTTCTGTCGATGAAACTACAAAAACAACAACAATAAATTATATTCATCAAATAAAATTGATTAATGTTCAATTTACAAATGGTGAAAAAAATTTAATTTATGAAGAATTTTTATTTGGAAATTATAAATCTAAAACAAATACTCTATCTTTTAATTTTTCTAGTAATAACGGAGTTCAATGTAATTCCAATAATCTATACAAAAACAGTAACACACAACTAATTTTCTTTGATTTTCCAAACAATACCTTGCCTACATCAGCAGGAACCACCCTAATTAATTTAGACTCAACAAATAAAATTACTTATAAAATGTTTAGCGGTGGAACATTAACAAATGTGTTAATTTGTTCCGCAACCCCTCCTGATAGTCCATTTATTTTAGAGGAAGAATGGATTGCAACTAATGGGACAGTTGAAATTACTACTACTGAAATAACAGGTTCAAATAATTTACCAGCACTCAAATATGAAATAAAATTTTTAAATATTACATACGAAAAAGATAATTTAAATTTTACTCATGATACTTTTGATTTTGGCTCATTTGTTACAAATTAGTTAATCAAACAGCATAATAGTTAGCACGTTTATTCTTTTAATAAACGTGTTTTTTTTTACTTCACATTTTGTTTAATATACACTTCAGTGGCACCTAAACCATATTTTTGATAGTTCGCATCTTGGAACGAAATGGTATCATAACGTCCTAACATAAAGTCCAATTCGGCTTTCAAAACACCTTCACCAACGCCGTGAATAAACACCACTTTAGGCATTCGATTTTTGATAGCAAAATCGAGTTGGCGTTTTGCGGTTTCCATTTGCAAAGTCAGAATATCATAGTTGTTCATTCCACGTTTTGAAGGCACTAATTTTTCTATGTGCAAATCAACTTCTAAAACAAATTCATCCTTTCGAGAACGCTTTTCTTTTACAAAACTTCGCTTTTTTGGCTCTTCTTTATCTTTTAAAACTGAACCTAAACTTTGAGTAGAGAAAAAACCACTTAACTCGTTGGAATTGTTTGTTTTAACTAATTCGTTGACAAAAAATGTCATCACAAAATTATCAGTAGTTTCTACCGAAATTTGATCATTATTAACCTTAATTACTACTCCCGAAATGTCGTCGTCTAAAACTGAGACCATATCTCCTATTTCAAATTTCTGTGTCATTTTCTTCTTCATTTTCTCCATCATTTTTAGATGGAATTTTATTCATTAATTTAAATAATCCAAACATAAAAACAGCCATTGCTCCTATCATAATAAATCGATTTGGAGTTGGTTTTGATTGTTCAATTAGAGCATAAATTCCGACTGCAGCAAACATTAAAATGTATAAAAATTGTTTCATTATTTTTACTTTAAAATACAATTTTCAAAAGTAGTGTTTTTAAAATTAGTATTTGTTTGTGAACTTTTTTTTGTAAACTTGTGAATAAAATTTTAATTCTAAAAAGCATTATGGAAGAACATATGTTGCCTTGTATGAACAAACAACTTTTTGGAGTTGAATGTCCTGGTTGTGGAACACAAAGGGCAATAGCTTTTTTATTAGAAGGCGAATTTTGGGAAGCATTTAAAATGTTTCCTGCCATTTACACCTTAGCTTTATTTTTTGTTTTTTTAGCACTTCATCTTTTGGATAAAAAAAGAAACTATTATAAATTAGTAATTGCTAGTGCTATTTTAAATGGAGTTGTAATTTTAGTAGCCTATTTAATTAAAATATGTTTTAACTCTGTAACCAATTAAACTTTATATTTATGGAAAATCAAAAATTACCTAATGCTACCGCTGTCCTTATTTTAGGAATATTTTCAATTTTAACTTGTTGTTGTTACGGAATTTTTAGTATCATTTTAGGTGTTGTAGCTTTAGTTTTAGCAAATAAAGACACTAAATTATATGCTGAAAATCCAAGTGTTTATACCAACTACAATAATTTAAAAATTGGTAAAATTCTTAGTATAATTGGAATTTCATTAGGTGTTATTTACCTAATTTATGTAATTGTTTTATTCACTACTTTAGGTATGGAAGGTATTGAGCAAATGCAACAAGAAATGATAAGAAGATACGGAAGTAGATAAATAGAAAAGACTGAAATATATTTGTAAAAAGAACGCTATCAAAAAGTTAGCGTTCTTTTTTATTTAATAACAACTCATTAACAAATCGTTTACAACGCTTTTTTTGAGTTTGGCACAGCAATTGAAAATATCTAATCAAGTAACAAGTTTTAGAAACGAGTTTTAAAATGAAGTTGCTCAACTTTTAAATTGTTGTATTATGAAAAAAATTACACTTTTAGTAGTAGCCAGCTTCATACTGGTAGGAAGTATGGCTTATGCGTCAGAAAACCCTGTTTTTTCTGACAACACAAACAGAAGAGGATATTACATCGATTATAGAGATGCAGAGCCAATTATCTTCAGAGAACGCGGAATTGAGTTTATGTTGTTTCTAAATGGCGAATTTGACTTCAACACAAGACCATCAGGACCTAGATATGCTATTAATAACACAAATGGAGCTCCAAGAACAAGAGGTTACTACGGAACTTCAGAAAGAGGAATCCGAGTTGAGCATGATAACTTTGGTAGAGTAAGACGCGTTGGAAATGTTTATATCAACTACGACGCTTTTGGAAGAGTAAAACGCATTGGAAGCATCTACATGAGCTATAATAGCTTTGCGGTAACTAGAGTTGGAAATATGCGAATTATTTACGACCGAAGAGGAAGAATTGTAGATGTATATGGTTTTATCAACTATGCAAACAGCGGATATGTTTACAACCCAAGAGGAGAACATTATTATGGAGGAAATGGCGGTTATGGTTACGATGACAACAATGATGATGATTACGAAAGTGACAATGACTATTTCTACTACAAAAAAGATGGATCAAAAGCAAAAATGACAGATGATGACATTAAAGAAATCAAAAGAGAAACTATAGAAATGAAAAAAGATAAATAATAATTGGTTGGTTAGTTTGTTTTTAAATCCTGCGGATTCTGGGAAGATGAAGCAGGATTTTTTATATTCAAGAGCAAGAACAAATACAAAAATCAATTTTCAAATTTGAAACACAGATTGAATAAATCAAAGAAATTAAAAAAATCTTTATTACTTCTTCAAAATTCTTTTGAAAACAGAGTTTATCACAAAATTGATATCCGAAGAAACCTTAAAATAGTAACTCAATCCTAAATAGAAAATGGTAACTAAAATCGATTTTAAAACAATGTTTATAAATGGATGAAAGCTAAAATCCCAATAATAGAATACTCCAAAACTTACTATTGCTATAATTAATGCCACTATCGTATTTTTAGTAAACGGAAATAACTTCATTTTAAGCACAACAAACAGTAATTTAGCTAAACTATAGAGCGTAATTGAAATTAACGTTGCTATTGCAGCTCCATTCAAGCCATAAAGCGGAATGAAGATCATATTTAAGGAAACCGTGAGAAAAACCAAAAATAAACCCAAAAACAAGACTGCACGATAATATATCGAATTAAAAATAATCGAATTATTATTTCCCAAAATCAAATCGAAATACTTTGAAATTCCGATTAAGAAAACTACAGCAATTCCTTCACTATAGCCTTTTGGTAAAACGCTATACAATTCATTTATATTGACCAAAATCCCAATTAAAATCAAACCACCAATAACTTGTAGTGTAATTGAAGACTTTTTATACAATTCATTTAATTCATCGTGTTTATTTTCGCTCATTAATTTAGCCGTAATAGGATACGTAATTTGATGCATCGCACGACTTGGAACCGCAATAACTGTCGCAATGAAAATAGCAACCGAATAAAAAGCGATATTATCAATGTTGATGTAAAAATTCAGCATGAATTTATCAATATCTAACAACATATTGGCTACACTTCCTGATAAGATGATAAAAAAACAATAGGTTAAAATTGCTTTGTAATTATCTGGAAAAACTAGTTTAAAATGAGGTAATTTCACTTTCATCGCATAAAAAAACATAGTTAAAAGCAATAAAAAGTAAATTCCCATCAAAGCAAAAACGAATTGTTGTGGCGAAATCACATCAAAATAAACCGCAAATAAGAATATGGAAATCAGAATCCGAAGCAAAACTTCTTTTACAAAGCTACCATAAACCGATTGCAAATGCACTTTTACCCAGGCATAAAAAATCTCGAAATACCCCATACACAATCCAATCACAGGAATTTGCCACACATAATCGTAAACAATTTGATTTTTTTGAGACAATAAACTCGCTATTTGGTGGTAACCAAAAAACCCGATTAAACTTACCGGAAGCACTATCAATAAAGGCAAAACCAATACAAAAGTTAGAAATTGTGCTTTTTTTTCTTCTGTTTCGTATTCGTTATAAAATTTCACCAAAGTATTATGAACTCCAAACGCCATTAAAGGCATCATAATGTTAGCAGCGGATAGTATAAATCCCACCAAACCATAATAAGTATCACCTAGAAATTGTCCGTACATGAACAACGTATTAATCGCACCAATTCCAAAACCAATGTAAGTAATGATGGTGTTTTTAATCGATTGTTTGATGACGATTCCCATATTTTTAGTAAAAAGTGATTAGTGACTAGTGATTAGCAGTTTGGCTAATTTTTCTGTCAATGATTTTCTGCTGTATTGTTGCAAACCTACTGGATATACTTTTAAATTATTTTGCTGAAATTGCTCGAAATAGGTCAGAATTTGTGCTTTTAAAGCTTCTAATTCGTCATATTTGAAGAAAGTTCCCGTATTGGTTTCTTTAATAATTTGAGCGAAATCAGCATGTTCTGGTCCGATAGCCACAATTGGTCGTTCTGAAACCATATATTCAAATAATTTTCCAGGAATAATGCATTTGGTTTCTTCCGAATCAATTTCGACAAGCAATAAAACTTGTGAACTTCTTTGTTCGATTATGGCTTCATCGTGTGGCAAATAGCCCAAATGATTCACATATTTTTCTAACTTAAATTCTTTAATCGCCTGAAGTACCTCAGCACTCACCGCTCCTATCAATTTTAATTGGAACTGTTTTTTGAAATCTGGGTTTTCTTTGGTCAATTCTTTCAAAGCTTTCCATAAAATTCTTGGATTTCTAGCCGATAAAAACGAACCAATATGTGCTAAAGTAAATTTTTCATCCAAAGATTTTTTATCCACTTTTTCAACATCATATCCATTGGTAATCACTTCAATTGGTTTTGAAGTAATGGCTTCAAATTCTGTTTTTGTGGTTGGAGAAGTAACTAAAAGTCGGTCACAAGTCGTCATGACTTCTTTTTCCAAATCTTTGTGTTTTTTGGCTGCCCAAGAACTTAATTTTAGTTGTTTGTGATAGCCAATAGTTGTCCAAGGATCACGAAAATCGGCCAACCAAGTAATATTGAGTTCTCTTTTTAATTGCAAACCAATCAAATGCAAACTATGTGGTGGACCCGTTGTAATTATCGTATCGATTTGATTTTCTTGAAGATATTGTTTCAAGAATTTAACCGAAGGTTTCACCCAAAATACTCGTGCATCTGGAATAAAAACGTTGCCACGAATCCAAAGCATTGCTTTTTCTATAAACGATTGCTTTTTTTGATTTGGGATAATACCCGAACTGATTTTTTTCGTCTTATTCTTTGAAAAAATAGAAGCTAATCCGTAAGGTTCAAAAATCTTCTTTTTAACAATTATAGCTTTAGCTGAAACTTCACTTAATAATTTCTCATCAATCAAAGGATACGTTGGATTTTCTGGAATATAAACGTGAGGTTCGATATTAAAATCAGGTAAATACTTAACAAATTTCAACCAACGCTGTACGCCTGGGCCTCCTGCTGGTGGCCAGTAATACGATATGATGAGTATTTTTTTTGTTGGTTTCAATGTCAAATTCAAAAATGATATTCTGTCAAGCTGAACTCGTTTCAGCTTCTAAATTATTTGTGAGATGCTGAAATAAATTCAACATGACAAGATTCTATGCTTTTTTCTTGTTTTCAAAATAAACTCCTGCTCCTATCAATAAAAGCATTGCTATCGAACTGATTAAAGCAATTGTACTTCCTGTTTTTACCACTTCTGGTTCAAATTTGAATTCAATTGTATGTTTTCCTGCTGGAATTTGTAATCCTCTTAAAACATAATTTACATTCAAAATTTCAGTCTCTTTTCCATCTATCGTTGCTTTCCATCCATTCTTATAATACATTTCAGAGAAAACTGCGAATCCTTCATTGCTGTTATTTGAAACATATTTCAAATGATTTGGTTTATAAGAAGTTAATTGAATTGATGACAATGAATCTTTTTTAAATTCTCCACTAAATTTTGTTCCTTTCAAATGGTCAACATAATTTCTTTCGTTCATAACCACTTCATTTTTCGAATCTAAACCATCTAAAGCTTTCATTTCTTCGTCAGCAGAACTTACAAACTTAACCTTTTCTACAAACCAAGCATTTCCATTAGCAAAAGGATTAGCTACAGGAACATCGCCATTACCAGTAGGAACAATTACATATTTTACATTTAACATATCTAAAACTGGATTGCTTTTTGTAAAACTATAGGTTTGCATATCTATTGAACTTGCTAATTTTTCAATATTTTTCTCAATGTTATATTCAAATAACTGGTCAACTCTTCTTGGGCGAACAGCGCTATAACCTCCAACTGCTTTATGGAAATAAGACGTTCTTCCTTGTAATCTTCCTTGAATTTCGTATACTCTGTAATTTGATGTGTCTTGTAAAATTTGCTTATCAGCTTCTGTTGGTTCAAAAGGCATATCTACTTCGCGGGCACTTCTAAATTGACTTGGATTGTTATTCAAATAACGTTTATCGACCATAAATAAATCGGAAACCATAAAGAGTCCAACCAATACAACAGCTGTAGTTTGTGCCAATTTGTTTTGGATATACAACCATAAAATAACCGCTACTGCTAACATGAATAAACCTGAACGCATTAAATCGCTAGTATAGAAATTCATTCTATCTTCTTTTAAAGCGTTTATAAAATTGATTCCGAATGATTTATCTTGGCTTTCACCAAACATCTGCATCAATTGTTGGTCGATTGGAGCTGAAAAATTAAAGAATCCTTTTGCTAAGTATAATACAACTACTAATCCTAAACTAGTCGCAGCTGCTTTCCATAAACTGGTCCATTGTGCTTCTTTTTCCGAAGTAAAAAACGATTGAAGTCCCATAATCGCTAACACTGGAAAACATAACTCCAATACTACTTGAATAGAAGAAACCGCACGGAATTTATCATACAAAGGCACGAAATCAACAAAGAATCTCGTCAAAGCATCAAAATTTTTACCCCATGAAAGCAATAAAGAAAGAATGGCTCCAGCTAGGAATAAATATTTAACTTTTCGCTTATCGTGATATAATCCTAAAACCGCTAAGAAAAACACAATTGCTCCAATGTAAGCTGGTGCTTCAACAATTGGTTGTTCTCCCCAATATGTTTTCCCGTAATATTGAACCGTTTGTAAGGCTTCTGGTGGTGTAGCGCCATAATTCAATAAAAACTCATATAAAGCTGATTTTTCGTCTAATTCTTCTCCATTTCCACCTCCAAAAAGTCTTGGTGCAATTAAGTTAAAACTTTCCGTAACACCATAACTATATTCCGTTATGTATTCATACTTCATGGATGAATCTTCGGTGTTTTTGGAACCATCGGCATTAAAAGTTAATTCGCTTTTCCCGCGGATACTGTGATTGGCATATTCTGAAGTTGCCATTAAATTAGTAGCATTGGCACCTATGGCTAAAATTCCTGCAACAGCAAATACTCCAATAATTTTTCCTAATTCTTTAAATTCCTTATTCTTAACTGCAATTACCACATAATACACTCCGATTATCGCTAATAACAGTAATAAGTAATACGTCATTTGGAAGTGATTCGCATTAATTTCTAAAGCAGCAGCCACCATAGTTAATAAGCCTCCTGCAATATATTTCCGTTGGAACACCAATAAAACTCCAGCAACTACCATAGGCATATAAGCTATTGCATGTGCTTTTGCATTGTGCCCAACACCTAAAATAATAATCAAATACGTTGAAAATCCAAAGGCTAGCGCTCCAAAAAACGCTTTTAACGGATCTACTTTTAGCACCATCAACAACACGTAAAACCCTAAAAAATATAGAAATAAATAATCCGCTGGACGAGGTAAAAATCGTAAACCATCATCTACCATTCCAATAACATCATTTGGATATTTAGCACCTAATTGATACGTTGGCATTCCTCCAAAAGCACTATTCGTCCAATAAGGTTCTTCTCCTGTTTCATTTCTAAAGTCATTTTGTTCTTTAGCCATTCCGGTATATTGAACAATATCGGATTGGAAAATTTTATTTCCTTGTAAAACTGGATAAAAATAAATTAGGGAAACCAAAATAAACCCTACTAAAACCAATAAATGAGGATATAATGCTTTGATATTTTTCATGTGTAGTAAATAATGAATATAAGGCGCTAAAGTAATTAAAAAAAGGATATTGTTAAAATATCCTTGGGAGTAATCTTGTTAAACTAACAATTATTTCACTTCTTCGTAATCAATGTATTCACCCACTTCTTTTTTTGGTTTTGGGGCTGGAGCACTTGCTTGAGAAGTTCTATTTTGTTGTTCTTGTTGTTGTCTGTACTGTTCCTGCATTTGTTCTTGCATTTTATTTACTGCCTTTTGCATTAAAATTGGAGCAAAAATTCGCATTAAAAACTTAAACAAATAATAAAAGAGTATAATATAAAATATAACCTTTATTGTTCCTGTAAGAGAAGCCATTTCCATGCTAATAAAATTTAAAATTCAAAAATACAGATATTGGTTGGGAAAACTTCAAATTTGTTTCTTAAAATTATGATAAAATAACTATTTTTGGAAATAAATCTTTTTCTATGAAATCTATTCAAGTACTTTTTATTTTAATCTTCGGGATTACTTCACAAATTACATTTGGCCAATTTACGGATGAAATTAATTCTAATCGTCCAGGAAAATCGATGATGGCTTATGCTGTTGGTAAAAAAATCATTCAAACCGAAACGGGCGTAACTTATGTTTCAGAAGATCACGATCTTTTAGGATATCAAGCAAAAGGATTTATCGGAGAATTAGCCATTCGATATGGTGTTTGGAAAGAAGAATTAGAGGTGATTGCTGATATTCAATATCAAAACGATAAACTTACAGTTGGTAATTTTGAAGAGAAAAGAAACGGTTTCAAACAATTGACATTAGGAGCGAAATATTTAATCTACGATCCCTTTAAAAATTATGTAGAAAAAGAAAACATCTACAGTTGGAAAGCCAACAAAAAATTCAAATGGAGACAATTTATTCCGGCTTTTTCAATGTATGCGGGAGCAAATTTCAATGTGGGTGATACTCCTTTTAATTATGCTCCGGCAGATATAAAAGAGCCTAGCTTTAGTCCAAAAGTAACAGCAATTGCTCAAAATCATTTTGGAGGTAGATGGGTTTTAGTAACGAACTTAACTTACGATAAAATAGGAACCGATTTTGCTTCTATCAACTATATTTTAACATTAACCAGAGGTTTCAATGCAAAATGGTCAGGTTTTATTGAAAATCAAGGCTATATGGGTGATTATTACAGCGACGGTGTTTTCAGAATTGGAGCTGCCTTTTTGTTTGACAAAAACATGCAAGTTGATGCTTCATTAGGGAAAAACCTTAAAGACACTCCTGGTTTATTGAATGCCGGAATTGGTTTTTCATGGCGTTTTGCAGACCAGTATGAAGAAGTTCAAATGGCAAAACCTGGCACAGAAACTAAAACCGACAAAAAAATGAAGAAAAAAGGTGAAAAAGAAGCGAAGAAAAGAAAAGATGCAGTAGAATAAAATGATAACAATTAAAGAAGCCCTTACCAAAAAAGAAATGAAAGATTACGTTATGTTTTCTTTCGAATTATATAAAAACAACCCTTATTGGATTCCACCAATTATTGCTGAAGAATTAGAAACTTTTGATAAGACAAAAAATCCAGCTTTAAAAACCGCTGAAGCTCATTTTTATTTGGCTTATAAAGACAATAAAATTGTAGGTAAAATTGCAGCCATAATTAATTGGGAAGAAGTAAATTTATTAGAAAAAAGAAAAGTTCGTTTTGGTTGGTTTGATGTTATTGATGATATCGAAGTAACGAAAGTGCTTTTAAATAAAGTAGAAGAATTAGGCAGAAAACACAATATGGATCACATGGAAGGTCCAATGGGTTTCTCTAACCTAGATAAAGTTGGTATATTATCTGAAGGTTTTGACCAATTGGGAAACATGATTACTTGGTATAGTTTACCATATTATATAACTCACTTTGAACAACTCGGATTGGTTAAAGAAAAGGAGTACATTGAAAGTGACTTTTCTTTCAAAGGTATTAATCCTGAACCTTTTCAAAAAGCCAGCGAATTAATTAAAAAAAGATATGAATTACGTTGCTTAAATTTCACAAAAACAAAAGACATTATGCCTTATGTGGATAAAATGTTTGATTTGTTTAACGAAACCTATGCGAAATTACAATCCTTTGTTCCAATTAACGATATCCAAAAAGATTATTTTAAAAAGAAATACATCGGATTTATTAATCCTGAATACATTAAATTTATTTTGGATAAAAACGATAACATGATTGCTTTTGCTATTGTGATGCCAGGTTTTGCTAAAGCTCTTAAAAAAGCAAATGGCAAGCTGTTTCCTTTCGGATTTTATCATTTATTAAAAGCACGAAAACATTCGAAAGAAGTAGTTTTTTATTTAATTGGTATAACACCCGAATATCAAAGTAAAGGTGTTACAGCTATTGTTTTTGATGAATACTATAAAGTGTGTCAAGCAAAAGGAATTGAGACTTGCATCAGAACTCCAGAATTAGAAGAAAATCATGCCATTCATAATTTATGGAAACATTTTAATTCTAAAATCAATAAGAGAAGAAGAACATATAAAAAGGAATTATTATAAAACAAAAAAGGGATTCAAATTGAATCCCTTTTTTATATGTATTTATTTATAAAGGCTTACTCTACATTTTGAACACTTGCTTCTGCAATTTTAGCATACGTTCCGTTTACTAATTTTTCACGAATAGCTTCAAAAGCTGCTAAAGTTTCAGCAATATCTTCTAAAGTATGTGAAGCAGTAGGAATCATTCTTAATAAGATAATTCCTTTTGGAATTACAGGATATACAACAATAGAAAGGAAAATTCCGTAGTTTTCACGTAAGTCATTTACCATAACCATCGCTTCTGGAATAGAACCTTCTAAATATACTGGTGTAATACAAGTATTTGTATCACCAATATTGAATCCTCTTTCTTTTAATCCGTTTTGTAATGCATTTACGTTTATCCATAATTTATCTTTAATTTCAGATGAATTACGTAACAACTCTAAACGTTTTAAAGAACCAATAGTTTGAATCATTGGTAATGCTTTAGCAAACATTTGAGAACGTAAGTTGTATTTTAAATAATCGATAACATCTTTATCTGCTGCAACGAATGCCCCAATGTTAGCCATTGATTTTGCAAAAGTTGAAAAATACACATCAATTCCATCTTGACAACCTTGCTCTTCTCCTGCTCCAGCGCCTGTTTTTCCTAATGTACCAAAACCATGTGCATCGTCAACTAACAAACGGAAATTGTATTTTTCTTTCATTGCTACAATTTCTTTCAATTTACCTTGTTGTCCTCGCATTCCGAAAACACCTTCAGTAATGAATAAGATTCCACCTCCTGTTTCTGTAGCCATTTTAGTAGCACGTTGCAGGTTTTTCTCCATACTTTC
>RXJZ01000270.1 GCA_003963025.1 Flavobacteriaceae bacterium
GTGAGGATATTCTAATTTATAAAACGCTTCGTATGCTTTTTCTTGTAACACTTTGAACTGTACCGAAACTTTCATTTTAACGAATACGTTATCTTTAGTTTTGGTTTCGATGATAACATCTAATTGTTGAATTCTCAAATTAACACGACCAGCAATTCTATCCACAATTGGAATTTTAAGTTGTAAACCTGAATTTCTCAAGCTTTGAAATTTTCCAAAACGTTCCACAACTACTACGGTTTGTTGTTTTACTGTGAAGAAAGAAGAAAAAAGTACAATTAATCCAATGAAAATAATTGGAAACATGATAAACTCCATAATTTTATAGTTTTAGTTATATTGATTATACGCTTTTTAAAGTAAAAAGTTACATCATCCATAAAAAAACCGCAGAATTAGCTTTTATCACTAATCTGCGGTTAATTTTTAAAAGCGGTATTAATTATAAATTAGCAATTGCTTTTTCTATTCTTTTCACCGTTTCGGCTTTTCCAATCATTTCTATGATGTCGAATAAATGCGGGCCTTTTAATGCTCCTACTAAACTCAATCGTAGCGGTTGCATTACTTTCCCCATTCCAATTTCGTTAGCTGTCATCCATTCTTTTAATAAGGTTTCGATGTTAACTGAATTAAAATCTTCAATTTTATTCAATTCTGAAATCACTTGTTGCATTAAACCTGGCGTTTCTTCTTTCCAGTTTTTAGCAGCTTTTTCGTCGTATGATGTTGGCGCTACAAAGAAATAATCCGCTAAATCCCAAAATTCGTTCACAAAATTCGCCCTTTCTTTAATCAAAGAAACCACTTTTGTTAAATCAAGAGAAGTCGAGATTCCTTTTTTATCTAATATTTTTTTAAAGCTTTCTGCTAAACTTGCATCACTTTGCTTTTGTAAATACTGATGATTGAACCATTTGTTTTTCTCTGGGTCAAACTTCGCTCCTGCTTTGTGAATTCGGTTTAAATCAAATTTTTGTACCAATTCTTCTAACGAGAAAATCTCTTGTTCGGTTCCGTCATTCCAACCTAATAAAGCTAAAAAGTTGATAACTGCTTCAGGGAAAAATCCGTTTTCTCTGTAACCAGATGAAATTCCTTCTTCTGTTTTCCACTCCAAAGGAAATACTGGGAATCCCATTTTATCACCATCACGTTTTGATAATTTTCCGTTACCTATTGGTTTTAAAATCAATGGTAAATGCGCAAATTCTGGTGCGTTCCATCCAAAGGCTTTGTATAATAAATGATGTAAAGGCAAACTTGGTAACCATTCTTCACCACGAATAACATGAGAAGTTTCCATCAAATGGTCATCTACAATATTCGCTAAATGGTACGTTGGCATTCCATCTGATTTGAATAAAACTTTATCGTCTAATAAATTCGTATCAAATTTAATGTCGCCACGAATGATGTCTTTTAATTCTAAAATTTCATTCACAGGTGTTTTAAAACGGATAACATAATGCTCACCATTTGCAATTCTTTCTTCCACTTTTTCACGTGAAACCGTCAACGAGTTATCCAATTGCTCTCTTACCGAATGATTGTAAATAAACGTTTTTCCATTTGCTTCAGCTTCTTTTCGCATCGCATCTAAACTTTCTGCTGTATCAAAAGCATAATACGCCCAACCCGAATTAATCAATTGGTCTGCATATTGCTGGTACATCGCTTTGCGGTCGCTTTGACGATACGGTCCGAATTTTTCGTTTTTTCCAACGGTTTCATCTGGCGCAATTCCTAACCATTCCAAAGCTTCAAAAATATAAGCTTCTGCTCCTGGAACAAAACGCGTTTGATCGGTATCTTCAATTCGTAAATAGAAAGTACCGCCATGTTTTTTGGCAAATAAATAATTGAATAAAGCGGTACGAACACCACCAATATGCAAAGGTCCAGTTGGACTTGGTGCAAATCTTACTCTTACTGACATTTCATTAAATTTTGTGCAAAGATACGATTACAATTTAGAAGTAAGAATTTAGATTTTAGAAAATCATTAGGTTATTAACATTCCAACTTCACAAATGTTAAGTTTCACTAAAAACCTATTGACAAATCTAGGAAGATGTTGTATTTTTATCGGTTATAAACAGTATATCAACAATTTTGGAAACAAAAAGCATTATTTTCGATAAGCTCGAAGGGTTTATCAAGAAGTTTTACACCAACGAACTGATAAAAGGAGTTATTCTTTTCATCGGATTGGGCTTGTTGTATTTCATTTTTACTTTAATGATTGAATACTTTTTATGGTTATCCACCTCAGGAAGAACCATTTTGTTCTGGTTGTTCGTAGGTGTAGAATCGTTTTTATTGATTCGATTCATTGCTTTTCCGTTGTTTAAATTATTCAAATTACAACAAGGAATCAATTACGAACAAGCTTCAGAAATCATCGGAAATCACTTTTCAGAAGTACAAGACAAGTTGTTGAACTTCCTACAATTAGCAAATCAAAGTCAAACGTCGGAATTATTAGCGGCTTCTATCGAACAAAAAGCAGTTTCATTGCAACCGATTCCGTTTTCAAATGCGGTGAATTTTGCTAAGAACAAAAAGTTTTTGCCTTATGCGATTATTCCAATTCTATTATTGATTTTGTTTTTCGTTACCGGAAATTCTGAAATCATCTCGAAAAGTTTTACTCGTGTGGTGAATTATGAAACGAAATTCGCTCCACCAGCTCCGTTTGAATTTGTGGTTTTGAATAAATCATTAACTGCGCAACAGAATTCCGATTTTGTTTTACAAGTAAAAACACAAGGAAAAGTGATGCCTGAAAATGTGGCGATTCAAATTGGTGCTGAAGAATATTTTTTACAGAATACTAAACCAGGTGTTTTTGAATATACATTTTCTAAATTATCGAAAGATGTTACTTTTTCGCTTTTAGCCAATGGATTAAATTCTAAAGAGTATCAAATTAATGTGGTTAATGTTCCAACGATTGCCAATTTCGAAATGGTGTTGCAATATCCATCTTATTTAGGAAAAAAATCTGAAGTTATTCAAGGAACCGGAAATGCAGTCGTTCCAGAAGGTACGGTTGTGAATTGGAGAATTAATGCTTTAGCAACGGATCAAGTGAGTTTCAAATCGAATAATCAAGTAAGTGTTTTTGCTAATAAAGAAAATAACTTTTCGCTTTCTAGAAGAATCACTGATAATTTGAATTATGAAGTCATTACTTCGAATAGAAACATCAATGAGTTTGAAAAACTATCGTATCAAATAGCCATAATTAAAGATCAATATCCAACTATCTCGGTTCAAATTGCTCCTGATTCTTTAAAGCTTAAATCAAAAATGTTGATTGGACAGGTTTCGGATGATCATGGTTTGTCTAAGTTACAAGTTGTTTTTTATCCTAAAGGAAACCCAAATGCGGTTCGAAAAGCAAATTTAAGTATCAAAAATCAGGCTGTTGATCAATTTATTTATTCTTTTCCTAATGGTTTATCGATAGAACAAGGTGTTAATTACGAATATTACTTTGAAGTATTTGATAATGATGTAGTTAACAATTTTAAAAGCACAAAATCTTCTGTTTTTGTTCATTATGAGCTTACAGAAGAACAAAAAGTTGATAAACAGATACAAGAACAAAATCAAAACATCAATAGTTTAGAAAAATCACTTCAAAATCAAGAGAAGCAGTTATCAGAATTAGATAAACTGCAAAAAATGAATAAAGAGAAAGCAACTTTAGATTTTAAAGATCAGAAGAAAGTAGAAGACTTTATCAAACGTCAAAAGCAACAAGACGAAATGATGAAAGAATTCACTAAAAAGTTAACAGATAACTTAGAAGAATTCAATCCAAAATCGCAAGATAAAGACAAAGAAGAGTTACTTCGAAGATTAGAAGAAGCCGAAAAACAAGCTGAGAAAAATGAGAAATTACTTAAAGAATTAGAAGAGCTTTCTAAGAAATTAGAAAAAGATCAATTGTTCGATAAAGCAGAAAAGTTAAAACAAAATGCTAAAAATCAACAACAGAATCTTGAACAGTTAGTCGAGTTAACGAAACGTTTTTATGTTGAACAAAAAGCTGAACAAATAGCTGATAAACTTGATAAGTTAGCTGAGAAAGAAGATAAATTAGCGGAAGATGCTAAAGAAAATTCAAAAGAAAATCAGGATGCTATCAATAAAGAATTTGAAGTTATTCAAAAAGAACTTCAAGAATTAGACAAAGAAAACAAAGACTTAAAAGCTCCAATGGACATTCCTAATGATAAGAATGAACAAGAAGATGTTAAGAAGGATATGGAGAAAGCTTCTGAAGAATTGCAAAAACAAAATCAACAGAAAGCAAAGCCAAAGCAAAAATCAGCTGCTGCCAAGATGAAACAAATGAGTCAGACAATGGCTCAATCTATGCAATCTGGAGAAATGGAGCAAATGCAAGAAGATGCTAAATTGTTGCGACAAATTTTAGATAATTTATTAGCTTTTTCTTTTGATGAAGAAGGTTTGATTAAGACTACAAATGCAACTCAAACACGTTCTTTACAATTGAATAAAGTCTTAAAAAAACAACAAGATTTAAAATTACAATTCAAACATGTGGATGACAGTTTGTTTGCTGTTGCCCTACGTAATTCAAAAATTACGGAAACAATTTTGAATGAAGTCGGAGAAATTCATTATAATTTAGACAAGACTTTAGAAACTTTAGCGGATAACAATATTCAAAAAGGAGCTTCTCATCAGCAATATGTTTTAACTTCAGCCAATCGTTTAGCAGATTATTTAAGTAATGTGCAAAGTGAAATGAATATGGAAATGCAAGGTCAAGGTTCTGGAAAAGGAAAACCAAAACCTGGACAAGGTAAAGGAGGAATGCAGCTGCCAGATATCATCAAACAACAAGAAGGCTTGGGTGAAAAAATGAAAGATGGAATGAAACCTGGAGATAAGCCTGGCGATAAACCGGGTGAAAAATCGGGTCAAGGAAAACAAAAAGGTCAATCAGGTGAGAACGGAGAAGAAGGTGAAAATGGTTCCGAAGGTAATGCAGGTAAAGTTTTGGAAATTCTAAAAGAGCAACAACAACTTCGTGATGCACTTCAAAAAGCATTAGAAAAAGAAGGAATGACTGGTCAAGGTCAGAACGCTTTGAATCAAATGAAAGATATCGAAAAGCAATTGATCAATAAAGGTTTTAAAAATGAAACCCTGCAAAAGATGTTGAATTTAAAATATGAACTTTTAAAATTAGAAAAAGCAATTCAGCAACAAGGAGAAGATACCAAACGTCAGTCTAAAACTAATGATAAGAATTATAATGGTTCCTCTACTCCACTTTCTAAGGAATTAAAAGATTATCTGAATAGTGTTGAAATATTAAACAGACAAAGCTTACCTTTGCAACCCAATTTTAACCAGAAGGTTCAAAACTATTTTAAAGGCAATGATTAGTTTTAATTACGAAACAGATTTCGAACTCGAAAACGAAGCACAATACGAAGATTGGATTTCTCGCATCATTGAATCCGAAGGATTTGACGAAGGTGAAATCAATTACATCTTTTGTGATGACGAATATCTACATAAAATCAATGTAGAATACTTAGATCACGATACTCTAACGGATATTATCAGCTTCGACTACACAGTAGGAAATTTAATACAAGGCGATATTTTCGTTTCTGTGGAACGCGTTAAGGATAATGCCAATGATTTTAATGTGTCCTTTGAGGAAGAATTAAAGCGTGTCTTATCTCACGGAGTTTTACACTACTGTGGATACAAAGATAAATCACCTAAAGACGAAGCTTTGATGCGTTCGAAAGAAGAGGAAAAAATGCAAATGTTTCACGTGGAACATTAAGCTTATAAACTAGAATTTTTTTAAATGTTTCACGTGGAACATAATATTTATAGAAGATGTTTTTAAATCAATACGATGTAATTGTTGTGGGTGCTGGTCACGCCGGTTGTGAAGCTGCTGCTGCTGCTGCCAACATGGGGTGTTCTACGCTTTTGGTGACAATGAATCTTCAAAATATCGCACAGATGTCATGTAATCCTGCTATGGGAGGTATTGCAAAAGGACAAATCGTGCGTGAGATTGATGCCTTGGGTGGATATTCTGGAATTGTTTCAGATAAGACTGCAATCCAATTCAAGATGTTGAATAAATCAAAAGGACCTGCGATGTGGTCGCCAAGAGTACAATCGGATAGAATGCGTTTTTCGGATGAGTGGAGATCGATGTTGGAGAATACTCCGAACTTAGATTTCTACCAAGAAATGGTGGCTGGAATTTTATCAGAGAATGGAAAGATTGTTGGTGTGAAAACTTCCCTTGGAGTGGAAATCAAAGCCAAGTCGGTTGTGTTGACAAACGGAACTTTTTTGAATGGTTTGATTCATATTGGTGACAAACAGTTTGGTGGTGGTCGTGCAGGAGAAAGTGCTTCTTTTGGAATCACAGAAGATTTAGTGAAGTTAGGTTTCGAATCAGGAAGAATGAAAACCGGAACACCTCCTCGTGTAGATGGTCGTTCTTTAGATTTTTCTAAAATGGTAGAGCAACCTGGTGATGAAGTTCCAGAAAAGTTTTCCTATTCTAATTTGACCGCTCCATTAAAAACACAACGTTCTTGTTGGATGTCGTATACTTCATTAGAAGTGCACGATATTTTACGTGAAGGTTTTGATAGAAGTCCAATGTTCAACGGAAGAATTAAAAGTTTAGGCCCGAGATATTGTCCTTCGATTGAAGATAAGATTAATCGTTTTGCAGATAAAGAGCGTCACCAACTTTTTGTTGAACCAGAAGGTTGGACAACTTGCGAATATTACATCAATGGATTTTCAACTTCGTTACCAGAAGATATTCAATTCAAAGCATTACGTTCTGTTGCCGGATTTGAGAATGTGAAATTTTTCCGTCCAGGTTATGCTATCGAATACGATTACTTCCCTCCTACGCAATTGCAACACACTTTAGAAACCAAATTGGTTGAAGGTTTGTATTTCGCAGGGCAAATTAATGGAACGACTGGTTACGAAGAAGCTGCTTCTCAAGGTTTGATGGCAGGAATTAATGCAGCATTAAAAGTTCAGAATAGAGAGCCGTTTATTTTAAAACGTGACGAAGCCTATATCGGAGTTTTAATTGACGATTTAATTACAAAAGGTACAGAAGAACCATACCGTATGTTTACTTCTCGTGCGGAATACAGAACATTACTTCGTCAAGATAATGCAGATTTTAGATTAACGCCAAAAGCATTTGAAATTGGTCTGGCTAAAGAAGAGCGATTGATTCGTATGGAGCAAAAATTCTCTCAATCGGAAGCGATGGTAAATTTTTTTAGAGAAACAAGTTTAAAGCCTGAAGAAGCTAATCCTATATTAGAAGCCAAAGGCTCTGCTCCAATGAGTCAGCCTGATAAAATGTTTAAAGTGTTCTCTCGTCCGCAATTGGATTTGGAAGATTTTAGAAAGTTTAAAAAAGTAGCGGCTTATATCGAAGAACACGATTTAGATCAAGAAGTTGTGGAGCAAGCCGAAATTCAAGTGAAATATTCAGGTTATATCGAAAAGGAAAAAAATAATGCAGATAAACTAACTCGTTTAGAAGACATGATAATTCCAGATAATTTCAATTTTGATAAAATCCAATCCATTTCAATTGAAGCCAAACAAAAATTAAATAAAATCCGACCACGAACTATCGCGCAAGCTTCTCGTATTAGTGGAGTGTCGCCAAGTGATATTTCGGTGTTGTTAATATACATGGGAAGATAAGAAAGTGAACAGTGTTCAGTTTTTAGTGTTCAGTAAAAATGTTTCACGTGAAACAACCTTGTCAACCCCATTAAAATAAGCCTTTCGCATAAAAATAAAATAAATGAATTTTTTAGAAGATAAAAGTTTTATT
>RXJZ01000114.1 GCA_003963025.1 Flavobacteriaceae bacterium
GAACGATAAAACACGGTGTGTTCCAAAAAGTCCGTCGATAATAATTTCGATAACTTCGATATTAATAATTACGAAACCTACATAAACCACAATATGTAAAAATCCTGCAATTGGACGTTTCACCATTTTAGATTGACCTAAGGCAACCATGGTCATATTCTTCCATCGTTCTGAAGCATTATCACTTCTATTTACATCTTGACCTAATTTAATATTACGAATTAGTTTTTTAACATTAATTGCAAAATAACCAATACCCGCTCCTAAAAGCAATGCGAATAAAATATTATCTAGAAAACCCATTGTTTATAATTTACTTTTTAATTGTGTCATTAACTGGCGCTACATAAGGTTTGTTTTTCTTACCAAAAAGAGAAACATTAACGTAACGAGTAGGATTTAAACGAAGATCTTGTAACAACAACTCTAATTCTTTAGAAGTTTTAGTGAAATTATTATACATAGCATCGTCTTTTACTAATTTACCCATAGTTCCGTTACCTTTTTCGATATCAGACATAATTTTGTCTACACTTGCTAATGTTTTTTCTAAATTTTTAACTGTTTGACCTAAGTTAGCTTTTGCAAGTGAATCAGACATTGTAGAAAAATTAGCAGACGTTTTATCTAAATTAGTTATCGCTGAATTGATTTTCAATTTGTTCTCAGCAAGCATTTCATTTACATTTTTAGATACTACACTGAATTCAGAAAGTGTTTTATTCAATTCAGCTATACTGTTCTTAATATTTTTCTTTGTACTAGCATCCAAAACGTCATTAATATTAGATATCATGGCATCCGCGTTATCCAATAGTTTTTGGACTTTATATTGAAGTGGTTCTAATTGTTGTGCCAAGGCATCAGTAATACCTAGTTTACTACTAGCTTTTAAATAGTCACCAGATTTAATGTAATTTTTATCTTGGAAATTTGGCTTAATTGCAATTTGCCTTCCTCCTACTAGACCGGAATCGTATATTTCAGCAATACTAGATTTTGATATAGGAAAATCAGTAGTAATTTGCATTTCAACCAATAACTTACCATCTGATTGAATATTAATTGAATTAACTTTCCCAATTGCCAATCCATTTAATGTTACTGGTGCAGAATCTACAAGCCCAGCTACATTATCATAGACAACATAAATTCTAGTACTACTACTAAATAGGTCTTTTCCTTTTAAAAAATTATATCCCCAAATAAACAATAATATCGATACGATAACGAGGATGGCGGTTTTGATTTCTCTTGTTAGTTTCAAAGCTTAATAATTTTTAACAAAATTAAACTTTTATTTTATTTAATTGCATCGGAAAGGCTTATTTTTATTCCATCTTTATAAGCAACTATAAAAGCTGTTGAGTAACCTTTTTGTTTTGCAATTTCTAGCTTTTGTTTGGCAGTATCATAACTTTTTTCAGAACCATAAAAGTATTTAAATAAACTGCCTGTTGATTCTAATGTAATTGGTGTTAACCCCTTGAAATTTGAAGGAATAGTATCTAGTTCATTTACACTTGCTGCTATTTGAATTTTAAAAATTATTCCTTTTTCAGCAGTTTTTTTAGGAACCTCTTTTTTAATAATTTCTATTTCTTCTTTGTTGTCTTCTGGTATATTTGATTTTACATTGTCATTATTTGAAGGATTAAAAAATTCGTTTTTATAATCCATAATGGCTCCTGCTATAGCTTCGGCCAACTGCTCTTGTCCTTCAATTGAATTCAAGAATTCTCCTTCTTCTTTATTAGATACAAAGCCCATTTCAATTAGTACTCTTGGCATTGATATTTGTCTTAAAACTAAGAATCCAGCTTGTTTAACTCCTCTGTTTTTATTTTGAGTTTTTTTCATGAAGAACTCTTGAACCCTTCCTGCTAATTCAATGCTTTGATCTAAATGTTCTTCTTGAAGAATTGAAATACCGATTACTGATTCTGGTGAATTTGGATCAAAACCATCATATTTAATTTTGTAATCCTTTTCTAATGTAACTACTTCATTTTCGTTTTTTGCTACTTCTAAATTAGAGGTATTTCTTGTTATTCCCATAACAAAGGTTTCATTTCCAGATGCAGCAAGGTTTTTATTAGCATTACAATGTATAGAAACAAAAATATTTCCTTTCGCTTTATTTGCAATATTTGCACGCTGTTGTAATTCAATAAAAACGTCCGTTTTTCTAGTGTAAATAATTTCAATTTCAGAATCTTTTTCTAATAATGAACCTACTTGTAAAACTGTTTTTAAAGCAATATTTTTCTCGATATTTCCATGGTATACTGCACCATAATCTTTACCTCCATGACCAGCGTCAAGAATTACTTTGAATTTTTGACTTTGACTATAAATCGTAAAAACATTGAATAGTGCAAGAGTAAAAAAAAATCCTTTAAACATATGAAATGAATTATTAATTTGTTACAGTTACAATAAAAGCAGATGCATATCCTTTTTTCTTAGCTTCTTCTAATTTCATTTTGCATGCATTGTAATCATTTTCTTCACCGTAAAAATATTTGTAAATTTTTCTTTCTTTTTGAACAGTTATTCCTTTCAAACCTTTAAAATTAGAGGGTTTTGTATCTATTTTTTTTGGGCTTGCCGAAATTTGAACCTTATAAAAAGTTTTATTTAATTTTGAGTTTTCTTGAACTTTATCAGTTGTAATTTTAGGATTATTTACAGTTCTATTTGAAATTATAGATTCTGGTTCAATAACATCATTACCATTAAAAAAATTACTTTTGTATTTTAAGATTGCATTGGTAATTGATTCCGACATTTCTTCCTTTCCTTTATCAGAATCTAAATACCTAGCTTCGTCAGGATGTGAAACAAAACCTAATTCAATCAAAACACCTGGCATAACTGTTGCATCCAAAACCCAAAGAGGTTGTTGATGAACACCTTTGTCCTTTCTATTTAATTCATCACGAAATTGATTTTGAATCAAAGTTGCTAATTCTATGCTTTGTAATAAAGATTCTTCTTGAATTATTTTTAAACCAATTAACGTTTCCGGATTATTGGGGTCAAACCCTTTATATTTTGTTTTATAGTCCGTTTCTTGAAAAATTACAGCATTTTCTGTTTTTGCAATTTCTAAATTAGTTCCTGTTCTTGACATCCCCATTACCAATGTCATGGCACCAATTGGGTTTCCAGATTTAACAGAGTTACAATGAACCGAAATGAACAAATTAGCTTTAGCTTTATTTGCTATATTTGCTCTTTCTCTTAATTCAACAAAAACATCAGTTTTTCTTGTATATACTACTTCAATCTCATTATTCTTTTCTAAGATTTTACCAATTTTTAGCACAACATCTAAAACAACATCTTTTTCTTTAACACCGTTTTTTACTGCTCCAGGATCTTTTCCTCCATGACCGGCATCTAAAACTACTTTAAATTTACTGCTATTTTGAGTAAATCCAGTATTAAACGTTAAAAATAAGAGCAATAAAAATAAATAATTTGTATTTTTTGTTAATGGCATAAAACAATTGCTAGGTTTATAAGTTATAATTTTATTAAAACATTATTTTTGCAAAAAAATATATGTAAGTTTGACACTTCAAAAAGTGAGCCAAATTTTTACAAAAATACTATTAAAAGCATTGCACAACAAGTTAATTCATATCGTTTTTTCAGTAATTTTTCTAACATTAGGAACAACTTTTGTTTTTTCGCAAAAAAATCCTACGACAAATACAGTTACTTTAACTAAATCTGAGTTTGAAAAAGTTAAAGATTCAACTAAAATCGACACCATCAAAAAGAAAAAGCCCTTTTTAGATGGTGTGGTTAATATGAAAGCAAAGGTATATGAAAAACTAGATCAAAAGAAAAAAACGGTAACACTTTATGATGAAGCAGAAATATATTACACTGATTTTGAATTGAAAGCCGGTAGAATTGTTTTGGATTATGAAAAAAATTTAGTCTATGCAGGAAGATTAAAAGACTCCGCTGGAAATTATTATCAAAGACCCGTATTTAAACAAGGACAAAGCATAATTGAACCTGACTCTATAATATTTCATACCAAATCTAAAAGAGCCAAGGTATGGAATTCTAGAACAAAACAAGGTGAACTATATATCAAAGCTGAAATTTCTAAGAAAGAAAATGATTCTGTTTATTTTATGAAGAATGCACATATGACAACTTCTAAAAACAGAGAAGAACCAGAATATTACTTCCTTGTTAGAAAAGTTAAATTTGTTCCTAAGAAAAAAGTTGTTGCAGGTTTAACAAATATGGTCATTATGGATGTTCCTACTCCGATTGGTCTTCCTTTTGCTTATTTCCCAATGTCAGAAAAAAATACATCTGGTTTTATAATGCCAACACCAGGTCAAAATAATAGACAGGGCTATTTTCTTCAAAATGGGGGGTATTATTTTGCCTTAAGTGATCATTATGATTTAGCTGTCTTAGGAGATTACTACACTAATGGAAGTTACGGTTTGAGATTAGAAAGCAATTATGTAAAGCGCTATAATTTCAATGGTAGAATAAACTTTAGATTTGAAAATAATATTGTTAGTGAAAAAGGGTTTCCAGATTATCTAAAATCAAAACAATATAATATTCAATGGTCGCACGCACAAGATGCAAAAGCATCTCCTAATTCAAGATTCTCTGCTTCTGTAAATTTGGGAAGTAGTCAATATTTTAGACAGTCTGTAAACATGAATAATGTTGGGTCAAGGTTGAATAATAATTTAAGTTCATCGGTTTCATTTTCAAAAACATTTAATTCTGTTCCACAGGTTAACATGTCTATTTCTGCAACGCATTCGCAAAATACGAATACAGAAGTGATAAACATGACACTACCCACATTTCAAGCTAGTGTTGATCGTGTATTCCCCTTTGCCTCAAAGGACGGAATTAAAAAAGGAATTATTAAAAATATTAATTTTCAATATAATTTAAGAGGAGAAAATAGAATTCAAACAAATGACTCTTTGTTTTTTACTTCTCAAATGTTTAAAGATGCTAAATCAGGTTTTCAACATACAATTCCTGTAAGTACTAATTTCAAAATTTTTAAGTATTTCAGTGTTACCGCAAGTACAACATATAACGAAACATGGGTAATGAATACTATTAGAAAAAAGTATAACTCTCTTGAAAATAAAGTAGAAACAACTAATGTCAATGGTTTTGAAAGTTTTAGAACATATAATTTTAATGCCGGAATAGGAACAACAATTTATGGTACATTTAATTTTGGTGAAGATAAAAAAATACAAGCCATCCGACATGTAATGCGTCCCAATATAGGGTATGGTTATACACCAAATTTTAATCAATATTTTGAAAAATATGCATTAGATGCAACGGGTGTAAACTTTGGCGATTATACAAAATTTGAAGGCGGTATTTTTGGTGCTCCTGCAAATAATTTTTCTAATAGTATGAATTTTTCTTTAAGCAATACTTTTGAAGCAAAAGTAAGAGATGATAAAAGTACTAAAGAAGAAACTAAAAAAGTAATGCTTTTAAACAATTTAAATTTAGGAGTTCGTTATGACATTGCTGCTGATTCATTAAAATGGTCTGAAATTTCATTATCTGGTGGTACACAATTATTTAAACAAAAAATGAATGTTAATTTTGCAGCAATTTTAGATGCTTTTGCTATTGATAACTCTGGAAGACGAATTGATAAATTGAATATCGATAATGGAGGAAGCTTATTGAGAATTCCTCGTGCAAATATGACAATAAACTATAATTTTTCAAGTAGTGATTTTGGACCTAAAAGTAAAGAGAGTCAACAAAATATTCAAAATGGTGGAACGGGTGATGATTTATTTGGAAAATCAGTTGATTTAAGTGATTCTAGACAAAGTCTATTCGACAAAGATAAAGATAAAAGCCAAGAGAAATTAGAATGGTTTAGTTACAAAATTCCATGGGATTTACGATTTGCATACTCTGTAACATACAACAACACAAACAGACAAAATGAAATCCAATCGCATTCTTTAATGGCTTCTGGTAACATTGAATTAGCACCAAGATGGAAAGTAGGATTTTCGTCAGGATATGATTTTAAACAAAAAGGAGTAACATTTACTCAATTACGATTTGAGCGAGATTTAGAAAGTTGGAGAATGAGTTTCAATTGGGTTCCTTTTGGAACTAATACTTATTGGGGATTTTTTATTGGTATTTCTTCCTCTATATTTAGTGATATTAAATATGAAAAACGTCAATTACCAGACAGAGTATTTAGATAAAAAATAATCTAATTAATATGAAAAAAATTATATATACAGATAAAGCACCAGCACCAATTGGACCTTATAATCAAGCCGTATTGGTTGGAAATACCTTATATACTTCCGGACAAATTGCTTTAAATCCAGCAACAATGGAATTGGTTTTAGATGATATCGAAACCGAAACCAAACAAGTAATGGAAAACATGAAAGCTGTTTTAGCTGCTGCTGGTATGACTTTTGAAAATGTGATTAAAACCAGTATTTTCATTATAAATATGGACGATTTCTCCAGAATCAATTCTGTTTATGGAAGCTATTTTAGTGAAGATACTGCTCCTGCAAGAGAAACCGTTCAAGTCGCTTGTTTACCAAAAAATGTCAATATAGAAATTTCGATGATAGCTGTTAAATAAGTAATTATTTTACCATTCTATCTCAATCTTAGCATTTACTTTTAAATATTCATTCGTCAATTTAAAATGATTGTTTCCAAACCACATGCCTCTATTGGCACTTAAAGGTGATGGATGTCCGCTTTCTAAAACCAAATGCTTTTCTCTGTTGATGAGTTTTCCTTTTTTCTGAGCAAAACTCCCCCATAACAAAAACACCACGTTTTCCGATTGTTCGTTTATTAAATCAATCACGGCATCGGTAAAAAGATTCCATTTTAAATGTTTGTGGCTGTTAGCTTCGTCTTTTCTTACTGTTAAACCAGCATTTAATAACAAAACACCTTGCTTTGCCCAACGCTCTAAATTTCCAGATGTTGGGAAAAGAATTCTATTGTATTCCGAATTAATTTCCGTAAAAATATTTTTCAACGAAGGCGGAATTGCCACACCATCATTTACCGAAAAACACAAACCATTCGCCTCACCTATTCCATGATAAGGATCTTGTCCGATAATCACCACTTTAGTATCTTGAAAATCAAATTGCTCAAAAGCTGAAAAAACGAGCTCTTTGGGTGGAAAACAAGTCGTGGTGGCATATTCTTGCGCTACTTGTTGCATCAATTCTACAAAATACGGTTTCTGAAATTCAGGCGCTAATAAAGCTTCCCAACTCTGATTTTTGATAAACATTTTATAATTTTTACCAAAAATATAAATTTCTATTGCAATATGGATTTATTACTTTGTAACTTTGACCTACCAGAAAAAGAAAAATGATTTCGATTACAGAAAAAACGCTACAAGATTTAGAATTCAAAACGGTTTTAGAAACCATCGCTAGTCGTTGCAACACGGATATTGGTGAAGAAAAAGCATTGGCAATAATTCCGTTCAAAAACAAAGAAGAACTGCTTATTAATTTAAAGCAGACTTCTGAATATTTGTCATCATTTTCGAACAATAACGCCATTCCGAACCACGGATTTGAAAACATAAACTACGAACTAAAATTCTTAGCTATCGAAGATAGTTTCCTAGAAGTTGGCAGTTTCAAAAAGATTGCCAACCTATCGGAAACCGCAATAACGTTGATTCAGTTTTTAAAGAAGTTTGAAGATTATTATCCCAATTTATACCAAAAAGCTTCTCAAATTGATATTGTAAAATTGATTATCCAACGTATCGACGAAGTAGTTGATAAATTCGGAATCATAAAAGACAACGCTTCTCCTGATT
>RXJZ01000036.1 GCA_003963025.1 Flavobacteriaceae bacterium
TATAAATATCGCAATAATTCATTTGTATTATTCAATTTATGTGATTTATTTTCTTTAGTAAATGTAGAAAATAAAATAATGCTAAATAAATTAATGTTGCTAAATAGGTATAGGTAAAAGAATTTAAAACAGAGTAATGATGAAAACAAAATATCTAATTGAAAACTGGTTTGCGTTAGGGATTGTAGCAATTGTTTGAGCTCTTAATTAAAATACCTTAGGATTTTAATTAAAGCGAGTGCGGAAAGCCCGACCCTTTAGGTAACGCCTAAATTTTAACCCAACAACTCCTCCACTTTTTCAACCACTTTCTTAATCGAAAACGGCTTTGTCAAATAAGCATCAGCGCCAAGTGCTAATCCTTTTTCAACATCACTTTCTTTGTTTTTTGCAGATAAGAACATGACTTTGGTATGCTGTAAATTAGCGTCTTTCCTTATTTGCTCTAAAGTGGCAAAACCATCAACCATAGGCATCATGATATCCAAGATAATGACATCTGGATAATTGGTTTTTAAAATATCTAAAGCTTCTTGTCCGTCGCGTGCTATAAAAACTTCGTAATTGCTTTTCTTGAAGGTGTATTCAAGTGTCATTACGATATTAGGTTCGTCGTCTACTATTAAAATCTTCTTCATGGTCTTTTAATTTTCAGTATTTTTTATGGGTAAAGTGAATACAATACAAGCGCCTTTTACACTTGGTTCTACCCAAATTCTCCCTTTGTGATGTTCTATAATTTGTTTACAAATAGCCAATCCTAATCCGCTACCAACAGGTTTTTTGAAATTCTGATTGGACGCTTGATAAAACTTGTCAAATATAACGTCAAAATCGTTAGGATTGATACCTTTTCCATTATCTTGAACCGAAGTCTCTATAAAAGCATCCTTCTTTGTAACTTGAATGGTTATTAAACCATCAGTTTCAGGGCAAAATTTAATAGCATTTGATAGTAAATTAGTAACTACTTGAATGATTCTATCTTCATCATAATAAGCCAAAACGGTGTCTTTACTTTCAACATAAACGCTAATATTTTTGTTTTTTATCAATTGTTTTAGCGGTTCAATCGAATGTTCAATCGTAGCAATTAGGTTGTTTTGATTTGGATGAATAGTTTGTTTTCCCGTTTCGAATTTCTCTAAATCCAAAATTTTGTCAATCAAACGGTTCAATCGGTCAGATTCTGAAATGATATTTTGTAAAAACTGTTTTCTTAGTTCTTCTGGAATTTCATCATCATCATGTAAAATCTCACTCGCAGCTCGAATAGCAGTAATCGGTGTACGAAGTTCGTGTGTTACCGTATCTAAAAATTCATCTTTTTGAACATCTTTTCTAACCAATGTTTCATTCGCTTTTTGTAATTCCGAAGTAATTTTTTGAAGTTGGTTTGAGGTTTCCGTCAACTTTTTATTAATGGTAATGTTTTCTTTGGATTCTTCCAAAATCTTTAACACTTCTGGTAACGTGATTTTTTCTTCTTTTACTACGCTTGATATCAATATTCGTGCGGAAGCTGTTCCAATATGTCCTGTTAACAAATTCTCTGCGAATTTTACAAGACGAGCATCGGCTAATTCTTGATCTTTATCAACATTATACTTCAAATTAAAAATATTTAAAGCACGTTTGGTTCGTTCTTCACCTAAAAATCGAACTAAAACTTTTTCGATATCACGCGTATAAGCGGTTCCTTTCCAAACGAATGCATTTTCGTGGTTCGTGCTATATTTATCGATA
The DNA here is from genome assembly GCA_003963025.1 of Flavobacteriaceae bacterium. Classification (GTDB taxonomy): domain Bacteria; phylum Bacteroidota; class Bacteroidia; order Flavobacteriales; family Flavobacteriaceae; genus Flavobacterium. The sequence goes on from RXJZ01000036.1 coordinate 1,747, forward strand.
TCAACGTACATTTCAGCATAATTGCGTTCGCGGTAATTTCCTTTAAAACTCACCGAAACTGCAAAATACGTCAAAGTATTAAATAACATACTCCAAAACAATGCATGTGGAACAGGTTGCAAATAATCCAATCCGAAAAGTTGGAACGGTTTTAATAAACCAATTTTCATAAATCCATCAGTAACAAAAGAACTTTCATCATTTGTAATTCCAATGGCATAAGGTAATAATAGTGTATATAAACAAATAATAAAACCGATGATTATTCCATAAATAGCTCCTAATCTCGAACCTCTTCTCCAGAAAATAGCTCCAAAAAAAGCAGGTGCTAGTTGCGCAATAACAACAAAAGAAATCAATCCTATAGAAACCAAACTATAATCTAAAGCAAAGAAGCGGTAAATGAAATAAGCGGTAATGATAAGTGAAAAAATTCCGATTTTTCGAATATTTACAATCTTCTTATTATTGATGATTTGTTCTTCATTTCTTAATTTTCCTAAAAAAGTATACGGAATTAATAAGTTGTTACTCAACATGGTAGACAAACTAATACTTGATACCACAATCATCGAAATTGCCGCTGAAAATCCGCCAAGGAAAACTAAAACTGTTAGCGTTTGATTATCAAAAAACTGCGGAATTAAAAGAGAATACGTGTCCGCATTTACATTTTTTCCATTAAATAATACATTTCCGCCCCAAGCAATGGGATAAACGAATAGATTAAAAAGTAATAAATACAAAGGAAACAACCAAATTGCCGTTTTAATATGACGTTCTCTGTTATTTTCTACCACCGACATTTGAAATTGTCTTGGCAATAAGAAAATAGCAAAGAGCGAAACCATACTCAAAAAGAACCAGTTTAATCCTTGTTCTAATCCGCCAATAGTATTTTTTTCTTTGAAGTGTTCTAAAAGTGATGCTTTTGCATAAATATCATTGTATCCATCAAAAACGAAGAAGGTGACATAAATTCCAACAATTAAAAAGAAGACTAATTTCAAAACACTTTCCAAAGCAACAGCAGTTACAATTCCTTTACGTTTTTCGGAAGCATCTACATAACGTGTTCCGTAATAAGAAGCGAATAAGGCTAAAGCGATGGCTACATAAGTTGTAGTGTCATCAAAAATGTAAGAACTTGTATTGGTTTGGGTTACAATGTGAAAAGTTTCAGAAATTGCTTTTAATTGTAACGCGATGTAAGACAATATTCCAGCCAAACAAACTACCGTTACAATAGCACCTAAAAAACGACTATTACCATAACGAAGCGAAATAAAATCGGCAATACTTGAAATTTTATTTACTCTAGAAATTCTAATGATTTTCTTTAAAATAATAATCCAAGCGGGAATAATTATTATAGGACCAATATAGATAGGTAAATAATTCAAACCTGAATTTGCTGCTACTCCGATACTTCCATAGTACGTCCAAGCGGTACAATATACTGCTAAAGACAAGGAATATATATACGAATTATTCGTCCATTTGATGTTCTCTTTTTTCTCTGCCCAATGTGCAATAAAAAAAAGAATACCCAAGTAGCCTAATAAAATAAGTAAAAGAATCGCACTATTCATAATATCGTTGTACTACAATCCAAGACATTAATACTGAAAACAACCAAATAGAAAATATATAAATGTAGATTACTGGAAATCCCAATACATTATCAGCACTATCAAATAGTAAAACGATTGGTAAATTCAATACCAATAACAGTAACAGCGATAAAACTACTAATTTCTGTTGATGTCTTTTCTTCATTTTGAAACTTATTTCAATATTATTTTTTTAAAAATACAAACTCTGCTCTCGAAAAACAAGAGCAGAGTTGTAAAATATTATATAAATTAAAATTAGTGTGCAGCTCCTGCTTCACCCGCTCCAGAAGGAATACGGATATTTTCAACAATATCTTGTACTTCTTGTGGCGGTGCTGGAGTAAATTTACTTACTACCAAAGCAACAATAAAGTTAGCTACCATGGCAACTGTACCAAATCCTTCAGGAGAAATTCCAAACCACCATTCTGATTTGTCTGGCATTTCACCAATCCATCCTAATTTGTATTTAGCCATGTAGTATAACATTAAAGACATACCTACTACCATTCCGGCAACAGCTCCTTCTTTATTCATACGCTTATGGAAAATTCCTAAGATAATTGCTGGGAAGAAAGATGCAGCAGCTAATCCGAAAGCTAATGCTACCACGGCAGCAACGAAGCCTGGAGGATTAATTCCAAAATAACCTGCGATAATAACTGCTACAAAAGCAGAACCTCTAGCTGCCCATAATTCTCCTTTTTCAGAAATATTTGGATTAACCATTTTTTTGATTAAATCATGAGAAACAGCAGCAGAAATCACTAATAATAAACCTGCAGCAGTTGATAAAGCAGCAGCTAAAGCTCCAGCAGCTACTAAAGCAATAACCCAGTTTGGTAATTTTGCAATTTCTGGATTTGCCAACACCATGATATCATTATCGATATAGAGTTCATTTGTGCTTTCAGGATTTGGTTGGTCTTTTTGAGGTTTTCCATCTTTCAATACAAAAGCATCTCCTTTTACATACTGAATTTTACCATCTCCATTTTTATCATTGAACATTAGCAGACCTGTTTTTTCCCAGTTTTTAAACCATTGTGGCATTTCTGCATAGTTTTTATTACTAACTGTTTCGATTAAGTTAGTTCTTGCAAAAACCGATACTGCAGGAGCTGTTGTATATAGAATAACGATAAAAACTAAAGCTAAACCTGCTGATTTACGTGCATCTTTAACGTTTTTAACTGTAAAGAAACGTACAATTACGTGAGGTAATCCTGCTGTTCCTACCATTAAAGCTAAAGTAATTGCAAAAACATCTAACATTGATTTAGAACCATCTGTATATTCTGCAAAACCTAACTCAGTAGATAATCCATTTAATTTGTCTAATAAATAAACATCACTACCAGCAACTGTACTTCCCATTCCTAATTGTGGAATTGGATTTCCTGTCATTTGAATTGAAATAAAAATCGCAGGAACCATGAAAGCGAAAATCAATACACAATATTGTGCTACTTGAGTATAAGTAATTCCTTTCATTCCGCCTAATACAGCGTAGAAAAGAACGATTACCATTCCGATGATTACACCCGTATTAATTTCAACTTCTAAGAATCTTGAAAACACAACTCCTACTCCACGCATTTGCCCTGCTACATATGTAAAAGATACAATTAAAGCACAGAAAACAGCAACTGAACGTGCAGTTTTTGAATAATAACGATCTCCAATGAAATCTGGCACAGTGAATTTTCCAAATTTTCTTAAATAAGGTGCTAAGAGTAATGCTAAAAGTACATAACCTCCGGTCCAACCCATTAAATAAACAGCACCATCGTAACCAGCAAAAGAAATAATTCCTGCCATTGATATGAATGATGCGGCTGACATCCAATCGGCAGCTGTTGCCATACCATTCGCTAATGGAGAAACGCCTCCACCAGCTACATAAAATTCTTTAGTAGAACCAGCTCTAGTCCAAATAGCAATTCCAATATATATAGCAAACGTAATTCCTACAATAATATAGGTCCAAATTTTTACATCCATGATTTTTAATATTTTAAGTTAAATTAATCGTTATCAAAACCATATTTTTTATCTAACTTGTTCATTAAACGAACATAGACAAAAATTAAGATTACGAAAACATACATTGATCCTTGTTGTGCAAACCAAAATCCTAATGGAAATCCACCTAGTTTGATTGCGTTTAATTGGTCTACAAATAGAATTCCTGCTCCATAAGAACATAGAAACCAAATGCTTAAAAGAATTAGAAGGTATTTTAAATTTTCCTTCCAATAAGCCGTAGCGTGTTTTTGATCACTCATAATTATTTAGTTTTATTAGTTTGTTATAAATAGATTTGTAATTGAATAATGAATTCACCTTTATACTTATCAATCTTATCAACTGCTGTATAAACTGGACGCGTTGAATATTGTGTAGTAATTTTTGCATGATGTCCATCTAAGAAAAAATTAGCACCTAAATCAAATTGACTACTTGGTTTATCTAAAGCTTCAAAATTTTTGTATGTGTATGCTCCAAATGGTTGAATTCTTACTTTTGGTTTTTCACTTTTTGTTGGTAACAAAACTCCAGCTTGTGTATACCAAATATTTCCAGTTCCAATCATGGGTTGTAAATTACCAGCACCCGCTAAAGCAGGAGAACCTGAAAATGAAGGATCTGCACTACTTTCATTCATTATTCCTAGATTTCTTAAGTAATTTGGGCCAAAGTCATAATTGTAAAAAACACTGTAAGCTGTAATAGCCATTTTTTTCTCTTTTGCACCAATTGGCATGTCTAAGAAAACATCACCCGCAAATAAGTTAATTGAATGTTCTTTAATTACTCCATTTACAGAAGTTTGCGTTCCTTTAGGAGCATTGTAAAAACCAGCCCCAATATTGAACATTCTTTTAGTTCCTAAGTAAGTTCCCACTTTGTAAGGTAAAAAGTTAGCTTCTTTATCAAAGAATTGATATTCCACATAACCTGCTTTAGACCATTGTGTAGTGTTGTTATTATCAACAGCTTTAGCAATACTTGCATCCGTAACATTAGTTGGTGTTTGATTTGTTGCAAAAGGTTTATTGATACTAAAACGATATTCTAATTTATTGTATTTCCCTTTAGCGAAAATTCCAATTTGTCTGGCAAACTGATCGGAATTCTCTATCAAAGGCCAGTTGAAAATTGGTGCATCAACCGTTAGATAGTTTAAGGTAGAAGACATTGTCATACGAGATAATCCCATATAATAATGTAAACCTGCTCCTACTGACAAACTAAAAGGTTTTGATTCTTTAGGTAATACTACTGCGTATTCATTCCATGCATCATGAAAGAATAAACCTGGTTTTTTTCCAGCTCCATAGCCACCAGTTCCAGCCGAACCTGAAGCACCACCATTAATAAAAGTTTGATTATTAATCCCTATATGAGTCAAAATCATATAACGGGGAGAAATTTGAGCATAAGCTAATAATCGCAAACGACGTAAGCCTGCATCTTCATGACTAGAAACAGATTCGTCTCCAATCATCGAACCCGGATTCAAATCGGTTGAACGAAGCCAAACTTGATTCCATGCAATAAAACGCATGTATTTGGTTCCTTCTGGATTTAAGTTGAATTTTAAACCTCCTCCATAATCAGGTGAACCCTGAGCGGATACTAGCAGAGATAAAAATAATCCTGAAATAGTTAGTAATTTTTTCATAATTTAATTTTGGTTAGTTGTACATTTCTGCAGGACCAAATTCTAAAATTATGTTAATGAAAAAAATTACAATATATATTTTTGTTAAAACGTATAGCTAATCTTTAAAACGTTCCCATTTTATGAGCATAAATTTATCTCCAAGTTCAGTTATAATCATACCAGCTCCAGATAATTGATCTTTGTTTTGTAAAAATTCTACCAACTCATTGTGCTTAAAAATCTTATAAGTAGGATGATAATTAGGATGAGGTGGTTTCTTGATCTTAAACTCTTTTACCCAATTACTAATGGAAACGTGCGAAACACCAATGATTCGCTCAATTTCTCTAAAACTCAAACCTTCTAAATACAATTGCAAAGCTTTCGTTACATAGTAATCATCTATCTTTTTTCCTAATTTATTGACAGTGAAGTAATAATTACACGATTTACACAAATAGCGCTGTCTATCTTTGATAATACCACTTTTTACAATACTGTCACTTTGACATTTTGGACAGGATAAAATCTCCATATATATAATTTTTGCATAAATATACTAATTTTGCAAAATATACAAAAAATAATATCATAAAAATTTCAATTTATTTTTTTACTTATTGCAATTTTTAGGATTTAAAATTATGAATAGTATAATTTTAGCTTTAAATCGCTACATTTTTAATTTTGATAAAATGAAAAAAAATCCATTTTTGTTGTGAAAAAGTATAGTTATTTTATTTAAT
>RXJZ01000283.1 GCA_003963025.1 Flavobacteriaceae bacterium
GTAATCCCCAATCTCAATTAGGTAATCATCGGCTTTAAATTCCTTATAAACCGCTACTTTTGCGATTTCATCTAATAAAGCTTCTTCAAAAATATAACTGTAAGCTTGTTCTAAAATGTCTCTCATTCGTACTCCTTTTTTGTAAAGATACGACTAATCTTTAAAAATCAAATGTTACTTTTGTTACCAAGAAATCCGATTCCAATTATATGATCCACAAAAAATACAATAAAACCAATTTTCATAAACACACTTTTTGTGAGTTTACCGAAGTCGATGCGACTACGATTCCAAATATCGAGTGGCATTACAAAAGTAAATCGGGAAGTGGATATTGTTTTACTGATGAAGGTGTTTATCGTATTTCGAATCATTGGGGAAGAGCTGCGAATTGTAGGTGGCGATTGATTTCAAGGGCAAGTTCAAATACAAGTTCAAGAGCAAAAATAAATAACAGTCAACATCGAATTGGTTATGCGAAATGGACGGATTTCTATCCGAATAACGAAACGGAGAACCTTTTTTATGTGGAAGTAAATTTCGACACTAAAGAAGCAACATTCCAATACAAAGACAATCTGAACTATGATGGAATTGCTGTTTTACGAAATGCTTCCGAAACCGCAAAAGTCATCCGACAAATAAAAGAAATTTTAGAATTGGATACATGGGCGAAATATTTAGATATTTCTGATTTAGAAATGGTAAGAAACGAAATTATTCACAAGTTAATTACTACCAATATCCCTTTACCAACGATTAAAAAAACATTTTATTAAAGAACTATGGAAAATCAATTTGACGCAATTAAAAAAGACATTCAATCCATCATCGATCATATGGCGATTAAGAATTTTTCAGAAGCTAGTCTTCAATTAGTTCAAGTTAGCGATGTTTTAGATGAAATGTTAGACACTTCAGAAGATGAAGTAGTATTGAGAGAAATCAGTAAATATCAAGTATTGTTGAATCATTTGCAGATGAAGATGAGTACGAAAGAATAATTAATTTCCCTTTAGTCGTCTAATAATTTTTATAAGTAATGCTTTACCGTCTCGTTTAGCTTTTAGAACTTCCTTCGCCCTATATATTCCATCAGACAAAGGAATCATCTCATAACTAAAAGCAAACTGAGGATTTTCTGGAGCATCGTTCAATAAACCAAATCGCAAATCATTAAAATACAAGCGATGGTTGTGTTCGGAAACCAAATACCAACCTTCGCTAATTTTTTTAAGTTGCTGAAAATCATACAAATTTACTAATTTTTCTTCCAGTTCTTTATTTTTGGAATAGAACGTAAAATGTATTGGTTGTGAATCGAATAATGAATAATCGGCAAGGTAATAGCCATCTGAAGTGGCAACATTCGCATTCCACAGAATACAGTTGAAAGCCGTTGGTTTTACAATTAATTCTAGGTAAGTCAATTTTTGATTTTGTAACGCTTTTTCAAATTGTTGTACGGCAAAAAGTTTCAAAAAACAAGTTAAGAGTAAATACGAAGAACTAAATACTAAACCACGGATTATGTATTTTCTTCTGACTAAATATTCTTTGTTTTTCCATACATAAATCAAGCTAATTAAAAGCGGAATCGTATATAGTGGGTCGATAACAAAGATGGTTTTCAAGGCAAATCTGTAATCCAAAGGCCAAAGAATTTGCGTGCCCCAAGAGGTAAATAAGTCTAGTAAAACATGCGTAGTCAAACACCAAAACGCTAATAAAGAAGCACTTTTGAAATGAATTGTATCTTTTTCTAGTTTAGATATTACCCAACCCAGAATAGGCGCCAAAAACGCAAAAAAGAGTAGGGAATGACTTAATCCTCTATGAATAGCAATACCATCAACATCATTAAGAAACTTTCCAACTACAATATCCAAATCGGGAATCGTTCCTATAATAGCACCATACAAAAACGTTTTGTTTTGCAGTTTTTTACCGGCTACGAGTTCGGCAGTAGCGATTCCGAGGACGATTTGTGTGAGTGAATCCATTTGATTGATGCTAGCGCTTCAAAAGTACGATTTTTTAAAATCTTTATTGATTTTTTAAATTTCTTATGTTTACTTAAAATAAAGTGTAGTAATTTACTAGGGTAATGGCTAGTAGTTTTTCATTTTTGGGGAGGTGTAGGGTGGTAATTTTTAAATTTTATAATTCTATTGAAATTTTAGAGAATTGTTTAGATATTTATCTTACCTGTTTAATTAAACTCATAACATACTCAAGGTTATCAGTATTACTAACAATCAATTCATAATCCCCATTACCCCAATGTCCTGTTTCTGATACATCTTTAGTCAATCCTTTTGGATCGTCTAATTGTCCTTTTTTCAAATTGATAAAGATTTTTAATCCTTTTTTCAAAACAACTATATCGGATAAATTTTTATCTTTTTTAAAGGCGATGTATAACTTTTTTGGTACAATTTCTACCTCATCAAACAAGTTCAAAATGGCATTTTTATACGTTTCATATAACTCTTTTATCTCGTCTGAAGCACCATTCAAATGGTCTTCTTCAGTATAAACTTTTATTTCAGCGGTTACCGATTTAATCTTCTCGCTTTGTTGTGTTACAGGTTTGATACTTTCTGCTGACCTAGTTTTCTTGATTGGATTTATACTAATAATATCATTTTCAAAACGTTTAATTTCCCATAATTCAATAGCGATATCCTTAAAATTAGTAGCCAAACGTTGATTCTCTGTAAAACTTGGCGAAACAAACACTACTCGAGTTTGCGACCAATCTACTTTACCACTATGTAAGTTCTTGTTCAACGTTTCATTATAAGTCAAAACAAAATCCGCTTTGTTTTCCAGCATTAAACTTAAATAAGTAAATCCTTGATCAACCACACTAACATTTTTATCTCTTTTATATTCTATGATGATAAAAGCATTAGATTGAGTATCATATGCTAAAGTATCAATACGTTTACCTTTAATACTAAACTCACTTTTTACAAATTCTAATCCAGTTAGCAAGCTTAAGTTTTGCTCAAAAAGGTTTTGAATTTCACGTTCCAATTTAAAAGGTTTTTCTTTTAAAGTATGTAATTGATTCTTATTCGTTTGATATAAGTTCATAACTATAATTCTAAATCTAATGAATATTCTGTTTTTGGCTCATTAACTAAATACAATTCTAATTGTTTTTTTGTTTCAAAGCCGTTTATTTTTTTTCTGTAACTTTCAGCGATTGATGGTTTTTCAATTTCTAGTTTTCTGTTTTTACTAATTTCTAAAAATTCCGTTTCCATGTCAATACCTAGATAACGACGATTTAGTAAATTAGCCGCAATTCCTGTAGTGGAACTACCTGTAAAAGGGTCTAAAATCCATGCCCCTGGCTTTGTTGAAGCTAAAATAATACGAGTTAAAACCGATAATGGCTTTTGGGTTGGATGTTTACCACACGATTTTTCCCATTTGGCAATAGCGGATAACTTCCAAACATCTTTCATTTGTTTGTTGCCGTTGAGTTGCTTCATCAACTCATAATTATAGTAATGCGGCACTTTTTCTTTTTTACGTGCCCAAATGATTAGCTCAGCTGAGTGTGTAAAAAAGCGACAAGAAAAATTAGGTGGTGGATTGTTCTTTTCCCAAGTAATTACATTTCAGATTTTAAAATCTAATTCTTGTAATAATTGACCGATTGAGAAAATGTTATGATAAGTTCCACTTATCCAAATAGTACCATTGTCTTTTAATTTATCTCTCACTAACTTTAACCAAGTACGATTAAAATCATTAATAAAATCAAACCCTTCCGATTTGTCCCAAGTTCCTTTGTTTACTGAAACAATTTAATCAATAAGTAATTTTAATCTTTTAAGTTTATTGAAAATATGATTTTCAGGTTTATTTGATTCTTCAAAATGTTTTTGCTCATCAACATAAATATATTCAATAATATCCTTTATTAAAATATTTTTTTCGTCTTCTTTACTTTGAGTATTAATGTCAATAAAATTAACATCAACAAAATCATTATAATCTAATACAATTTTCTCATTTTTATATTGCATTTGTACTTTTGCAAAAGCATCTTGAACGTCTTTTGCATCTATTTCAACAACTCTTGCTAAGAATTCTTGAACTTCTATTTTAAATGTTCCCATAAGATATTTTTTTATAATTACCACGACCAGAAAACTCAATAATTCCTTTATCCCTTAAAAACTGTAATTGTTGTCTTATTTTATCCTTAATGAAATTATTGCTTGGATATTTTAACTTTAGTTTTTCTTCAAATTTATAAACATCTTCTAATGTGAACTTTTCAGTATTAATTGAATCTATACAATTCATTACATCTAATATCCATCCTTTACTCTCATTGCTTTTTTGTCTTAAAAATAAAGTTTTTTTAAATGAATTTTCTACAATTTCTTTGTCAATTAATTTTGAGTCTTTTATCAAAAAAACTTTTCCTACTTCAGCAACATTTGACAAGTCAATATTACATCCTATCCAACCAGCTCTTTTGGCAGTATCAGAAAGAGGTTTTCTCTTAATAATTATTTCAGTTGTAAAAAACTGCTTAGGTATAATCAAGAAGTTCTCAACTGACATTTTCTTAGAATATGTCAAAAAGAAAAAATTAGGGTTTTGGTTAGAATTTATTCTTTCTATCATTGTAGAATAAGCTCCATCATTAATTGTATTTGAAAATTTCCCGCTTTTACTTTTTAATTCAAATTCTTCATTACACTTTTTGCAATAAAAATCAGCAACAGGTCTATTATTTTCAAATTCATTTAAAGGAATTTCACCACAACAAGGACAATATGAATTCTCCTTAACCCAATTTTCTGTTAGTACTCTTGCTATTTGGGAATTACTTTTATATCCTTCAGCAAGTGTTATATTTAGATTTAAATTCATTCTATGCAGCTAGTTTTGCGTTAGGGATTGAAGTGAAAATCCTTTTGTTTTTTTCTTTAAAAAACAAAAGATTGTAACGTAAAGCCCGACCTGAAAAGGTAACGCCATTATCAAATTCATTATACAAATCGTCAAAGAAATTATCGTTTATATCTTTTCCTTTAACATCTGAATTACTTAAAATCCATTTGTGGTCTAAAGTGTCTAATGTTTTGCAAAAATCACGCAAACGTATTTGTTCTGCATCGCCAAATTCATCTTTAGCATACGAATTAAAACTAGAGGTATTACTCAACGGTTTGTAGGGTGGATCAAAATAAAATAAAGCAGGTTTTTCAGCGTGTTGTAATGTTTTTTGGTAATCGCCAGTTAAAATTTCAACACGTTGCAACACTTCGCTAACGGCTAAAAGATTTTCTTTGTCGCAAATAGTTGGTTTTTTATAACTTCCCATAGGAACATTAAAACCATTGTTCTTATTTACACGAAACAAGCCATTAAAACAAGTACGATTTAAGAAGATAAACAATGCGGCTTGCGTAACTTTATCAGTTTCTCGAGTGTTAAATAACTCACGTTTGGCATAAAAATATTCTTTCTTCTTATCATTTAACAATTCTAGCGCATGAAATTCACCTTGAAATTGTTCTAATACAGAAATTAAGTTTTTAGTTTTAGAAGCAATCACTTTATAGGTGTTTGTCAAGTCAGCATTAATATCATTAATTACTGCTTTTTCAACATTTGGAAAATTATTCAATATCCAAAACAAAACCGCTCCACTTCCAACAAAAGGCTCCACATAGGTAAACTTTTGCAAAATGAATTCTTTAGGTAACGCTTTTTCTATATCGGTGATTAACTGGGTTTTGCCTCCAGCCCATTTTAAAAATGGTTTTGCTTGCATATAATTTTATTTGCTTAATTCTATTCCCCCAAACATAAGAAAAAAAAAGGAGGTAAACAACCCGTAAAAATACCTGATTTTCAAACCAGGTAGAAATACGGGGGTACTTCGTCAGCTAAAGTAAATAAAGAGATTGAGATAAAAATACGGAAATCCGTACGAAGCGTGTTAAAAAATGAAAACGCGTAAAACAAAAATTTTCTCTTACACTGTGATGGGGTGCATTACAATAAAAATTTTAAAATTTCAAGACATAAAAAATTTGGTTTTATCGTGTTAAATTTTTAAAAAACGTGCATGCAAAATAAAATTTAGTACTATATTTACACTATAATTTCGGTAGAGTAGCTGGAACTACTCGAGGTCTTATTACAAAAATTACGCTCAAAAAGTGGGGTTCTAGCCAATTTTTTTGAGCTTTTTTTATGCTTTTTTGGCACTAAAAAATCGTTGAAAGGAAAAAAAATCGTTGATTATTTTTTGTATTACCGCAGAAAAAAGGAAAAAATAGGCCTTTTTCAAATTTTGGGAAAGGGAGTTGAAACAAGCACCAGTATTTTTCGTTAAAAAAGAGGCAAAAAAAGCGTTTTGCAATTTCATCCGTACGATGAACAGGAATCGTCAGGACGAAGTAAACTTTTCGTCAGGACGAAGTAAACTTTTCGTCAGGACGAAGCAAATGTTTCGTCAGGACGAAATTGTTACATTTATAACAAAAAAAAGACCCCGAGCACTGGAATACTCGAGGTCTTATTACAAAATTACGTAAAAAGTGGGGTTCTAGCTCGCTTTTCTAAATGATAAATCATTCAATAAACTACGTAATCTTTTACCAGGACGGAATAAAATTCTTGTTTTGGTAATGGCTCCAGAGGTTACCTCTTCAGCCGTTTCTTTTCCTTCAGAGCTCACTCCAATTTGGAAATTACCTAAACGTCCTAGTTTGACAATTCTGCCTTGCTCTAATTCGCTAATAATGTTGCGTTCTAGCGACAATAATACCGCATAACAATCCGATTCGGTCACCGTACACTGATACGAAATTTGCTCGGCTAATTTGTCTAAATCAACTTCACCATCCGCGATGGCAGCTGCATAAAATTTTTCAGGCGCTGTGATGTCCTGAGGGTTCTTCCTTGGAAGAACTTTGTACTTAACACTCATGATTACATGTGTTTTAAATGAAATATTTACTTTTTGTCATAGTACACTAGCTTCGGAATTCGTGCCTAACTGACTTTGACAAAGTTTGTAATTTGAAATGAAAAATGAAAGGCAAAGTTATTCACAATTGAAGTATGTTTTTAACAAGATAGGTAATTGTCGGTTTGCCAGAATTGTTTTTTAACAACTTAAAAATCAATGAGTTAAAAAACGCATCAATTCACTTTATTAAAGCGTAAATATTTGAAAATCATAACATTAACTATTACATTGTAGAATTAGATTAATCGTTTATTTTTCAACTTATTTGCCTTGTTTCTATCGTTTTTTTTATCCGTAACCACCTCACTTTGAGAAGCAAAAAATATACGTGTTCTAATTCAAGGGTAAGTTAATAGGTAAGGTCAAAAATAAAAAAAACTCGGTGAGGCTCTGTGTAAATTTTAACCACAAAGAGCACAAAGAAAGCACAACGAACACAATGCCTACTGTGACTATGTGTTTAAAAAAAATCCGCCACCACCAGCGATTTGCGTAAGCAAACCCGTTTCATCCGCGTGCTAACTCAAGAATAACTTCAGGAGCAAGAACAACTTCAAAGTTCAAAATTCGTTATTCAGTATTCAATGTTCAAAAACACCCGCAACACCCCTGTAGTCCCCTCAAGGGGACAATTCCTTACAAGAAGTTTTAGTGCTCTATTTTTTCATTAGCCTTCGACTCCGCTCAGGATGACAATCGTGAAAAGATTTCTAAGCATTTAAATTGTAAAGATTACTTC
>RXJZ01000089.1 GCA_003963025.1 Flavobacteriaceae bacterium
TCAATCCATCTTCTTCATTACTTACAATTCCTAAAGCTTCATAGATGTAAGCAAAAGTGGATAATAATTCAGGTTTTCCGTCAACGATTGCTACATCATGTTCGAAGTGTGCACTTGGTTTTCCATCAGCTGTGGTAATGGTCCAACCGTCTTTGTGTTGTTTGATGTTTTTGGTTCCCATATTAATCATCGGTTCGATAGCAATGACCATTCCGTTGACTAATTTTTTTCCACGACCACGTTTTCCGTAATTAGGAACTTCTGGATCTTCGTGCATTTTTCTACCTAAACCGTGTCCGCATAATTCGCGAACTACACCATAACCATGACTTTCACAATATTGTTGGATGGCATGCCCGATATCTTCCACACGATTTCCAACTTTAGTTTCACGAATTCCAACGTAAAGCGATTCTTTAGTAACTTGTAAAAGCTTTTTTGTTTCTTGAGCTACTTCACCTACTTCAAAAGTGTAAGCATGGTCGCCATAAAAACCATTTTTGAAAGCACCACAATCAACCGAAATGATGTCGCCATCTTGTAATGGAATATTGTTTGGAATACCATGAACTACTTGTGTGTTTGGACTCATACAAAGTGAGTTTGGAAATCCATACATACCTAAAAATGCAGGCTCAGCTCCGTGCGAACGAAGAAAATCTTCTGCTAATTTGTCTAAATATAAAGTAGTTACGCCAGGTTTAATTTCCTTAGCAATCATTCCTAATGTTTTAGAAACAATCAAAGCGCTTTCACGCATTAATTCAATTTCTTCTAAAGTTTTTATTACAATCATAATGTGAAATTTCGAAGCAAAAGTACGAATTCAAGTTCAATTATAAGTACAAATTCATAATTCAATTTTAATTTGATGTTCCAATTGCTTTAACCCAAAACCTGTAACTAAATATGAGAATTGTCATATTTTATCCCTAAATTAGAGCATAATTTTGTAGTATAAATTTCATTAGGTATGGGAAAATATGTAACCGCAGCGGAAGCTGTACAAGTAGTAAAAAGTGGCGATAGGGTCTACGTTCAGGCAGCAGCTGCTACACCAACAATTTTAACAAAAGCGTTAACAGATAGAGCATCTGAGGTTAGAAATGTAGAACTATGTCATCTACACACAGAAGGAGATGCACCTTATGCAAATCCTGAATTAGCTGAAAGTTTTCACGTGAATTCCTTTTTTATAGGGGCTAATGTTAGGCATACATTAAAGGCAGGAAATGGTTCGTATACACCCGTTTTTTTAAGTGAATTACCCTTGTTGTTTAGAAAAAATGTAGTGAAATTAGATGTAGCTTTCATTCACGTTTCACCACCAGATAGTCATGGATATTGTTCTTTAGGGGTTTCGGTTGAAGCTTCTGTGGCTGCAATTGAAAATGCAAAAATAGTAGTTGCTCAAGTAAATCCGCAAATGCCAAGAACATTTGGTGATGGTATTTTACATGTTTCAGAAATTGATTATTTAGTAGATGTTAATTTACCAATTTATGCTCATGAAATAACTCCTTTTACTGCTGAAGAGGAAAAAATCGGAACCTATGTGGCTTCTTTAATTGAGGATAAAAGCACGCTTCAAATGGGAATTGGTTCGATACCAAATGCAGCTCTAAGTAAATTAACGAATCATAAAGATTTAGGATTACACACCGAAATGTTTTCAGATGGTGTGATTGATTTAATAGAAAACGATGTCATCAATTGTAATTACAAAGGAACTTTAAGAGGAAGAGCCTTGGCAACATTTTTAATGGGTTCAAAACGATTATATGATTTTGTTGATGATAATCCATTTATTGAAATGAAAGAGTCTTCTATGGTTAATGATACCGCTAGAATTAGAAGAAACCCAAGAATGGTGGCAATTAATTCAGCTATCGAAGTAGATTTAACAGGTCAAGTTTGTGCCGATTCTATTGGAAGTACTATGTATTCTGGAGTGGGTGGTCAGATGGATTTTATTCGAGGAGCATCATTAAGTGAAGGCGGAAAAGCTATTATCGCCTTACCTTCAATTACTAAAAGAGGCGAAAGTAGAATTGTACCATATTTAAAACAAGGAGCAGGAGTGGTAACAACACGAGCACACGCTCATTACATCATTACAGAAAATGGTATTGCCGATTTATACGGAAAAACGTTAAAACAAAGAGTTGCGGAGTTAGTTAAAATTGCACATCCTAACCATCAAGAAGCCATTGAGCGTTCTTATTATGAAATGATTGGTTTGCATAAGTAGAATAATTTAGAGTTAGTAAAAGAAAGACAATCGAAAGGTTGTCTTTCTTTTATGAAAATTTTTTAAATATAAACGGTCTAAAATTGAAAATATTTTAAAAAAATAACTTTTTGATTTTGAAATTTTTAGCGAAAATGGGTTGTTTTTGAAAATAAACCAAACTTTAACCTTTTCACAACATTAAATAGTCTACCTTTGTAAGGAATTAAATTTTTCATAGATGAACATTTTTGTAGGAAGTCTTCCATTCAGTGTAGAGGAAGCAGATTTAAGAGGTTATTTTGAAGAGTATGGAGCTGTAGAATCAGTTAAAATTATCTCTGATAAATTTACCGGAAGAAGTAAAGGATTTGGATTTGTTGAAATGGCTAATGATGCTGAGGCTCAAAAAGCAATCGACGAATTAAACGGTGGAACTATCGAAGGTAGAAAAATCGTGGTTAACAAATCTGAACCAAAACCAGAAGGAGAAAGAAGAAGCTTCGATCGTAATTCAGGTGGTAGAGGTGGTTATTCGAACAATAGAGATAACAACAGAGGTCGTTACTAATATTTTTTTGGATATAGAATTGAAAACCTTCGCATTGCGAAGGTTTTTTTTATTGTGGATTTGCCAATGTTTTGTAAAATCCGATAATAGCATTCAAATAGCGATTTTCGAGAGCAATTTCATTAATTTGTGAACTCACCAATGAATTCTCTCTTGAATTAATAATAAACAAAGAACTTTCTCCCATTTCAAACAAGCGATCTTCAGCACTCAATAAAGTAGAAAAATCTTTAACTAGTTTAGTATTGTATTCTTTTTGTTTTTGAAGAGAAGTAATTTCTTGTTGTAGTGATTTAATTTTATTTTCCAAGTTTTTTCTTTCAAATTGCAATCCAAATTCTGAGTCTTGAATTTTTAAATCGGCTAATTTTAAGCTTCCGCGTTCTTTTCGTAAAAATATTGGAAATGAAAAGTTTACACCCACTTTATAATCTTCAAATCGATAATTATCAATATAACTGGGTTCTGATAAATAATTGTAACTTAAATCTAACTTAGGTAATAGCGCATTTGCTTTTAATCTTCTATCTACTTTCAGCATATTGATTTTTGCATCTAATGCCTGAATTTTTGGATGATTATCCAAATCAACTGTTCCCAATTCATTAATTTGAAGTATTTCTCGTATTGTTTTAGATAAAAGATTTTCGGGTTGTAAATTATCATTCAATTCTAAAGGAATATTGTTTTCCAACCATAAATAGTTTGATAATTCTAATTTGGCTTTAGTTAATTTTAATTTTGCGTCTTCTAAATTTAATTTTCTAGTTCTTACTGAAATTCCAGCTTCAACACTGTCAATCGCTGGTTTGTCTCCTTGCTCTATTAGTTTTGAAACACCATCATATCTTATTAAGGCATTTTCTAAATATGTTTCGTATAACTTTACTTCATCAAAACTTCTTTTCCAATTTATATAACTAACAGAAGCTTCATAGATTACTTCGACTGCTTGCAAATTTCTCTCGGCAATATTTAAATTACGAGCAATTTTTGCTTTTCTTAAATCAGCCATTCGTTGGTTAATAAATAAACCTTGTCCAATTGGTACCGAAATTCCAAACGAAGTTAAGCCGCTGTTAGGCAACGTATTTTCAGGATTTACGTAAATTCCTTCAGAGTTGTCAAATCCTGCTTTTAATTCAATTCCGTACCAAGTTGGGATTTTAAAACTACTATTTAAAATGGAATAATATTCGCTGTCTTTGAATTGTTTTTTACTAAAGTCAACTTCGATTTTTGGATCGAAAGCACCACGAGCTTGCATCAAATTGGCTTGCGCTTCATTGAGTTTTAAATCGGCTTGTTTTACTAAAGGATGATATTTTTTTACATAACCTAAAAATTCATTGTAGGTGAATTCAGTTGGTAAATCTTGTCCAAATAAATATCCTGAACTACAAATAAAAATAAGGATATAGAATACTTTTGATTTCATCATTTTTTTGCGTTTTCTGTAGTTGTTGGTTGGTAAAAATTAGGCGGAAAACCATTTAAAGTTCTCCAAATTTCAAACCAAATAGGCACATTATCTAATAAAGCTAAGGATTGAGTTCCTGCGCCAATACTCAATTGCTCTGGCCATTTTTTGTCTTTTGGATCGGGAGAAATTAAGACACGATATTTACCATTTGGGCTTATGAAATTCTCTTTTGCTACAATAATCCCTCCAAAAGTTCCATAAGAAACGCCAGGCCAACCACTAAATACAATGGTAGGCCAACCATCGAACCATACACGAACTTTTTCGCCTTTATTGATTAGAGGGAAATCCATTGGGTTAACATATGTTTCAACTGCTATGTCATATTTAGCAGGCATAATACTTACAACAGGTGTTCCTTCTTTTATTGTTTCTCCAATTCCTGATTGTAAAGCTCTATTTACGAATCCGTCTTGAGGAGCTGTTATATAATATAAACCATTTCTAATTTGATAGTTAGTGTATTGGTTTTTAAGTTTATTAACCTGTGCCTCTGTGTCAAATTGTGAACTTAAAGCGGTTTGTTTATCACTACTTGCTTTTGCATTTTTCTCTGCATATTCAGCGCTAATTCTATTTAGCTCCATAGTGGCATTCAAAACTTCATTTTTACTCGCAAGGTATTTGTTTTCTTGCGTTATAATTTTTGCTTCCGATTCTTGAAGTTTTACCCTTTTTTCCTCTACATCGGTCATAGGTTTTAAGCCTTCTTTGTTCAAATTTACTGAACGATTAAATTGTGTTTTAGCAATTGTTAATTGTGTTTTTACAGCTTCAAAATCAATACTGTCACTTTGAACTTTTAAATAAGCTTGTTTTAATTTGTTTTGTGCTTGTTTTAGTTTCAGGCTTTTCTCATTTTCAATTGCGCCCATTTGAGCTTCTAGTGCCTTAACTTTATCTGCATATGATATTACAGCATTTTCTTTTGCCTTTACTTGATTCCCTGTATTCTCAACCAAATTAGGGTCTAAGTAATCTTCTTTAATTTCCGAAATAAATAAAATAGTATCCCCTTTTTTAACAAAGTCACCTTCGCTAACATACCATTTTTCAATTCTTCCAGCAATTGCTGTATGTATAGTTTGAGGCCGCTGATTTGGTTTTAAGGTAGTTACACTTCCAGCTCCTTGAATATTTTGTGTCCATGGGAGAAAAAGAAATAATACGACTATAACTAAAAATGCCCAAATAATCTTTCGAATTACTTGATAGTGTTTTTGTTCTTTAAATATTTTTCCTGATTTGAATTGTTCCAAATTTACATGTTGATCAATTCTGTTTTTTGTGATGTTTAGCATGATTAAATAGCTTTAATTTCTCCTTTTTCTAAAACAATGATTTGCTTACAAATTTCTTTCCAATAACTGTTTTTACTTACAACAATTAATGTCCAAGGATGTGTATCTTCACCCAAGAAATCTAAAATTTCTCTGCAAGTTTGTTCGTCAGATTTATCCAATGGATTTTCTAAAAACAATAATTTTGGTTGATTTATGATACAACGTGCTAATACAATTTTTTGAATGGTTGAAGAATTGATTTGTTTTCCTTCAGATGAAATTGGGGTATCTAAACCTTTTGGTAGTGCTTTTATGGCTTCGGTAAGTTTTAATTTTTCTACTAATTCAAATACCATTTCCATTTTAATTTCAGGATTATTACATGTGATGTTTTCAAGAATGGTTCCTTCAAAAGGCATTTCCTGAGCTGTAATAATTCCTATTTTAGAGCGATATTCATCTGAAGAATATTTTTTATAATTTGTATTATTGATAAAAATACTTCCTGATGTGGGTTCGATTAATCTTGCTAATAATCGCATTAAAGTAGTTTTTCCAGAACCATTTTCGCCTAAAATTAGAGTATGTTGTTTTGGTTCAATAGATAAATTTATGTTTCTTAAGACTTCTTTCTCAGATTTAGGATAAGTGAAGGAAATATTTTCTGTTTCAATTGTAATTTTATTTTTATCAACTAAGTAGTTAGAGTTTTGAATATCTTCTTCTAATTCTAGATCAACCACAGAACCTAATTTTTCTAATGAAGTTAATACATCATAAAACAATTCTAATCCCGAAAATAGCTTTTCTACTGCAGCTATAATACTCAAAATGATAATTTCAGCAGCAACAAATTGTCCGATGTTCATTTGTTGATTGATTACTAATAACCCTCCAATTATTAATAGACCAGCAGTAATTAAAATTTTAAATCCAGTTAACTGAACAAATTGCTTCATTAAAACTTGAAAATGATTTTCACGTTGTTTCAGATATTCATTAACTAATTTGTCGTTTTTGTGTAGCGAATAATTAAAAATAGAATTGCTTTTAAAACTCAAATGATTTCTGGCAATTTCTTGTAACCAATGTGCAATTTTGTATTTGTATTTTGATTCTTTTAAACTAGTTTCTAAACCTAGATTGAAGTTAATTTTGAAAATCAAATACAATAATATTAAAAGTATAAGGCCAAAAAAAATGAAAAAGGAGTGATATAAAGAAAGTAAAATAATACCAAAAAAGATTTGCAAAGTTGCCCCAGAAATATCGAGTAAAAGTTTAGTAAATCCTTTTTGAACCGTTAACGTATCAAAAAATCGATTCGCTAATTCTGGAGGATATTGATTGTGTAATTCATTGAATTTTATTTTTGGAAAACGATAAGCAAATTCAAATGATGAACGCACAAATATTTTTTGTTGTAAGTTTTCGGTAATTCTAAATTGCATGATTTTTAATAATCCTACAAAAGCTACTCCAACCACAACAATAACTACCAAGATTATCCAAGAAGTGCTAACTTTTCCAGCCTGAATAAAGTTGATGATTGATTGAATTCCCAAAGGCAAAGACAAGCTGATTAATCCAGCTATGATAGAATACAAGAAAATTTGATAAATATCTTGTTTGTCTATTAAGATGAGGTTTTTGAATCTTTTTAATGGTGTCATAGTAGTATTTTTTTAGCCATATCTGTATAGAATTCAGTTGCGCATTCTTTTTCAGATAAGTTGGTAATAGTTTTCAGATGATTTTTTAAAAAATGTTGATGCAGCGCACCTTCTACAATGTTTGAAGCTAAACTTTTTGCGTAAGGATATTCTGGATTTACTTCTTTTATGATATCAATTATGCGATTGATTACTCTTTTATAGACTAAGAAAAAACCTTCTTTGTTTTCGTTGTCAACTTCTTTAGTCATTAAGGTTTTTGTAAATTCCTCAACGATAATTCGGCTTAAAATTTCTTCATTGATATGCGGAGTTGCATTATCGTCTACTACATTTTCGGTAACTAGTTTAATTGCTTTTTCTAGCTTTTCAAGCGGATTTGAAACATTTGTAGTAGCAAAAGCCATTCGATATTCTATCCAAGACCAATACCATGAAGTTAGATAAACCAATAGTTTATGCTTGTTTTCAAAATAACGATAAATGGAACTTTCATTAGACTGAATTTTCTCACCTAATTTTTTAAAAGTAAATGCTTCAAATCCTATTTCATTAATTAGTATGACACTATTTTTTAGGATATTACGTCCTAATTCTGAAGTTTCAGGATCCTTAACATATAACTTTTCGTTAATGGTTATTTTTAAATTAGATAGTAAATTTTGCATGGCATAATATTTATGAATGCAAATATAATAGTAATACTATCAATTTGTAAAAGTTTAACTTTTAATTTACATTTGTTATATAAAAAAAGAGATTCAAGTTAATGAATCTCTTTTTTAAATTTATTTGAGTCGTTATTTATAATAATGATTTACAAGTCATTACTGTTGGTTTTTCAATTCCCATTAAATTTAAAATAGTAGGAGCGATGTCGCCCAAAACACCATTTTGAATATTTTTTAATTCTTTATCAACTAAAATAATTGGAACTGGATTTGTTGTGTGTGCTGTATTTGGCGAACCATCTGGATTAATCATCGTTTCGCAATTTCCATGGTCGGCGATGATTATTGTGGTGTAATTGTTTTCTAAAGCAGTTTCAACTACTTCTTTTACGCAAACATCAACTGCTTCGCAAGCTTTAATTGCGGCTTCCATTACGCCTGTATGACCCACCATATCGCCATTGGCAAAGTTTAAACAAACAAAATCAACTTCCCCTTTTTTAAGTTCTTCAACTAAAGCATCTTTAAGTTCGAAGGCACTCATTTCGGGTTGTAAATCGTAAGTAGCTACTTTTGGAGAATTTTTCAAAATACGCGTTTCTCCTACAAAAGGTTCTTCTCTTCCGCCAGAAAAGAAAAAGGTTACGTGCGGATATTTCTCGGTTTCAGCAATACGAATTTGCTTTTTATTTGCTTTTTCTAACACTTCACCAAGTGTTTCTGTGATGTTGTCTTTGTCGTAAATTACGTGAACATTTTCATACGTTTCATCGTAATTGGTCATCGTAACATAATACAAATTCAATTTGTGCATATTGAATTCGTGGAAGTCTTTTTGCGATAAAACTTCGGTCAATTCTCTTCCTCTATCTGTTCTGAAATTGAAGAAAATCACCACATCTTCGTCTTGAATTTTCGCAACAGGATTGTTGTTTTCATCCACCATTACGATTGGTTGAATAAATTCGTCGGTTACATTATTTGCATAACTTTCGTTAATAGACTCAACCGCATTTTTTGACTGAATTCCTTCTGCATTTACTACTAAATCGTATGCTAATTTTACTCTTTCCCAACGTTTATCTCTATCCATTGCATAGTATCTTCCAATTACAGAAGCTAATTTTGCATTGGTATTTTGAAGATAATTTTCTAAATCAGAAATGTATTTCGCTCCTGATTTTGGGTCTACATCACGACCATCGGTAAAGGCATGAACAAACATGTTTTGAACACCACTTTCTTGTGCAGCATCAATCAAACCTCTTAAATGCGAAGTGTGAGAATGCACACCACCATCGGAAACTAATCCTAAGAAATGAATGGCTTTGTTGTTCTTTTTGGAATAATCAAAAGCGTCCATAAGTGGTTTTTCTTGACTCATGGTTTTGTGTTCTACCGCTAAATTCAGTTTGGCTAAATCTTGGTAAACGATTCTTCCAGCTCCAAGGTTCATGTGGCCTACTTCAGAATTTCCCATTTGACCTTCGGGTAAACCTACGTTTAAACCGTCGGTTCTTAGTTGTGCATTTGGGTATTTGGTATATAAATTATCAATAAAAGGAGTGTTGGCGTTGTCTATTGCAGAAACTTTTGGATCGGGCGATTTTCCCCAACCGTCCAATATCATTAAAATTACTTTTTTGTTCATTTTTGTGTGTTTGTACAAAGATAATCAATTGGTAAATTTTTAGATGAAAATCCGACTTAAAATTACGAAAACGATTAAGTGGTTTAACCTTTTCTAATCCAGTTTTTAGCTTGATTGTAATCGATGAAATAACGAATGCTTATTGATAAAATATGATTCAAATTGTCCTGTAATAAACTAGAGAAATTCGAATTGAAATTTTTATTAATAGTTCTGTCAAAAGTTGCAGCATTATTTCGGTATAAAATCGACATTTGACTTCCTGGAGCAAACCACCATGAATAACTTAAATCTAAATTCCAAGTACTAAAGTTTGAGTTTTTATTGCCTGTATAAGTGGTGTTTAGCGCTAAACTTCCATCTTCATTTAAGTTGTTGATTTTATTATTTTCGGCCAAAGACCAATAATGTCTAACCGATAAATTAAAATTCATCACGCTGCTTACCGAAAATTTACTCGATATTGAATTGGTATAAGTATCTCTATTTCTTCTAGCAAAAATGATATTTGAATCTTCAAAATCAATAAAACCAATATCATTTTGTTGTTTAAAATAATCAAAACTATATGTCAAAGAAAATTTGTCGTTAAATCGATATCTTGGACTAATATTTATCCCTGCTTCATATCTGTTTTGCTTTATAACGTGGGTTATATAGGGATTGATGTCTACAGCAAATTTATAATTGTAATTCGATGAAAAATATAAAAATCCACCAACATTTGTAGGATTTACGAAATACCTATCAGCAACACGCGGTTCGTAATAATCGTAATTTTTGAAAGGGTTGAAGTTGATTCCTGCTCCAAAATAATGATTTTTCTTGTTTGTAGAATTTAAGTTAACATTGAAATTACTAGCTTGAATTTGGTTTGTAGGCGTATAGAATTCAAAGTAAGAATTTAGGTTAATTCTAAAGGTGTTGAAAGTTTTATTTGGGTTTAGGATACGAAAGTTGGTGTTTCCAGAAAACGAATAATAATTGGTTCTGAAATTAATTCCTAAATCGTTGATTTCAAAATCTTTTGACATGTATTCGCCTCCGAAACTATATCTGAATTTTCCGTTTGTTTCTGCAAAATATAACGATGCGTTATAACCGTTTTTATTTTCAACATCATTAATACTACTCGATTTTAATCCTCCAGAAAGATTGTATGTATTGGTTTTATTATTCAAATCAAATAATAATCCAGTTACGTTGGCATCTCTAAAACTTCCGTTTCGTGTAACATTTGTGTTTATGAAAGTTACCGATGAATTTTGATTAAATCGTTGATCAAAAACCATTACGTTATAATTTGTCAAAGGAGAAACTTCTACTTGTCGAGTTGAATTATCGATAGAGTTTGTAGCGGTTGCCATTGTTTTTTCAGTGATTGCATTAAGAAAACCAATTCCTAGACCATCTTTATCACGACCCGAAATTTTCATTGCATTTAATAAATTTACAGCTCCGGGATACGCTACCGATTCATTTGCAGCAATGTTTAAATTCAAATCTGGAGTTTGTCCAATTCTTCTCGAGTACAATAAATTCCCTTTACTAAATAAGTCAGTTCCTTCTGTAAAGAAAGGTCGGTTTTCGTTAAATTGTTGTTCGAATGGTCCTAAATTCAAAACCACATTGTCAAATTTAGTTTGACCAAAATCGGGAACTAAAATCGCATCTAATGTGAAAGCATCATTAATTCCATATTTAACATCCAATCCACCTTTTAATTCGCCTTTGGTTTTTTGAGCATCACTTCCTGAAAGATAAAAGGAAGAATAAGGTATTAAAAACAATCGGGTAGGGGTTTTGATGTTTTCGATTCCAGTTAAAATTCCGGCTTGTTGCGAAATGGCTCCAATTTTATTATCAATTGGACTCCAAGTATATTTTTGACGTTCTCTTCTAACTTCTCTAAAAAAGTTAAGTCCCCAAGTTTGTTTGTCTTTTTCAGGAAAACGTAAAGCTGCGTATGGAATTTTCATTTCAACCACATAACCAAAATCGGTAATTTTTGCATTACTTTCCCAAATGGCATTCCAAGAACCATCTTCACCTTCCGCAGAAGTAAAGTTGGTGTCGATTTGTCCGTTGGCAGCAGTAACGAAAAATCTAAATTCTTGCTGGCCATCGTTGTAACCATTAATAAAAATACCAAAAAAATCAGAAGTTCCTAGTTCGTCTCTCTCTACTAACTCTTTTAAAATTTTCTCTGGATTTGGATCGTATAATTTTGCTCCTACATATATTGCATTATCAGAATATAGTATTTTAACTTCGGTTTTAAATTCTTCGGGAATAGGTGTACCGTTTTTAGGTTCTAAAGAAACAAAGTCTGTTGCAATTTCAGCATCTTTCCAAGAAGCCTCGTTTAATTCAGCATCAATTGAAATGTTTTCAATTGTTTTCTTAGTAGAAACACTTTTCTTAGTTTGTGAAAACGAAAAAAGAAAACTTGCGATGCAAATAAATATAGTGATACCGAATTTGTTTGTCATGTAATGAATTTTGGTTGCAAAAATATTGTATTACTTTATATGTCTATTTTTTTTATATAATGTTTAACTTTTGTGAGAATAATCGACTAAAGGTTAAAATTTTCGATAAAAAGCACTTGATAGTTTGTAGGTTTAAAAATAATAAATATATTTGACCCATTACAATAATAATACAACTACAAGATTAACAATGATTTACAGATTTTTACCCCTAATTTTATTTTTTGTTTTTTCGTTTAAGCCTTTAAATACATCAGAAAATACTAAGAATGAAGTTAAATCTACTGATCCAAAATTAATTGCCGCAAATGCGAAAGCAACTTTTGAAGCTAAAACAAAATCATTTTATTCAGTGATTGATGCAAATGGTTTTTCTTTACCTTCTTTTGAAAGTTTCATTGCTGCTTTTGAAGGATATGAGCAATTAAAGCAATTGGGAAAAATTCAAAATGAAATTTTAACTATAGTTGATTTTAGTTTGTCCTCATCTCAAGAAAGAATGTGGGTTGTTGATATGAAAACCCAAAAAGTAATTTTAAAATCGTTAGTTTCTCACGGAAGAAATTCGGGTTCTGAATATGCAACTGATTTTTCTAATGCAAGCGAATCTTTCAAAAGTAGTTTGGGGTTTTATGTAACAGGAGAAACTTACACTGGCAAACACGGTTTGTCTTTACGTTTAGACGGAATGGAATACGGAATTAATGATAATGCTAGAAACAGAGCAGTTGTAGTTCACGGAGCTGATTATGTAAGCAAATCGTTTATTAAAAATACGGGAAGATTAGGAAGAAGTCAAGGTTGTCCAGCTGTTCCTTATGAAATACACAAAGAATTAATAGAAACGATTAAAGGAAAATCTTGTATCTTCATTTATCATCCATCAAGAGCTTACGTGGCAAAATCTAAATTAGTCTCTTAATTTTTGAAATAACATTTTGTCGAGCTCATAAATGTCATCTCTAAATTGTAGTTTGTCATTTTCAATCCAACTCGTCCAATAAAACAAATATACATTCACAGTGTCTTTAATAGACACTGTTTTTGTTTTTTCTTGTTTTAGAATGGAATCAATTTCGCCTCCGCTCCATTTTTCTGGATTGATTTCAGTTAATATTTGTTTGGTTAAAACCAATGGATTTTCAACTCGTACACATCCCGAACTTAATGAACGATAGGTTTTAACAAAATAATCGCGATGATTGGTATCGTGTAAATAAACAGAATGACGATTGGCAAAATTAAATTTAACCAAGCCTAGAGAATTATTATAACCTGGTTTTTGTACATATTTATAATTGTTGGCTCTAGCTGGATTCCATTCATACGGACTAACTTCTTTTCCTTGACTGTTGTATATGGTTAGTCTTCTTGATGGAAAATAATTTCGATTTTTTGATGCTTCCGGAGTTAAATCTTCTTTAATAATAGTAGGCGGAATAGTCCAAGTTGGATTAAAAACAAAATTGGACAACTTGGAACTCAAAATTGGAGTTTTTCTTTTTGGAGTTCCCACCACAATTCGATGGGAAGCAATCGTATCATTATTCTTTACATAATGC
>RXJZ01000167.1 GCA_003963025.1 Flavobacteriaceae bacterium
GAAATTTACGATTACTTATCCATCTTCGTTTATGTTAGTGGCGAGTATGAATCCGAGCCCGGGAGGTTATTTTAATGATCCGAATGCGCCTGTGAGTTCAACACCACAAGAAATGCAACGCTATTTGAGTAAAATTTCGGGACCATTATTAGATCGAATTGATATTCATATAGAAGTAACACCCGTTCCGTTTGAAAAACTAACCGAAACACGAAAAGCAGAAAGTAGTGTGGCAATTCGGGAAAGAGTTACTAAAGCTAGACAGATTCAATCGCAACGTTTCGAAAATTTTGAAAACATTCACTATAATGCCCAAATGAGTAGTAAACTGATTCGTGAATTTTGTGTTTTGGATGAGGTTTCGTTGCAATTACTTAAAACAGCCATGGAACGTTTGAATTTATCCGCTAGAGCGTATGATAGAATTTTAAAAGTTTCGAGAACTATAGCCGATTTGGAAAATTCTGAAAGTATTCAATCGCATCATATTGCAGAGGCAATTCAGTATCGAAGTTTGGATAGGGAAGGATGGTTAGGATGAAAAAAAAGAATTCTTCTTAAATTAAGAAGAATTCTTTTTTATAAAGTATCTTGTTTGGGATTAATGTGTACCCATTTTTTATCACTGTTCAAATTGAAAGAACCGATATATTCTTTATTCCATTGCGATGGGTGAATCAAGGATAGGAAATGAGTTCCATCATTTGATTGATATAAATGATACGTTTCACCAATTATGGGTTCAAAAGAATATTTGGAATTATAAATAATTTCGTTCCATTCATATTCTTGCATTAACTTTTCATATTCGGCTTTAAGTTCATTGAATTTACTTTCAAATTCTTTGTTAACTTTTCTAATTCCGACACTTTTCCAATCCAAAATATTGTCTATTTTGATTACAGGTGCTCCAACATTAGTTGGATAGGCAAGCATACTAGCATTGTAACCTTCATCTTCATTAAAAACAACATTATCTGGAATTTTATTTTTCATATTTTTATGATTGAATATTTATCAACTTTTTGTTTAATCAAATTAATTAAAAGTTAAACAAAATTACAAAAAATAATCAGACAAGTAACCTAATGTTTGAAAATTATTTTAAAAATAAAAAAGGAATTAGAATTTATAATTCTTCAGCAAATGTGTCACCCAATCTAATATCTCCAGATTTAAATCCTTTCATGAACCATTTCATACGTTGTTCAGAAGTTCCGTGAGTAAAGGAATCAGGAACAACATGTCCTTGCATTTTACTTTGAATGGCATCATCACCAACAGCATGAGCGGCACTTAACGCTTCTTCAATATCACCTTCTTCTAAATATTTTTGGTTATAATGCGCCCACAATCCGCCATAGAAATCGGCTTGGAGTTCTAAACAAACGGATAATTTATTGGCTTCGGTTTCACTTTTGGTTTGTTGTAATTTTCTAACTTTTCCCGAAGTTCCTAAAATGGTTTGGACATGATGTCCCACTTCGTGAGCAATTACGTAAGCTATGGCAAAATCACCACCTTTAGCTCCAAAACGGGTTTTTAGCTCCTCAAAAAAAGCTAAATCCATATACACTTTATGATCGCCTGGACAATAAAATGGTCCTGAAGCAGAACTTGCACCACCACAAGCAGTTTCAACGGAACCCGAAAATAATACCATTTTAGGTTGTTCGTAAGTTCCTAAATTATTTTCTTCAAATATTTTAGTCCAAGTATCTTCAGTATCAGCTAAAACGGTTGAAACGAATTCTCCCATTTCCTTTTCTTCAGGAGTAAGTTCTCTTTGTTCTACTTGTTCTGTTTGTTGTATACCTTGACTTTGTTGAATAGTATCAACAAATGGTGCTGCTTCAGGGAAAAACATTTTTACTAGAAAAAATATAATTGCTATAGTGCCTCCACCAGCAATTACTTTTCCACTGCCAGACATTCCTCTTCTGTCTTCTACGTTGTCACTTTGACGTCTACCTTTCCATTTCACAATTTCAAATTTTGATTATAATCCAAATCGAATTCCTAAATATAAATCAGCTTGTTTTCCGTTATTAGCTAGTGCAGAAAAAACACTATTAGATCCCATGAAAAATCCACCCACTCTAAATCCAATTCCACTAGTAAACCCAGAAATTTCATTTGAGGCTAAAGGCACAAATGTTTCAAACCATTTAGTAGTGAATCTTGGAATTAATGTATAGGAATTTTGTGTAGTTATAAAATCATTTTTAGAATCATCATTTATTTTTTGATTTACACTTGCTGTAACAAACCATTTTTTTGCTAATCTAACATCTGCATAGACATTGATAACAGTAGGAAGTTTTACTGAATAATCAGCTGTGCTTGAAGTTGATTGAAAATAATTAGCATTAGCAGGGTCATTAAGAATAGTTTCAATTTCCGATAAACTTTCAGCATTTTCAAATTGGTTTAAATCTAAACTTTCAAAATTTTCAACATTTAAAGAATAATTTTTATTAAGATTGTTATTCGATTTAAAGGTCATAGAACCAATGTTTTTAATTGATAATCCAGTATTTAATTTGTAACTATTTGTATCATTTTCATCTTTTAAACGGTAATTAATAGCTAAGTCAGCAGCAAAACCATTAATTCCTTGAGAGAAGAATTCGTTATAATTTCCTTGATCATTATAATCATTCGCTAAAACACCAGCGTAAGCAATATTAACATTTGCCGAAGCATTTGTAAGTGATAGATTTCCCATATTATTGACTAAAGTACCACTGAAATTATTTGCAGAAAAATTGGCATAAGCACCTGGAAACAATAATCTTAAGTTTGTACCAACATTTAATTTATGTTTTGGTAAATCTATAATATTTCTTGCTAGAGTAAACCCAAGTTCTCCCCAAGTAGTAGCATTTAATCTTTGGTTATCGTTAGATGAAATGATTGTTTGAGAAAAAATAGTACTCAAATTTCCGTTTTGTATAGCATCAGCTAATTGAGAGTTTACATTAATTACATTAGCCTTAATGTTGGCAACTGAATATATTCCGAATCCCCATTTATTATATTTAAATGCAAAAGAGGGTCCATATATTTGAGAATCAATTCTTAAATTTACTGCTTCATTTCCTTCAAATATTTTGTCTTCAAGATTATTTCCTTTAATTAAGTCGTTAAAAGATAGTTTGTTATTTGAAATTCCGGCTGAAAAATTAAATATATTGGCTTCAAATTTTGAACTAATATTTGCTAATTCGGCTGGGTTATTTGTTGCATTCAATAAGCCTACTCTTTTAGATGTAGTAATACCACTAAAATGCTCCTGTGAAAATAAAGAAGTTGATAATAGAATAGTTAATGTAATTAGTTGTATTCTTTTCATGTTAGATATATTTATTAATAATAGTTTGTAATTCAATTAATTTGAATGGCTTAGAAATAAAGTCATCCATACCATTTTCAATGCATTTTTCTTTTTCTCCAATCATAATACCCGCAGTTAATGCAATGATTGGTAAATTTTTAAATTTATCATTATTTCTGATTTCAATTGTTGTTTCATACCCATTTTTTATAGGCATTTGAATATCCATTAAAATTAAATTTACATTTTGATTTTCTAATATTTCTAATGCCATTTCTCCATTATAAGCTTCTAAAATTGTACTTTTAGGCAGAATGGAATGAATCATTTTTGTACAAAGTAACATATTTATTTTATTGTCTTCAACAATTAAAATTTTAAATTTTTTACTTAGTTTATTAGATTTATTATTTTTTTTCTCGTCAACATAACCCGAAATTTGTTCTTTAGTGGAAAGACTATTAGCAGTTTCAAAATTAATAGTAAAATTAAAATTACTACCTTCCCCCACAACACTTTTTACATTTATTTTACTATTTAGTTTTTCTAAAATTTGATTTGATATTGATAAACCTAAACCTGTACCACCAAATTTTTTACTTGTGGATACATCTTCTTGAACAAATGATTGGAATATTTTGTTTAAATTATGATTTTGAATTCCAATACCTGTATCAATTACTGAGAAACGAGTAGGAACAAATTGGTTTTTATTTTTTTTGACAATTTCAATTTGAAGGAGGACTTCTCCAAAGTTTGTAAATTTTACGGCATTACCAATTAAATTCACTAATACTTGTTTTAGTCTTACACTATCTGTAATAACATATTTTGGAATATTTGGATCAATCATTAAATTTAGATCAATTTTTTTATTAAGAGCATGACTTTTAAATAAGTCTATTACTTGTTCTGCTAATGATCTTAAATTAACAGGTTCAAAAGATAATTCAAACTTTCCAGATTCAATTTTTGAAAAATCTAGTATATCATTAATTATGTCTAGAAGTAAATTAGCAGATTGGTTGATGTTACTCATGTAAACTTGTTGATCTGAATCAAGTTTTGTTTTTAGTAATAAATCAGTAAATCCAATTATTCCATTTAAAGGTGTTCTTATTTCATGACTCATGTTGGCTAAAAAATCTGATTTTGCCTGATTAGCAAGCTCAGCAAATTCTTTTGCTTTTATTGCAGCATCTCTTTCTTTTTGTGCTGTAATATCTCGGGCAACTCCTCTTATTTTAATTACTTCACCTGCTTCGTTTATTACAGGCTCACCAGATCCTAAAAGCCATTTTTTTCTATTTCCAGATAGTGTGAAAGGATGTTCTACTTCGTATGAAATTTTTTCTTTAATTGTTCTATCTGCAAGCTGGTCTAAGTGATTTATATCTTCAATAGTTAGTCGGCTTCTATATGATTCGGCTAAATTTTCTTTTGCACTTTTAT
Organism: Flavobacteriaceae bacterium; assembly: GCA_003963025.1. Taxonomy (GTDB): domain Bacteria; phylum Bacteroidota; class Bacteroidia; order Flavobacteriales; family Flavobacteriaceae; genus Flavobacterium. Next base: position 4,790 of record RXJZ01000167.1, read on the forward strand.
CAATTTCAAAAATGTTGTAAAGTTCATCTGACCAATATAATTTGTTGCTGATTAAATCAAATTCCCAACTCCCAATTTTAGCCATTTTTTGGGATTCATTTAATAATTTTTCACTTAGTATTAATTTTTCTTGGGTATTTTTAATTCCTGAAATATCCCTAGCTATTGCAAATACTATTTTTGTTTCTAAATTGATAGTTGAAATCCATTGTAACCAAATTTTGGAACCATCTTTTCGTAAGTAACGATTGCTAAAATTGATAGAATTAATTCCTTCGCTTAGATTATTTATCTCATTTAAGGTTTTTTCTACATCATCTGAATAGACATAATTGATGAATTTTTTAGAAATTAATTCTGATTCAGTATATCCTAATGTATTAGTGAAAGCGGGATTGATTTTTAAAAAATAACCATCTAAATTGGCTATGCATATTAAATCAGTAGTTTCATTAAAAAAATAGTCAAAATTCTCTTGCAAAGTATCTTTACTTTTGTAGTAGGCTAATTCCGTCTCAAGTTGTTTGATTTTTTGATTAGAAGTAATATGTGAAAGTAGAGTTTTCTTCATTACATCGGAATTATTTGCAATAAATGTAGTGAAAAAACTTTAAAAAAACATAAATCATGTTAAATTATTGAATTCCAAATAACATCATTTGGGGTTTGAGCAATAAAAGTCAATGTTTCTTTGGTAACGGGATGTGTTAGAATTAATTTACGAGCGTGCAAATGAATACCACCATCAGGATTACTTCTATCGAATCCATATTTTAAATCACCTTTTATTGGACAACCTATAGCTTGTAGTTGCGCTCTAATTTGATGGTGTCTTCCTGTGTGTAAATCAATTTCTAAAACAAAATAATTATCTAATTTCTTGATGATTTGATAACTTAAACTTGCTTTTTTACTTTCTGGAACCTCTTTCAAATACGCTTTTGAAGTATTGTTTTTCGTATTTCGTTTTAAGAAATGAACTAAAGTATCTTTTTCTTTTGGAGGACAATTTTTCACAACTGCCCAATAGGTTTTTTGAGTTTCTCTGTTTTTAAACGTTTCATTTAAACGAGTAAGGGCTTTTGAAGTTTTCGCAAAAACAACAATTCCAGTGGTTGGACGATCTAAACGATGTACAACACCTAAAAAAACATCTCCAGGTTTGTTGTATTTTTCTTTGATGTATTCTTTTACTACATCCGAAAGTGGTTTATCTCCGGTTTTATCACCTTGAACAATATCGCCTACACGTTTATTAATTACAATTATATGATTGTCTTCGTGAAGAATTTGAAGATTGTTTTTGGTTGAAATTTCTTTAGTAGACACAATTAATATTGCTCATTAATATTAGGAAAATCTTGACTTTTAACATCGGTAACATATTGTCCAATGGCTCTTGTCATTTGATCATATAAATCTAAATAACGACGCAAGAATCTTGGACTAAATTCGTTATTCATACCCAACATATCGTGAATTACCAATACTTGTCCGTCAACACCACTACCAGCTCCAATTCCTATTACTGGAATAGAGATACTTTTAGCTACTTTTTCAGCTAAAGCAGCAGGAATTTTTTCTAAAACTAAGGCAAAACAACCTAATTTTTCAAGCATTTTTGCATCTTCTAATAATTTTTCGGCTTCCGCATCTTCTTTTGCTCTTACGGTATATGTTCCAAATTTATAAATAGATTGAGGAGTTAATCCTAAATGTCCCATAACAGGAATTCCAGCATTTAATATTTTTTTAATCGAATCTTTAATTTCGCTTCCACCTTCTAATTTTACGGCATGTCCACCACTTTCTTTCATTATTCTGATGGAAGAACGCAAAGCTTCTTTAGAATCCGATTGATAGCTTCCAAAAGGTAAATCGACAACAACCAAGGCTCTTCCACAAGCTCTAACTACACTTGAAGCATGATAAATCATTTGGTCTAATGTAATTGGGAGAGTTGTTTCATGTCCTGCCATTACATTACTAGCTGAATCTCCCACCAATATAACATCAACTCCAGCTGAATCAACAATTTTTGCCATTGTAAAATCATATGAAGTAAGCATGGAGATTTTTTCTCCATTTTCTTTCATATCTATTAAGGTTCTTGTTGTTATTCTTTTATAATCTTTCTTTGCTACTGACATGTTTTATCGTATTTGAATCACAAAGGTAGTAAATGTTATTTTCTTTTTTAAAAAGCTTAAAAATATTTATCAAATATTAAATTAATGTTAAAATAATGTTTTAATTTAGTGCCGTTTTAAAAATAAAAAATGATCCCAATATTACTCTTAGTTGCAATTCTTGGCTATTTGTCAGTTATTTTAGAATCTCCTATTCGAATAAACAAAACTATTACAGCATTACTTACCGGAACAATTTGTTGGGTTGTTATTGCTATTTACAGCCATGACGATCAACATTTAGTTACTGAAAAATTAATGGGATATTTTGGTGAGATTTCTGGTTTGTTGATTTTTCTTATGGGAGCCATGACAATCGTTGAATTAATTGATATTCATAAGGGCTTTACTGTTATTACTAGAAGGATTAGAACTACATCAGTTTTAAGATTATTATGGATAGTTGCATTTGTAACTTTTATTTTATCTGCTTTATTAGATAACTTGGCAACAGCAATAATTATGGTAACTCTTTTAAGAAAGTTAATGCCAAAAGGCGAAATCAGAATGGTGTTGACGGGTATTGTAGTAATTGCAGCTAATGCAGGAGGAGCTTTTAGTCCAATTGGAGATGTAACAACAACTTTATTATGGATAGGTGGACAAGTAAGTGCTTTTGGAATAGTTAAAACCTTA
>RXJZ01000239.1 GCA_003963025.1 Flavobacteriaceae bacterium
TTTCAGCTTCAATATCCATTTTTTCTAAAGTTTCAAATGCTTTGAAAGTGAAATCTTGGATGGCTTTTTTAGTAGCTTCGCTTGCTCCAGAAGTATTAAAAATGGCTTTTACCGATTCGATTTTATCGTTATTATCCGTTGGTTGGATAGAAAACAAATGCAACAATTGCTGTTGGTCTTCTTCTTTGGCAAACTCCATTGCTTTTAGATACAAATAGGTTTTTTTATTTTCAATAATATCACCTCCTACTTGTTTTCCGAAGGTTTCTGGATTCCCGAAAGCATCTAAATAATCGTCTTGTAATTGAAATGCAATTCCTAAATTCAATCCAAAATCATAAATCAAATCCGCATTTTCTTCCGAAGTTTCAGCAACAATAGCTCCCATTTTCATAGCAGCACCAACTAAAACAGCGGTTTTGTATTCAATCATTTTTAAGTATTCTGGAATCGTTACGTCATCACGAGTTTCAAAATCTACATCGTATTGTTGTCCTTCGCAGACCTCTAAAGCGGTTTTGCTGAATAATTTAGCCAATGCTTGGAAAATTTTCGGCTCATAATTTTCAAAATATTGATAAGCCAAAATTAGCATCGCGTCACCCGATAAAATTCCAGTATTTAAATCCCATTTTTCATGAACCGTTTGATTACCTCTTCTTAAAGGCGCATCATCCATAATATCATCGTGAATTAATGAAAAGTTATGAAACACCTCAACTGCAGTAGCCGCAGGAATCGCTTTTTCACAATCCACATTAAAAACTTCGCTTGCCATTAATGTCAAAACGGGACGCATTCTTTTTCCACCAAGTGACAAAATATATTCGATAGGTTCGTATAAATTTTTAGGTTCTTTATTAGAAACAATTTTCGAAAAATGATTACCCATTTTTTCTTGATAGTACGATATAGAATGCATTGCTTGAATTTTTTGCTAAAATACTTCAATATTCTGAATTGAGGCGAATATATCAAATGTTAAATTTATGTAAAAACAATGGAAACTATTTTTGTGTTAAAAGTTTCCTTTATACATTTGCGCTCATATTTAACAAAAAATGAAAGACAAAATAATCAATAAAGCTAAAGAAATGTTTTTGAAACTCGGCTTCAAGAGCATCACTATGGACGATATTGCTTGTGAAATGTGTATTTCTAAAAAAACGATCTATAAATATTTTAGCAACAAAGACATTCTAATTGAAGAAAGTATCCAAATGGTTCACAAAGAAATTCATGAAACGATTGAGAAAATTGTATCTAAAAACTTTAATGCAATTGAAGAAAATTTCGAAATCAAGAGAATGTTCAAAGAAATGTTTAAATCTGCCGAATCTTCTCCTATTTACCAATTAAAAAAACACTATCCTGAGGTTTATGCAAAAGCCTTAAGTTCTCAAATTGAAGTATGCGAAACCTGTTTTAGAAATAACATTCTAAAAGGCATCAATGAAGGTTTATACCGAGAACATTTAGACGTAGACAATTATATAAAATTTTATTATACCCTAATCTTCAACATCAATGAAAACACTGCTTCAGGTATTGAAGCTGAAGAGTTAGAATTAAAAGCTTTGGAATATCACATTAGAGCAATGGCAACTTTAGCCGGAATTATAGAATTAGAAAAACACCTTAAAAACCCAATTATATAAACAATGAAGAATACAATCCTCATAACATTATTAACTTTTACACTGTCAGTAAGTGCACAAGAAGTGGCACCACTAACATTAAAAGATGCTATAACTTTTGCGCTTGAAAACAAAGCAGAAGCTAAGAAAGCTAAATTAGAAGTGGAAAATAGCGAGTATAAAATTCAAGAAGTTCGTTCGAGAGCTTTACCGCAAATTTCGGCTAATGGAAGCATGACATACAATCCAATTCTTCAACTAAACGCTTTACCAGGCGATTTCTTTGGAGCACCAGGAACTACAATTTTAGCACCACTTGGACAAGAATGGAACTCGGTAGCAGGCGTTTCTTTAAATCAAGCTTTGTTTGACCAATCGGTATTTACAGGTTTGAAAGCAGCTAAATCTACAAGAGAATTTTACCAAATTAATGCTCAATTAACAGAAGAACAAGTTATCGAACGTGTTGCAAATGCGTATTATCAAGTATATGTGCAACAACAAAAACTTATTGTGGTTGATAATAACTTGAAAAACACAAACAAAGTAAAAGACATCATCAAAGGTCAATATGATAATGGTTTGGCTAAAAAAATTGATTACGATAGAATTACCGTTCGTGTAAACAATATCAATTCTCTTCGTCAGCAAATTTTAAATGCGATTTCGCTTCAAGAAAATGCCTTAAAATTTTATATGGGAATGCCAATGGAAAACAAAATCATCATTCCTAATACCGCTTTTGAAGTTACACCACAAGACTTATCATCAACAGCTGATGTTACTGGAAGAACCGAATATTTGTTACTTAAAAAACAAGAACAATTATTAACGTACCAAAAAAAGGCAGCTCAAGCGGCTTATTATCCAACACTTTCATTAACTGGAAGTTACAACTATATTGGTCAAGGTCCAGAAATGCCATTATTTGCAAAACCAGCTGATGGCGTTTATTGGTCAGACTTTTCTTCTATAGGATTAAGTTTAAGAGTTCCATTATTTACAGGATTTGGAACAAGAGCAAAAGTAAGACAAGCAAACAATGCATTAAGTTCGATAAAAGTAGATCTTGATGACACAAAATTAGCTTTGGATTTAGCATTTGATAATGCAAAAAAACAACTTGAAAACAGTTTGATAACTATCAACAATCAAAAAGAAAACGCGCAACTTGCTAAAGAAGTTTTTGACAATACCAATAACAACTACACACAAGGATTAGCTGCATTAACCGATTTATTAGATGCTGAAAATGCAATGGTTGAAGCGCAAAACAATTATACTAATGCTATTTTAGAATACAAATTAGCTGAAATTCAATTCATAAAATCAAAAGGCGAACTTAAAACTCTAACCAATAAATAATTAAAATGAAAAAGACAATTATAACTATAGTAATCATTTTAGCCTCATTAGGTGTAATCGGATTTATATTAACTAAAAACAAAGCAGAAAACGAAGCTAAAACAGCAATCGTAGCCGAAAAAAACGCATCAGTTTCTGTAAAAGTGGATACTGTAAAAACTGAAGAAGTTTCATTAGATTTCGTATCAAACGGAAACTTTGAACCAATTCAAGAATTAAAATTTTCTGCTGAAAAATCCGGGAAAGTAACTCAAGTTTTAGTTAAAGAAGGTGATTATGTAAAAGCAGGACAAACACTTGCTATTGTAAGAAGTGATGTTATTAACGTAAATGCTCAAAACGCAAATGCGGTATATCAAAACGCTGTTGCAGATTATACAAGATTTGAAAATGCTTTTAAAACAGGTGGTGTAACGAAACAACAATTAGACCAAGCAAGATTAGCAATGGTAAATGCTAAAGCAAATTTAACGCAAGCTAATATCAACGTAGGTGATACTAGAATTAAAGCACCAATTAGTGGTTTTATCAATAAAAAATTCATTGAACCAGGATCTATTTTGTCTGGAATGCCACCAACAGAATTGTTCGAAATTGTAAACGTATCTAAATTAAAATTAAAAGTTACGGTTAACGAAAGTCAAGTAGCAAGTTTAAAAGTAGGAAGCGTAATTAAAGTGGGTTCAAACGTGTATCCTGACAAAGAATTTACAGGAAAAATCACTTTCATTGCTCCAAAAGCAGATGCAAGTTTAAACTTCCCTGTTGAAATTGAAATCACAAACAATACTTCAAACGACTTAAAAGCGGGTATGTATGGAACAGCAAAATTTGCTTCGAACCAACAAAAACAAACGTTGAAAATTGTACCAAGAAATGCATTTGTTGGAAGTGTTAGCAGTAACGAAATTTTTGTAATTGAAAACGGAACAGCTAAACTTAAAAAAGTAACAGCAGGTAGAATTTTAGGAGACAAAGTAGAAATCTTAGACGGATTATCTAACGGAGAAATTGTAATTGTAACTGGACAAATCAACTTACAAGACGGAAACGCTGTTGAAGTTATTAAATAATAAAAATATATGAAATTAGCAGAAATATCGATAAAACGTCCGTCGTTAGTAATTGTATTGTTTACAATTCTAACACTTGGTGGACTGTTCAGTTATAGCAATTTAGGCTACGAATTGATTCCTAAATTTGAAACTAACGTAATTACAATTGCCACAATTTATCCTGGTGCATCGCCAAGTGAAATTGAAAATACGGTAACTAAAAAAATTGAAGATGCCGTAGCTTCTTTAGAAAACATCAAAAAAATTGATGCAAAATCATACGAAAGTTTATCAACCGTATCTATCACATTAACTTCAAATGCTGATGTAAATGTTTCGATGAACGATGCGCAACGTAAAATTAACGCCATTATTAGTGATTTACCAGATGATGCAGAAACGCCTTCGTTAACCAAATTCTCCTTGAGTGATTTACCAATTATGACAATTGGTGCCAATGGAAAAATGGATGAAGTTGCTTTTTACGACTTAATTGATAAAAAATTAGCACCCATTTTATCTCGTGTTCAAGGTGTTGCGCAAGTAAACATTATTGGTGGACAAGAGAGAGAAATTCAAGTAAATCTTGATGCAGTAAAAATGCAAGGTTACGGACTTTCGATTCCGCAAGTGCAACAAAATATTTTATCATCAAATTTGGACTTCCCTACAGGAAACATTCAAACGCGTGACCAAAAAATATTAATTCGTTTAGCTGGAAAATATAAAAATGTTGAAGAATTAAGAAACTTAATAGTGTCATCAAGAAACGGAATTCAAGTTCGTTTAGGTGATATTGCCGATGTTCAGGATACTCAAAAAATTGCTGAAAAAGTTGCTCGTGTAGATCAAAAAAGTGCTATTCTTTTACAAATTGTAAAACAATCTGATGCAAATGCTGTAGCGGTAAGTGAAGAATTGGTAAAAACCATCAACAAATTAGAGAACGATTATAAATCAAAAGGTTTACAATTAGAAATTGCAAAAGACAGTACTATTTTTACATTAGAAGCAGCTGATGCGGTGGTTCATGACTTACTTATTGCCGTTATATTAGTGGCTTTAGTAATGTTGTTTTTCTTACACAGTGTTAGAAACTCGTTAATTGTAATGGTTTCGATTCCTGCTTCGTTAATTGCAACTTTCATTGGAATTTACTTAATGGGTTATACCTTAAACTTAATGAGTTTATTAGGATTATCATTGGTTGTTGGTATCTTAGTGGATGACGCGATTGTAGTATTGGAAAACATTTACCGACACATGGAAATGGGTAAAAACAAAGTTCGTGCTGCTTATGACGGAACTGCCGAAATTGGAGGAACCGTTGTATCGATTACCTTGGTAATTGTGGTAGTATTTTTACCAATTGCAATGAGTACAGGATTAGTTTCTAACATTATTACGCAATTCTGTGTAACGGTTATTATCTCTACTTTGTTGTCGTTAGTGGCTTCGTTTACAATTATTCCTTGGTTATCGTCAAGATATGGAAAATTAGAACACATTACGGGTAAAACCTTTTTCGGAAGAATTATCCTTGGATTTGAAAGCTATTTAACTCGTTTTACGGACTGGGTTTCAGGATTATTAACTTGGTGTTTAGATCATTATATTAAAACAATAATTGTAGTTTTAGTATTATTCTTTAGTTCAACCATCGGATTAATGGGTGGTGGATTTATTGGAGGAGAATTCTTCGCAGCATCTGATAGTGGTGAGTTTTTAGTTCAAATTGAAATGCCAAAAGACGCTTCGTTAGAACAAACCAACTTTATGACGCAAAAAGCAGAAGCTTTCCTGAAAAAAGAACCATTCGTTCACAGTCAAATTACAACTATTGGTCAAACGAGTGAAGGACTTGGAGCTTCTCAAGCAACCGCTTATAAATCTGAGATTAACGTAAAAATGGTTGGTTTAGACAAACGTGACGAACCAGCAAACGTTTATGCTGCCAAAACAAAACGTAAATTAGAAAAAATCTTAGTTGGAGCAAAAGTTAAAACGGTTCCAGTAGGTATTTTAGGAACTGCTGAAGATGCTACTTTAGGCTTAATCGTTACAGGTCCAAATGTTGAAACAGCTATGGCATTTGCAAAAGCTGCTGAAAGAGAATTACGTACGATTCCTGGAGCTACAGAAATTGAATTATCTGTAGAAGACGGAAATCCAGAAGTAAACGTTCAAGTGGATAGAGATAAAATGGCAGCGCTTGGTTTAAGTTTACAAACAGTAGGTATGACGATGCAAACCGCATTTAGTGGAAACACTGATGGTAAATTTAGAGCTGGTGAATACGAATATGACATCAACATTAAATACAATGCATTCGACAGAAAAAGTATTGAAGATGTAAGTAATTTAATTTTTATAAACGATAGAGGTGAACAAATCAAATTAATTCAATTTGCAACGGTTTCTGAAAGTTCTGGTCCAAGTGAATTAGAACGTAGAGACAAATCAGCATCGGTAACTGTAAAAGGTCAAAATGTGGGAGTTGCTTCGGGAACTATTGTTTCGCAATGGCAAGAAAAAATTGATAAATTAGAAAAACCTACAGGTGTAGATTATATTTGGGGTGGTGATATGGAAAATCAATCTGAAGGTTTTGGAACACTTGGAATTGCTTTATTAGCTGCTATTATCTTGGTTTACCTTGTAATGGTTTCGTTATACGACAGTTTTGTGCATCCATTTGTAGTATTGTTTGCGATTCCACTTTCGTTCATTGGAGCCATGTTAGCTTTAGCTTTAACAAACAATACATTGAATATTTTCACCATTTTAGGAATCATCATGCTAATTGGTCTGGTGTGTAAAAATGCGATTATGTTGGTGGATTATACGAATCAAAGACGTAAAGCAGGAGAAAGTATTAGAACAGCATTAATTCAAGCGAATCATGCAAGGTTACGTCCAATTTTAATGACTACAATTGCGATGGTATTTGGTATGTTCCCAATTGCATTAGCTTCTGGAGCTGGAGCAGAATGGAAAAACGGTTTAGCTTGGGTAATTATTGGTGGATTAATTTCATCATTATTCTTAACCTTAATTGTGGTTCCAGTAATCTATGAAATTATGGAAAAAATAATCGCTAAGTTCTCTAAAGGAGAAAAAACAGATTATGAAGCCGAAATGGTTGCCGATTATGAACACAAAGAATTAAGTGAAGACGGTTTTAACCCGAAACACACTTTATAAGATTTAAATCTTTTATTTTAAAAAAACAGCTGCGATTTGTAGCTGTTTTTTTTGCTTTCAAAACAAAAACATTCAAATTACAAATGTACCTTTGCAAAAAAACAAATGAAAGACAAAATTTTACAAAAATCAACCGACATGTTTTTGAGACTTGGTTTCAAAAGCATTACAATGGATGATATTGCTTGCGAAATGTGTATTTCAAAAAAAACAATTTATAAATACTTCTCCAATAAAGACTTACTGATTGAAGAAAGTGTTCAAATGGTTCATAAGGAAGTACATGAAACAATCACTAAAATTGTATCTCAAAACTTTAATGCCATTGAAGAAAATTTCGAAATCAGGAGAATGTTCAAAGAAATGTTCAAAT
>RXJZ01000072.1 GCA_003963025.1 Flavobacteriaceae bacterium
TCTCCTTCAAGAGTTGCACTTAAGTTTTGTAATAGTTCAGTAAGTTTTTCTGCATACGGACGCATAGCCGTAATGGCATCTTGCGCTTTTTTTAATTTAGCAGCAGAAACCATTTTCATCGCCGATGTAATTTGCATCGTAGATGAAACAGAAGTAATTCTATTACGTATTTCCTTTAAGTTTGCCATGTTTTTATAGTAATTAGTAATTAGTGAATAGTAATTAGCTCTTCACTAATCACTATTCACTTTTCACTGAAAATTAATTATATTTTGCTGAAATTTCTTTAGCTACGTTTTCTAAAACGTCAGTAATTTTGTCATCAAATTTACCTGCTTTTAACGCGTCTAATGTATCTCTGTGTTTTGCATTTAAGAACTCTAAATAATCTTTTTCGAATTCTTTTACTTTATCAACTGGTACATTTTTTAATAAGTTTTTAGAACCTGCATAGATAATTGCTACCTGATTTTCTACTGTAAAAGGAGAATTTAAACCTTGTTTTAAGATTTCAACGTTTCTTTTACCTTTTTCAATTACGTTTAAAGTTACAGCATCTAAGTCAGAACCAAATTTCGCGAAAGCTTCTAATTCACGGAATTGAGCTTGGTCTAATTTTAATGTACCAGCAACTTTTTTCATTGATTTGATTTGTGCATTACCTCCAACACGAGATACCGAAATACCTACGTTGATAGCAGGACGAACTCCAGAGTTGAATAAATCACCATCTAAGAAGATCTGACCATCAGTAATCGAAATTACGTTTGTTGGGATATAAGCAGACACGTCACCCGCTTGTGTTTCGATAATTGGTAACGCTGTTAACGAACCACCACCTTTAACGATTCCTTTGATAGAATCTGGTAAATCGTTCATGTTTTTAGCGATTTCATCGTTAGCGATAACTTTACAAGCTCTTTCTAATAAACGAGAGTGTAAGTAGAAAACGTCTCCAGGATAAGCCTCACGTCCTGGTGGTCTTCTTAATAATAAAGATACCTCACGGTACGCTACTGCTTGTTTAGATAAATCATCATAAACAATTAAAGCTGGACGACCAGAATCTCTAAAATATTCTCCGATTGCAGCACCAGCCATAGGAGCGTAAACTTGCATTGGAGCAGGATCTGAAGCGTTAGCCGCTACGATGATAGTATATGCCATAGCTCCTTTTTCTTCTAAAGTTTTTGCTAAAGCAGCAACAGTTGAAGCTTTTTGACCTACAGCTACATAGATACAGAATACGGGTTGACCTGCATCATAAAATTCTTTTTGATTTAAGATTGTATCGATACAAACTGTTGATTTACCAGTTTGACGGTCACCAATAACTAACTCACGTTGTCCACGACCTACTGGAATCATAGCATCAACTGCTTTTACTCCTGTTTGTAATGGCTCAGTTACTGGCTGACGGAAAATAACTCCAGGTGCTTTTCTTTCTAATGGCATCTCATATAACTCACCACCAATTGGACCTTTACCGTCAATTGGGTTACCTAAAGTATCCACAACACGACCTACCATTTGCTCTCCTACTTTAAGAGAAGCAATACGTTGTGTTCTTTTTACTGTAGAACCTTCTTTGATTCCTGTTGATGGCCCTAAAAGTACCACCCCAACATTGTCTTCTTCTAAGTTCAATACGATAGCCTCTAATCCGTTTTCGAATTGTACTAACTCTCCGTATTGAGCGTTTGATAATCCGTAAACACGAGCGATACCGTCTCCAACTTGAAGTACAGTTCCAACTTCTTCTAACGATGCACCAGATTCAAAACCTGATAATTGTTGTTTTAATATTGCTGAAATTTCAGCAGGTTTAATTTCCGCCATTTTGATATATCTTTAATGGTATATTAATTACTAAACTCTCTTTTTAAATTTTGCAGTCTGCTTGCCACAGATGCATTGTATTGTTTGTCGCCCATTCTTAAAATAAATCCACCAATAATAGCTGGATCTACAATATTTTGAATGGTAATTTTTTTATTTGAAAACGATGCAATTTTTGCCAATACTTTAGCTTCTAACTCAGTAGTCATTGGAACAGCTGTTGTTACTTTAGCTATCTCAATTCCGTTAAGTTCATCGTATAAAGCATTGAACTGTAAAGCAACATCGTTTAATAATTCAAATCTTTTGTTGGCTAAAAGCAATTGAAATAATCCTTTTGTCTCTTTTTGAGCAGAAGCAAAAATTTCATTTAAAGATGAAAATTTAATTTCCCCTTTAACAATTGGACTTTGCAAAAAGTCTTTTAATTCTGCACTTTCCTTAATTGCTTTTGCAATAGAAGTCATATCAGCATTTACTGCATCAACAGAATTATTTTCTTTGGCAATGTCCAAAATAGCTTTAGCGTATCGAATTGCTGCTCTAGTTCCTGCCATGATATTAGTTTAATTTAGCGTCACCTAACATTTTCTCAACCAATTTAGTTTGAGCTTCTTTGTTAGATAATTCTTCTTTTAATAATGTCTCAGCAATTTCTAATGACAAAGAAGAAACTTGATTTTTCAATTCTGCCATAGCTGCATTTTTCTCACTTTCGATAGAAGCTTTTGCTGCTTCAATCATTTTTTCGCCTTGTGCTTGCGCTTCAGATTTAGCATCAGCAATCATTTTTTCTTTGATTTCTCTTGCTTCTTTAATCATTAAATCTCTTTCAACTCTAGCTTCAGCTAATAATTTTTCATTATCCGACTTCAAGTTTTGCATTTCTTTCTTAGCATTTTCAGCTGCTAATAAAGCGTTAGAAATTCCTTCTTCACGAGCTACAATTGAATTCATGATAGGTTTCCAAGCAAATTTAACCATTAGTAAAATTAATACAAGTAAGATAATTGCTTGCCAGAAAAATAGTCCGAATGAAAAATCGTTAATTAATTTCTCCATGTTTTGAAAAATATATGTTTAAATAGTACTTTCTTTTTAAAAGCAGTACCTGTAACCAACCGTTACAGATACTGTTTTTTCTTTCTTTATTATTTTCCTAAGATTAAAGCAGCGAATGCTAAACCTTCTAATAAAGCAGCGATAATAATCATCGCTGTTTGAATTTTACCTGCAGCTTCTGGTTGACGTGCAATTGCATCCATTGCAGAACCACCGATTTTTCCTAAACCTAAACCAGCTCCAATTACAACTAGACCTGCTCCGATTAAATTAAGAGTTCCCTCCATGATAATTAATTTATTAAATTAAACAATACTCAATTTTAATGATGATCGTCGTGATGATGATCTTGAACTGCCATACCAATAAACAATGATGACAACATTGTAAAGATGAAAGCTTGTAGGAATGCTACTAATACTTCAATAATAGAAATGAACAATGTTAATCCTAATGATATAGGTAAATCAGCTGCTAAATTTTTTCCAACAAAAATCATTGCAATTAAACTCATGATTACAACGTGACCCGCTGTAATGTTTGCAAACAAACGAATTAATAATGCGAATGGTTTTGTTAATGTTCCTAAAATTTCGATTGGCATTAAGATAATCTTCATTGGAACCGGAACACCTGGCATCCAGAAGATGTGCATCCAATAATCTTTATTTGCACTAAATTGTGTAATAAAGTATGTAAATAAAGCCAAACAAATAGTTACTGCAATATTACCTGTTACGTTGATTCCTAGCGGAGTCATTCCAAGTAAATTTAATAACCAAATTAAGAAAAACACAGTTAATAAATACCCCATGAATTTTCTATATTTTTTCTCTCCGATATTTGGAATAGCAATTTCGTCTCTGATGAACAAAATAAGTGGTTCTAAAATCCTTCCAAAACCTGTTGGGATTGGACCTTTTTTGTATGATTTAGCTAAACCTACGAACATTAATAATAACAACGCAGAAGCAAATAACATTGAAACTACATTTTTTGTTATTGAAAAATCTAGTGGTTTTGCATTTGTTGGATGATGGTGCTCGTCATAACTAATTGTTCCAGCAGCATCTGTTTTGTAAATTTTTCCGTGGTATAATTTGTAGAAATTTCCATCAACCTCAGCTACAGTTTCACCATGGTGAAACTTAGAAGAAGAAAACACTTTTAAACCATTATCAAGCAAAATAACTGGCAATGAAAATCCATAATGTTTTCCTTCTTTTTCATCCGAGAAAAAAGTAAAATCATATGAATCTTGTAAGTGATGTTGAATGTAAGCATCAACTTTAGCTTTTTTATCTTGTGGTTCTGCAGCTGTTTCATGATGAACTTCTGCTGATGCATGAACTTCATGAGATTCATTTTTCACTGAATCAACGGAAACGTTTGCGAAACTAAATAAAGGCAACATCGCAATTGCGATAGCTGCTATTACATGAAGTGGTTTTCTTAAAATCACCATAATGATTATATTCTAAAATTTTGGTCTTAAAAATTTTTGCAAAAGTACAACTTTAATTAATATTCCAAGTTTGAAAAATATATTTTTTTGAATTTTTATTGGTTTTTTTGCCTTAAATTACTTTTTGTTTAGCAATCTTATTGTAAAATAGACATCTAGACTTAAAAAAAACAGAAAAATAATGAAAAAATTAGTTTTATTAATTTGAAGCATTTCTTTATTTTGAAACAAATATCCAGTCGCAAAAAAATAACTAATTCCTACTTTTAAAGTTGATAGTCCGAGAAAAGCAAATCCTAGTTGTTGTTTTGCTTGTTCATTTATTTTAATCAAAGCCATAATAATGGATAATGTCATTACTAACTGAGTTGCATATGACATCATAAATCTTAAAACATCAATATGATTAAAAGAAGTTGCTATTCCAAAATGAATTAGAAAAAAAACTATTGAAATTAATAAAGTTTGAACTGTTATAGGTATTTTTTTCAACATCTTTACTTATTATTACTTAATTGATTTACTTGTTTAATTACATTATAGAGCGCTACAAAAACTCCAAGCAATGTAATACCTTTTAAAAAATAATTATCTGGATTAGGATATTTTTCATCAAGCCAACCACCAAGATATGAAAAGCCAAAAATAATCAATCCCATTTGAAATGGGATATTGACTAGTGATAACCACTTATTAGCTTGTTTTTTATTAGTATCCATTATTTGGTTTGAGTACGCATTTCGCAACTAGCTTCAAATCTTGCACCAGGTTCTACTGCTAGTTTACCAACGATTACTTCACCTGTTATATGAGCCTTGGATTTAACGTTTAACATGCCTTCTGATTGTAATTTTCCTGAAAAAACACCTTCAATATCGATACTTTTACAAATGACATCACCGATAACTTGTCCAGTAGGACCAATTACAATTTTTCCTTCAGAAGTAAAGTTTCCTTTTAATTTTCCGTCTAAGCGGAAATCTGCCAAAGTAGAAATATCTCCCGTAATGGTAGTTCCCTCTACAATTCTATTGGTTTTTCCTAATAAATGATCTTGATTCTTTACCTTTTCAAACATATTAATAGGGATTTGAGGTTCTTATTTATTTAACAAAATCCATTCGTTCAACTTCTTCTTGATTTGCACAATCTTATAATCCTCTGTTGAGATAATATAAACTTTATCTGTTACTTTATAATTTTTATGCAATTGCAATACAGCTAATGCTGAAATTGCTGCATCTTTATTATCAAAACCATGAATTACGACAATATTATCGGTTGCAGTATAAATATCTTCAGATGATTTTAAAGCGACAGCATTAGTGTCTTTAATATATCTAGCAATTTTATCGGTTAAATTTTTCACTTCTTTACCATATGGATAAATCTTAGGAAAAATAATCTTATAACCTGTTGGTTGTTGCAATCCAAAATTTAAAGCTTCAATTAAAGGTAATTCTGTTTGGACCATTTTTTCAGCTTGTTTTCCTTCTTGGGTATTTGGATAAGTTAAAGCTACGAAATTTAACGCCACTTTGTAATCTTCTACACCTTTTAATCGGCCTAGTATTTTTGCTTTAAGCATTTCAAACTTTGGAAGCGATTCTTCTCCAGCAAATTTAAAAATAGCTTCATCAACTTCTTCAAAAACTTCTCTTAATTGGTTGTTTTCAAATTTTTTGTATAACGTATTGAAAACAATTTCTGGATTATCATTATCGGTAATTTCAACTTCAGGATTGTTCAAAATTTGAGCATAACGACTATCTGGATATTGCGACAAGATTTGTTGTTTCATATCAGCTGCTTTTATAGGCGAAATTTGCTGATAAATTTTGTACAAATTGTACATTGCCGGAAGCACCAAACGCTCTTCGGGTGTGTTTTTTAAAAGTTGCTCCAAACGTGAAGCGGCTAACTCGTATTCTTTAAATTTTTCTTTATAAATTAAACCTAACTGATAATAAGCAAAATTTCGGTCCTTTGCCAAACTGTCAATTAATTTTCGATCTGTAGGGATTTTGTTTAAATAAAATTCGACCGTATATTCAGGTTTCAAATCAGAAGAAATTGAATCAGACACTTTGTTTTTATCAACATCCTTTTGATCATCATCATTAGTATTGTTATTATTCACCTTGTCAGAAGACCATCTCCAATTATCTTTAAGCATTCTGTTCCCCCATCTTTTTTGGAAATCTTTTTTCCCAAATTCGACAGCCACTGGATTATAAAAATAAAAACTTGAATTATCATCCATCATTCCAGGCGGCATCATTGAGTCCCCATTTGGATTTACTATTTTAATTTCTTTCCCCTTAGTATTAGGGTTTATTAATCCGGAATTTGAATTATTATTAGCTAAAATATTTGCTTCTTTTTTGGCTTTTTCAGCTTCTTTTTTGGCTTTTAGTTCGTCTTCATTTTTTAATTTAGAAATATAATCTTTATAAAATGCAACACGATCAACTTCATTCATTGAAACTACATTTAAAATACTATCATTTTGCTGTGCAATCAATTCGTATTTAATAACATCTTCTAGATTATCTTTTTTCTTCTTTATTTTTCTATACTCTCTTGTTCGTTCCTTTAAATTTACAAGTGTACTGTCATAATATTTACCCGCTACTTTGTATTTAGCTTCTTTGAAAAATATTTCGCCTAAATTTCTGTAATTAGAAGCAATTAAATACCTGTCATTAGAATTTGCTTTAATCGATTTATTGTAATATTTTTTTGACTGTAAATTGTTATTACTTTTATCATAAAACAATCCCATTTGGTAATTTAAAACATCTAAAAAGGGTCTGTTTTCTCTATCTTCAAGAAGGGTGTTAAAGGTTTTTAAAAACACCAAAGTATCTCCTTTACTGTAATTAAAATATTGAGCCTGCTTAGCGTGTGATTGAATTACGTATCTTCTTGGCGCTTTTCTATTCATTTGAATAACTTCTTCAAATTCAGCATAAGCACTATCCTTAAAATTCA
>RXJZ01000195.1 GCA_003963025.1 Flavobacteriaceae bacterium
TTAGGATTTGGCTCTTTATATAAATTATGTTTGATATAATCGGCATCTAAATTATATTCTTCTTCAAATTCTTGTACTAATTCTTTAGGCATTTTATTGAAATAATAAGCCCGAATCAAATGACGTCCAAAACGATTTCCAGAACAATCATCCATAGCAATATACCCTAAAGATTGTACTTTTTGATGCAATATTTTTCCATCAAAATAGGAACAATTTGAACCTGTTCCTAATATACAAACAATTGCTTTTTCATCTTTTGGAGTAGTAGCATAAACTGCTGCATAGGTGTCTTCATGAACAACTACAACTGCATGCTTAAAATAATCTTGAAAAACTAAAGTTAGAAAGTCTTTCATACGATCTGTTCCACATCCAGCACCGTAAAAGAACAAGTGAGTCGCTTTGTCTTTATTTTGCAAAATATCAAACTTATCATCTAGTCTATTGATAATTTCTTCTTTATCTAGTACTTCAGGGTTTAATCCCAAAGTTTGCGTAGTGAATACTACTTTTCCATTATCATCAATTGCAATCCAATCGGCTTTTGTAGAACCACTGTCAACTAATAATTTCATTTGTTGGGTGTTAGTTTAGTTTAAGGAACAAAAAATCCCGCACACAAATGTAACGGGATTTTTTTTATAAATATATTATTTTAAACCAGCAACATGTACTGATAAATCAATTAACTTACTAGAATAACCATATTCGTTATCATACCAAGAAACCAATTTGAAGAAAGTAGAATTCAAACCAATTCCAGCTTTAGCATCAACAATGGAAGTTCTAGAATCTGATACAAAATCTTGAGAAACTACATCTTCATCTGTAAATCCTAAAATACCTTTCATTGAAGTTTCTGAAGCGTTTTTAAGCACTTTCATGATTTCTTCATATGAAGTTTCTTTTTCTAATTTTACTGTTAAATCTACAACAGAAACATCAACTGTTGGTACACGGAATGACATCCCTGTTAGTTTTCCGTTTAAAGCTGGAATTACTTTTCCTACAGCTTTTGCAGCACCTGTTGATGATGGAATAATATTTACACTAGCAGCACGACCACCTCTCCAATCTTTCTTAGAAGGTCCGTCAGCCACCATTTGCGTTGCCGTTGAAGCGTGAACGGTTGTCATTAAACCTTCAACAATTCCGAAATTATCGTGAATTACTTTTGCTAATGGAGCCAAACAGTTAGTGGTACAAGATGCATTAGACACAATGGTATCAGTAGCTTTTGCATCCGTATGATTTACTCCCATTACAAACATTGGTGCGTCTGCTGAAGGAGCTGAAATTACTACTTTTTTAGCACCACCATCAATGTGAGCTTGGGCGGTTTCTAATGTTGTGAAAATTCCGGTACATTCTGCCACCACATCTACATCAACACTTGCATCGTCCCATTTGATTAATTTAGGATCTCTTTCTGCTGTAACACGAATAAATTTGTCGTTTACATATAATTTACCTTCTTTAACTTCTACTTTTCCATTAAAACGGCCATGAACTGAATCGTATTTTAATAAATAAGCCAAATGATCTACGTCTAATAAATCATTAATTGCTACGACTTCTACATTATCTCTATTGAATGTTTCTCTAAATACAATTCTTCCAATTCTTCCGAATCCGTTAATTCCTAATTTTACTTTTGACATTTTTATTTTCTTTAATTTACAAATTTATTATGATGATACGATATCAGAAACTTTAACCAATTCCATATCGATTTCACTTTGACCTTTGATGGCTTGTTCTAAAGGTGTTAACATAATTTTATCTTGATTCAAACCTACCATATAGTTAGATTTTCCTTCTAATAAGGTTTCTACAGCTTTAACTCCTAATCTTGAAGCTAATACACGGTCAAAACAAGAAGGAGAACCACCACGTTGCATATGCCCTAAAACCGAAACACGAACATCATATTCAGGCATGTTTTCTTCTATGTAATCTTTTAATTCAAAAACATTTTTACCTATTTTATCTCCTTCAGAAACCACTACTATACTTGAAGTTTTTCCAGAACCTTTACTTCTTTTTAACGATTCAACTAATCGATCTAAACCAAAATCTTCTTCAGGAATAAGAATTTCTTCTGCTCCTGCTCCAATTCCAGCATTTAAAGCAATGTGCCCTGCATCTCTTCCCATTACTTCAACGAAGAATAATCGGTTGTGTGAATTTGCGGTATCTCTAATTTTATCGATAGCATCAATTACGGTATTCAAAGCAGTGTCGTATCCTAAAGTATGACTTGTTCCATAAATATCATTATCGATGGTTCCTGGTATTCCAATTACCGGAAATCCATATTCTTCATTAAAGATTTCTGCTCCAGTAAAACTACCATCACCTCCAATAACAACAAAAGAATCAATACCTGCTGCTACCAAATTATCATAAGCTTTCTTTCTACCTTCTTTTGTTTTAAATTCAGTTGAACGCGCCGATTTCAAAATAGTTCCACCTTTATTGATAATATTTTTTACATCACGTGGTCCCATTTCTTTAAAATCACCTTCTATCATTCCCTGATAACCTCTGTATATACCTACACATTCCACATTATAAAAGGCACAAGCTCTTACTACTGCACGTATTGCAGCATTCATACCGGGAGAATCACCCCCTGAAGTTAAAACACCAACTTTTTTAATCTTTATTGACATATTTTTGATTGTTTATGTAAAGTTATAAAACGGAAAACAAAAAAAGAGCAATTTTTGCAAACTATTTAATGATAGCGGCAAATTCAAACGTTTTCGTTAATAACTTTTTGATTTTAGTACTAAATAACTAAGAATTAATCGATTTCTGGAGCCTTAATTGGCTCTTCTTTACTAGGTTCACTTGACTTAAATTTTCTTTGATTTATAAATTCTATAAACTCATTTGGAAAATCTGAATCAGGTAAATCATCATGAGATTTTGAAGTTTTTTTTCTATTTCGATTTGAATTAAATATCTTTTTGAGCATTTCTCTAAAAGTATTAAATTCGACATTATAGGTAACACCAAGGCCTTGAGTATATCCTATTCCATCACCAACATAATTGATATCATTCTCTCTATTAAATACATGAGCATTCAATGAGCCATCTTCATTAAGCTGTATTAAAACTTCAAGATTTCCTACAATAATAGATTCTGTCACACCTCCTACGGGTACATTTGCCTTTCCGTTAATCGTAATTCTATCACTAATTCTTGTACTTAAAGTTACCCCCACTCGATCTGAGATTTCAGTTAATCTATTGCCTTGAGAATAGTCTAATCCTAATTGTAAGTTACTATCAGCATCTGCAAACAAACCATTAATAATCGAACTTGCTCCTTCTATTAAAGAGCCATATGCCGCA
The DNA here is from genome assembly GCA_003963025.1 of Flavobacteriaceae bacterium. Classification (GTDB taxonomy): domain Bacteria; phylum Bacteroidota; class Bacteroidia; order Flavobacteriales; family Flavobacteriaceae; genus Flavobacterium. The sequence continues at coordinate 3,369 of RXJZ01000195.1, forward strand.
TTTCCTGTAGATTCAGCTGTTACAAAGGAACCAGTTGCCATTAAAGCAAAAGCTTGGTTTTGTCGTGTATCTTTATCTTGTAATTTATAATCAATTTCACTTTTTAATACCGAACTTACAGTAGGGAAATCAATACTAAAATCGGGTTGCGGATTATCTAAATTACCATTTAGCAAAATGGAAACATTGGTATCCACTTTTCTATTTAATGAAGCACTCTCTATTAATACAGCTGGATTTGCCATAGTTTTATAGGTAGCCTTTAAATCCAAAACTGCATTCATAGGCTCTCCATCCCAACGAATAGTGCCTCCTTTTTCGACATTAAATTTTTTATCTATAATACCGCCGTATTTAAAATTATATTGCCCTTCTTGCACAATAAAATCCCCAAACATTTCAAATTTCCCTAAAGTATTAATATTCATCTGCATGGATCCAACACCTTTTCCTTTCATAGCATGCCCTGTTTCTCTATTCAGTATAATTTCAATTTCTGCATCGGTGTCAATATCAAAATTAAAATCTAGCTCAATACCTTGATAACGATTCCCTTTAGTAATTTTTTCTTTTAATGATTTTTGATATTCAGCAACTGTCATGAAATTTATGAATGAATTGTTACCCAAATCCTCGTCATCATTTACTGGAATTTTTATCGATGTCCCTTTTTCAGACTCCCCTGAAACCTTAATGTTTAATGCATTTATTGCCCCTGTAATACTAGCCTTCCCTTTCATAAAAGCAGTTCCGTAATAATAGGCATCTTCTGAATCTTTAGTGTCTAATGCTAAAATATTATCCGAAATCAAATGCAAATCGAGTTCCCAATCGCCAAGGTTTTCATGACGAATTGTACCATCAATTACACCTTGGGTTTTATATTTAGTATCGGTTACTTCAATTTTTCTTAAACTAAATTGATGTTCTGTTAAATCAACAATGGCATTTTTTTCGAAAGCATAATCTACATTCAAATACGGAACACGCATTCCGGCATCATTAAGATAGAGCCTTCCATCCATTTCAGGTTCTGTTAATGAACCTCCTATTGTAGTTCTACCTGTAGCATTTCCTCTTACGTCCGATAAAACACTTCCAAGCAACGATCCAAAAGGGGCTAAATTAAACTTATCGAATCCTGCAACCAAATCCAAACTTGATTGTTGTCCCACAAAATTAATTTTTCCATCTAAGAAAAAGTGTTCTTGTCCTTCTTGTTTCAAACTAGACTTCACTTTAAACTGATTGAAATTTTCATTCCCCTCTATTTTAAAGTCTAAATCGCCTAGTAAAAACTGATTTATTTTCAAACTATCTATAGTTAAGTTTGAAATAGGTTCATACTTATTTCTATCTTGTTTGTAAGTAATATTTCCATTAATTTTTCCGCCAAATGATAAACTATCCAAAGCTGGTGTAACCTTATTTAAATCTACATCATCAAAGGATAATTTGAAATCTTTATAGGTAGAATCACGCATGGTTCCAAAGAAATCTATCTTTTGCTCGTTATGAGATAACGTTAACTTTTGAAAATCGAAATCTTTGAACTTTTTATCAAATACAATTTTATTGTCTTCTGTTTCTTGCTCGTTAATAAACCAAAGGTACTCTTTGAACTTAATCTCCGATTTTTTAAATCCAACGATAGATTGCTTATTTTCATTTATGGTATGATATAAATTCAAATCATACGTATCTTCGCTCTTAGGTCCACCTTTAAACTCAGAACGCACAAATAATGTGTCATTTAAAGTTAGGTTTATCAAATTAAAATCTGCAATTTTATATTTATTATTCTTAATAGAATCAACAGTAATGTAAGCATTGTATAATGGATTCTTATTGTCAATCTCAATATTTACATTTTCAATAGTATTTTCATATGCAATGATATTTGGAGAAGTAAAATCAAAAACAAACTTTCCTTCATCACCACTTATTTTTCCTTTAGCTTTTGTGTTTTCAGAAATTTTAACTTCGGGTATAAAAACTTCTACAATTTTATCATAAATAGTTAAGTCAAAATTTAAAAATTGTCCTTTTTCTAATTTGTTTGGAGAATAATTGGCATACAAACTCCCCAATGCATTTTCGACCATTTTTTGCAATTGATTTACTTTGTATTTCCCTACTATTTGCCCTGTTATAATATCGGGAGAATTAATTTCAATTGTTCGAACTCGTTCCGTATCAAAAGAAGAGGTCACTTCAAAATCATCAAAAAAATAGGAATCTTTACTATTTTGATACGAAACATTATTAATTTTTAAAACTCCTGCTAAATCATCAATTGAATTTCCATCAGCTTTAAAATTGATATTCCCTTTAAAGATTGAAATAGAATCTGTTTTGTAAAAATTTAAAATATGTAAATCGGCATAGTCAAATTGGGCTTTAAAATCGTAGTTTTTAGCTTTTAAACTTAAGTCGATAGTTCCATCGAAATCCATTTTTAAATTAGGATCATTACTATTGAAATAGCCTTTGTAATAGGGCATTTTCATGCTTCCATCAACCGTAATGTTTTGATAATTATATCCGTTATAATAAAATTGATCAATTTTTCCTTTGATGGCAGTATTCAACAATTTTTGAGTGAACCCTTTTCCATCAACATCTAAATCTAAAGTAGTTTTTCCAATCTGTTTTTCACTTAAAAGTATTCCTAAATCAAAAGCATCTAACTTTATATTTCCTTGGTAAGAAGCATTATCAATATTATTGATGTTTTGCATCGCTAAATTACCTTCTAAATAACCCAATTGCGACAACATCGAAACATCGGCGTTGATGTATTTTTGAGTCAATTCTACAGCACCAGAAATATTTACATTTCCTAATTTAGACAAAACCGATGGTAAATTATTACCTAAAATTCGAGGTAAAATCGATTTTAAATCTTCATAATTGGAAGTAATTCGATCAAAGTTTCCTTTCATGTAAAACTCTTGATTTCCTTTTCCAAACAGATTTCTAAAATTAACTGTACCAATAATTTCTGATTGATTCTTATCAACTAATTTCAAATTATAAGTAGTGAAATTATTCAATGTACCAATCAAATGCGTATCAACATAAAAGACATTGTTTTTTCCGAATTCATTGTAAAAGTAATTCAAATCGTTTGAAGCAATAGTAGCTTTATCAAACTGAACATCAAAAATAACTTTGTTATTAAAATCTGAAAAATCTTTTCTGTTGTACTTTAACTCTACTCTACCTTTCATTTCAGATGAAGGCGTTTTCATTGCTAGTTGTTCTAACAATATATTTTTCTTGGTATACGTAAAATCAGCCGTAATGTTTTCGACTAACAATCCGCGATGATCTTTGAATGATAGCTTGTCAATAAACGTATAAACATTGGGACCTTTGATAAAGAAATCTTCAATTTTACCGTTTAATTGAGTAAAATCGAGCATTTTTGGTGTTTGAAGATTGTGGTCAATGTATTGAAAACGACTATTAAAAACCGTCATCTTATTTGCTTTCATTCTAAATCTTCCTGAAGAAGGCGAACCATCGTCAAAAGCTTCAATGAATTTATCTAAGTTGGTATAATCTTCGTTTTTGTAATTTATAATTCGAACATCCAATCCATGTAAAAAAACATCTTTCAAATACGGATGACCTGGATCGTAAATTTTCTTAAAACTTAAAATAGAAGTATTTAATTTTTTGATGTAAAATAAAGTATCTTGATGATGATCTAAAACTAAAACATCACCAAGTTTTACACTTCCGAAAGGCGTAATGGCAACTTTTCCTATCGCTATATTAGTTCCGAAAGACTTATTCAAGCTATCAGTCGCATATTTTCCTAGAGCAGTTTGTACAAAAGGCAACGACAAAAGAATACCCAATAAGAGAAACAGCAATAAAATTGCAATTAAGGAACGAAATAGTATTTTTTTAAATTTTTTGATACGTTCTTTTGTTTTAAATTTGCTACCAATTTATTTAACTGGATGTATAATCCAACAAAAATAAGGAATTTTGTAGGATAATTACAATATCCTTAATTCAAATTTCATGCCTAAAATGTCAGAAAGAAAAATATATACTTTAGCCATCGAAAGTTCGTGTGATGATACGTCCGCAGCCGTACTTTGTAACGATGTTGTTTTGTCAAATATTGTGGCGCGACAAGCGATTCATGAAGAATATGGTGGCGTTGTTCCTGAATTAGCTTCGAGAGCGCACCAACAGAACATTGTACCCGTTGTAGATGTTGCTATAAAAAAGGCTGGAATTACCAAAAACGACTTGAATTGTATCGCTTTCACACAAGGTCCAGGATTGATGGGTTCGCTTTTAGTAGGCGGTTCTTTTGCGAAATCGATGAGTATGGCTTTGGATATTCCGTTGGTAGCGGTAAATCACATGAAAGCGCATATTTTGGCGCATTTTATTGATGAAGAAGGTTTTGATAAACCTACTTTTCCTTTTTTAGCATTGACTATTTCGGGTGGACATACCCAAATTGTGAAAGTAAATAGCTTTTTCGATTTGGAAATTATTGGAGAAACTACAGATGATGCCGTGGGAGAAGCTTTTGATAAATCAGCAAAGATTTTAGGACTTCCATATCCTGGTGGCCCTTTGATTGATAAATTTGCACAAGAAGGAAATCCAAAAGCGTTTCCGTTTACCAAACCAAAAGTAGATGGTTTGAATTTTAGTTTTAGCGGTTTAAAAACTCAAATTCTATATTTCATCCAAAAAAATGTAGCGATAAATCCGAATTTTATAGAAGAAAACAAAGCGGATATTTGTGCTTCCATTCAATATACCATTATCAATATTTTAATGGATAAATTGAAATTAGCTGTTGCTGAAACTGGAATTAACCAAATTGCAATTGGTGGTGGTGTTTCTGCAAATTCAGGAATTAGAACTACATTGAAAGATGCAGAAAAAAAATACGGTTGGAAATCGTACATTCCAAAATTTGAATACACAACCGATAATGCTGCAATGATTGGAATTGTGGGGTATTATAACTTTTTAGAAGAAAATTTCAGTCAAGCTGATGTCACTTCTAAAGCACGAATTGAATTTTAAGATTATGAATAAAGTTTTCTTACTTCTCTTAATCTCTTTAACAACTTTTGGTCAAAAAAAACCAAAGGACTTTGGATATAAACATATAATCTTTACATATAATAAAACAATTGTTGATGTTTTAATCCAATCAAAAAAAGGAGAAGAAAATATAAAAAAACCTCTATTTTTATTCTGTCAAGGAAGCATGCCGCAACCTTTGTTAAAATATGATGAAACTGGTTTGTATGGCACATTCCCTTTTGATGTCAACGATTTTTTAGATGAATTTCATGTAGTTATAGTTGGAAAACCAGGTATTCCTGTAATTTCTGATGTTAAAGATTTAAAAAATAATTATCAATATTTAGTTGAAAACGATAGTGTTCCAAAAACATATTCCGATAACAATTATTTAGATTATTATGTTAACCGAAATAATTTTGTAATCAACAAATTATTGAAAGAAAATTGGATTTCAAATAGCAAATTAGTTATCGCTGGACATTCTGAAGGAAGTACAATTGCGGCCAAATTAGCAACTAAAAACAAAAAAGTAACACATTTGATTTATTCTGGAGGAAATCCATATGGTAGAATTTTAAGTATGCTTGAAGAAGAAGTATACAAACGAAAAAATTATGAGTTAATTGAATATTGGAAATTTGTTGTTGAGAATAAGAACAATTTAGAATACAATGGTGGTGATACTTTTAAAGCAACTTATGATTTTTCTCAACCATCAGCTGTGTATCTTAAAAAAATTAAAATTCCAGTTTTTATAACTTATGGTACTAAAGATTGGAATGCACCTTATAACGATTTATTGCAAATTGAAAGTATTCAATCTGATTTAAAAAATTTAACGTTCAAACCTTATTTGGATGTAGAACATAATTTTTTTCCAGTTAATGAAAATAGAGAACCAAACTATGAAATATATAATTGGGAGAACGTAGGAAAAGATTGGAAAAACTGGTTAGATAAAAATTAAACGTATGCAACTATTCTATAATCCCGACATAAAACAAGGTGATATTACTTTCTTTTTCGACAAAGAAGAAAGTAAACACATTGTTAAAGTATTACGTAAAAAAGAAAATGATAAAATATTTATTACTAATGGATTAGGTTTTTTGTTTGAATCGGAAATTATTTTAGCTTCTGAGAAAAAATGTGAAGTAAAAATCACAAAAGAAATCTTTCAAGAACCTGATAAATTTTACACCCATATTGTCGTTGCTCCAACCAAAATGAACGACCGATTGGAATGGTTTTTGGAAAAAGCAACCGAAATTGGCATTCATGAAATCACGCCAATTATTTGCGATCATTCCGAACGAAAAGTATATAAAATTGATCGAGCGGAAAAAATCATTCAAGCCGCAATGAAACAATCGTTACATTATTATCTTCCAAAAATTAACGAACCAATTTCATTCGCACAATTCGTAAAATCAAATAGCGACGGGCAAAAATTCATCGCACATTGTGAAGAAACGGATAAAAAATCGTTTAAAAACGAAGTCAAAAAAGACGAAAAAATCATAATTTTAATTGGACCAGAAGGCGATTTTTCTACAAAAGAAATCAATTTGGCTATTGAAAATCATTTTATTCCTGTAACTTTGGGAAACACAAGATTACGAACAGAAACCGCTGCTTTAGTAGCTTGTCATACAATTGCATTGATAAATGAATAAAATTTTAGTCCTTATAATATTGGTTTGGAATTTGGGTTTTACCCAAGAAATCGCTGTTGTGAAATATTCTGGTGGTGGTGATTGGTATGCGAATCCGACTTCTTTACCTAATTTGGCTAAATTTTGCAATCAAAACATCAATACTAAAATCAACACTAAAATCGCAACAGTTGATGTTGGAAGTTCTGAAATATTCACCTATCCATTCGTGCATATAACAGGTCATGGAAATGTTGTTTTTAGTCCGAATGATGTTATAAATCTTCGCAACTATCTTACTTCAGGAGGATTTTTACATATTGATGATAATTACG
>RXJZ01000013.1 GCA_003963025.1 Flavobacteriaceae bacterium
AATAGAAACTTATGAAGGAAAAATCGATACGTTTAAAGTAAGATGGACGAATGATTGCGAATACATTATGCAAAATACTCATCCAAAAAATAGAGAAGAGAAAAAAGCAGTTCAAATGAAAATTTTGACTACCAATGCGAATTCCTATACATTTGAATATTCTTTTGTAGGAGATTCAAAAAAACAAAGAGGAACAGTACGAAAAATTGATTGATTCACGAATTTTCGTACTGTTCTTTATAAAATTAAGACAATCCCGTAATTCTTCCTTCGTTGTCAATATCAATTCGTTCCGCATTTGGAACTGCTGGCAAGCCTGGCATACGCATTACTTCACCTAAAAGCGGCACAATAAAGCCTGCACCACTGGCGATTTCAAACTCACGAACCGTAATATCAAAATTTGTTGGGCGACCAATTAACTTTTCATTATCAGAAAAACTCGCTGGTGTTTTCGCCATACAAATGGAAAAGTGACCAAATCCTAAATCATTAATCATTTTTAACTGCGATTTCGATTTTGGAGAAAACTCTACCGAATTCGCACCATAAATCGTTTTGGCTACTACATTAATTTTATGCTCAATACTATCGGAAGGTTGGTACAATGGTTTGTAATTAGCAGTTCCTTTTTCTATTTCTTCCACTACTTTTTGCGCTACTTCAGCCGAACCTTTTCCACCTTGAGCAAAAGCGGTACTTACAATTGCAGTTACACCTTTAGTCGCACATAATTCTTTCAATTTATCATATTCCGCTTGCGTATCATCCGGGAAAGCATTGATACAAACCACAGGATTCAATCCAAATTGTTGCATGTTTTCAATGTGTTTTTCCAAATTGCAGAAGCCTTTTTCAATAGCTGCTACATTTTCAGTTTTAAAATCTTCAGCAGCTAATCCGGCATGATGTTTAATCGCTCTAATTGTAGCCACTAAAACCACAGCATCGGGTTTCAAACCACTTTGTTCGCATTTGATATGCAAGAATTTTTCCGCACCTAAATCGGCACCAAAACCGGCTTCTGTTACTACGTAATCGCCTAATGATAATCCCATTTTTGTAGCAATAGCTGTATTAGTTCCTTGTGCAATACTAGCAAATGGTCCGCCATGTAAAATCGCTGGATTTCCGTCTATGGTTTGCACTAAGTTAGGTTTAATTGCATCTTTCAATAACGTTGCCATGGCTCCTACTACATTCAAATCGCGAGCGAAAATAGCTTTTCCATCTAACGTTTTTCCAACAAATATATTTCCTAATCGGAATTTCAAATCTTCTAAATCTTTTGCCAAACATAAAATCGCCATCACTTCTGAAGCGGGTGTAATATTGAAACCATCTTCTCGCATAGTTCCATTAGCTTTCGCTCCTACTCCAATAATAATCTGACGTAAAGAACGGTCGTTCATGTCCATTACACGTTTCCATGCAATTGATTTTGGATCCAGATTTAAAGAATATTTCGTGTTTTGCAGATTGTTATCAATCACCGCTGAAAGCAAGTTATTTGCCTTTTCAATTGCCGAAAAATCACCTGTAAAATGCAAATTGATATCCTCCATTGGTAACACTTGTACATAACCACCACCAGCAGCGCCACCTTTTAACCCAAAAACAGGTCCAAGCGAAGGTTCACGTAAAACCGCAATCGCTTTTTTACCGATGTAATTCAAACCATCCGTTAAACCGATAGACATCGTAGTTTTCCCCTCACCATATTTCGTTGGCGACATGGCAGAAACTAAAATCAGTTTTCCTTTTGGGTTTTCTTGTTGTAAGTGTAAAGGTAATTTGGCTTTGTACTTGCCATAAAATTCTAAATCGTCTTCTGATATGTTGATTTTTTTGGCAATATCTTTAATGTGAGACATTGTTGCGTTTTGTGCAATTTCAATGTCTGATGGAAATGTTGACATGTTGTTGTGTTTTAATTTAGGACGAAATTAAGTGTTTTATTTGGAGTGAAAAATGATAAAAGTCAATAAAAAAACCTGCAAAGTAAAAAACCTTGCAGGTCAGAATTTTATTCTAAAGATAACGTAATTTGTCCGTCGTCGTCTAATTCTATATTGAAATCTTGAATGTCGTTTCCTTCTTCTGAAGCTTCGTTTGTTGGAATTTCTGGCTCCTCTAATACTTCTTCATAAGGCAACGGATCTAATAGGTTAATCTGTTTGATTTTATCCGTAGTTAACTGGTTTCCTAATGCTTTGATTCCTTTTACTGCTATGAATTGTTCTAAATCCACTACTTGGTTTTCTTTTTGAACACCTTTTACTTTGGCATAAATTACCTCAGCAACCGGACGCCAATCAGTAGAAACGATTTCTAACTGTGATTTTTCGTGCTCAGTGATGAAAATTTCTTCTTTATTTTCGTTTTCAACTAAGAAACGTTTTACGAAATATCTGTCTTTTTCTCCACAATAATAAATACACGAAATCGGTTTGTTTGGATTCCATTTTTCTAACACAATCATGTCTTCTTCAAAATGCGTTGAAAGTTCTGGAATTATTGTTTTCAGTTTCCCTGATTGGTTGACAATTAACAAGCGGTCGTTTGGTTTAAATTCGCCCAACAATTCGCCTCTTCCATCTACGTTCAAACGTTGCACGGTATCATCAAACCAAACTTTTCTCGGACGTAAAGTCGAAATTCCTTTCTCTTTTAGTTCGATTTTTTTGATTGGATATTTGGTAACCGTATTTCCACGAGACGCTCTTCCTTTAATAGCAATATCGGAAAAATCGACATCCCATTTCAGTTTTTTCACACTACCTACTTGGCGTAACAAAATCGTAACGACTTCTGCTTCTCCATTTGGATTCGCTGAGAAATACGACACCATTGAACCAGGTTTTTCTTGCGTTAAATCATAGAATTTATCACGAGTAACCCCAGAAACATTGAAACGCTTGATAAATGTAGAACCGTTTTTACCATCACGATACATCATGTTGTAAATGGTACGTTTGTCGTTTTTATCGAATACGGCAACATGAATAATATCTTTACCAATGAACTTTTTGTCATCAATTTTGGTTACCATCATTTTTCCATCGCGAAGGAAAACGATAATGTCATCTATATCGGAACATTCACCCACGTATTCGTCTTTTTTCAAGCCCATTCCTACGAAACCTTCTTCTCTATTCACATAGAATTTTTGGTTACGCAATACTACTTTTGTAGCTTGAATGTTATCGAAATTACGTAATTCGGTTAAGCGTTCTCTTCCTTTTCCGTATTTGTCTTTTAAGGTGGTGAAATAATCTACCGCATAATCAATCAAATGATCTAAATGGTATTTCACTTGCTCGATTTCGGCTTCCAATTTCGCAATCGCATCGTCAGCTTTATCCGAGTCAAATCGTGTAATACGAATCATTGGAATTTGCGTCAATCTTTGTAAATCTTCGTCTTCAATTTCTCGAATTAAAATGGTTTTGAAAGGCTCAAATCGATCGTACATGTATTTGTAAAGCGACTCTCTATCCGAATACAATTTGAAGTCAATATACATTTCTTCACGGATGAAAATCTTCTCTAAATTTGCGAAATGCCACTTCGCTTCGAGTTCGTCTAATTGAATTTCTAACTCTCGTTTTAAAATATTCAACGTACGATTGGTAGAAATCTTCAAAATATCAGAAACGCCAATAAACAAAGGCTTATTACAATTTTCAATCACGCAACCTAATGGCGCGATAGACAATTCGCAATCGGTGAACGCGTACAACGCATCAATCATTTTGTCTGGCGAAGTTCCGGGTTGTAAATGAATTACGATTTCAACCTCAGCCGCCGTATTATCTTCAATTTTCTTGATTTTGATTTTCCCTTTTTCATTGGCTTTCAAGATGCTATCAATCAATTTGGTAGTATCGGTTGAAAATGGAATTTGGGTAATCACTAACGTATTTTTATCTAAAGGTGCGATTCTAGCTCTCACACGAACACGAGAACCTCGCATTCCATCATTATAGTTGGAAACATCAGCAATTCCGGCTGTTGGGAAATCTGGAAATAAAGTAAATGGTTTTCCTTTTAAAATTTTAATTGACGCATCAATCAACTCATTGAAATTGTGCGGTAAAATCTTCGTAGACAAACCTACTGCAATCCCTTCTCCACCTTGCGCTAACAACAATGGAAATTTTACAGGCAAATGAATCGGTTCGTTTTTACGACCATCATAGCTTAATTGCCATTGGGTAACTTTTGGAGAAAACAACACATCGTGACCAAATTTTGAAATTCGAGCTTCGATGTAACGAGGGGCTGCGGCTCCGTCACCGGTTAAAATATTTCCCCAGTTCCCTTGGCAGTCAATCAACAAATCTTTTTGCCCGATGTTCACCATAGCGTCACCAATACTCGCATCTCCGTGTGGATGATACTGCATGGTGTGCCCAATGATATTAGCCACTTTGTTGTAACGACCGTCATCCAACTCTTTCATGGAATGCATGATACGACGTTGTACGGGTTTAAAACCGTCTTCAATCGCAGGAACGGCACGCTCCAAAATTACATAGGAAGCGTAATCCAAGAACCAATCCTTGTACATTCCTGTAACTTTGGTAATGGTATCCTCTGGATTTTCGTTGTTTTCGTAAAAATGATGTCCCGTTGACACATGAATATCCTCAAAACCTTCCTCTTTTTGGGGCTGGTCTTGGTTCTCTAAATTGTCGTCTTCTGGGATGATGTTATCTTCTTCGTCTTTCATGTTTTTGTAGCACTATGTTTCTCAAAGTTTTACACTAAGTTTCACAATGTTTATATTTCTACTTTGTCTTTTTATGTATTTGTAGCACTATGTTTCTCAAAGTTTTTCACGAAGTAACTCAATGTTTTAAAATTAATTTGTGTGACTTTTTGCTTTACATTGTGATACTTTGTGTACCAATAAAATCAATGTTATAATATTAATCTTTTTATACCGTCTTTTAATGATTTCTTATAAAAATTTAAAAGTAATCCTAATCTGCATTCCGATAGTTTCATGTAAGTTAGACATTGAGCTGTATGTTCAATAGTAAAATCTTCAACTACTTTCAATTCCACTATAACTTTATTATTTACTAGAATATCTACTCGGTAACCACAATCCATTTTTATATCTTCATAAATAACTAGAAATGGACATTATTGTTTAACTTCTAATCCGCATTTAGTCAATTCATAAGCCAAACATTCTCTGTAAACTTTTTCCAACAATCCTGGACCTAACTTTGTATGAACTTTGTAGGCGCAATCTAAAATTATTCGGCTTATTTCGTTTTCTTCAGTCATATTTTTTTTTGTTACACTATGTTACTCAAAGTTTTCACTAAGTTTCGCAATGTTAAAAAATATCTTTGTGTGACTTTGTGCATTACATTGTGAAACTTCGTGCTACCATTACTTCTCTACCACATCCAATTCTACTTTCAAATTATTGATGATAAACTCTTGTCGGTCTGGGGTGTTTTTACCCATGTAGAATTCTAACAAGGCTTCAATCGTGGTGGCTTTATCTAACATGACAGGATCTAAACGAATGTCTTCTCCAATGAAATGCTTAAACTCATCTGGCGAAATTTCCCCTAATCCTTTGAATCGGGTGATTTCTGGTTTTGGTTTTAGTTTTTCAATGGCATTAACTCGTTCTTCTTCGCTATAACAATAAATCGTTTCCTTTTTATTTCGCACACGGAATAAAGGCGTTTGCAAAATGTACAAATGGCCGTCTTTGATTAACTCAGGGAAAAACTGCAAGAAAAACGTAATCAACAACAAGCGAATGTGCATCCCATCCACGTCGGCATCGGTTGCGATTACGATGTTGTTGTAACGCAAATCTTCCATCGATTCTTCAATGTCTAATGCCGCTTGCAATAAGTTGAATTCTTCGTTTTCGTACACGATTTTTTTCGTCATTCCATACGAATTCAATGGCTTTCCACGTAGACTGAAAACCGCTTGTGTATTTACATCGCGACTTTTGGTAATTGAACCTGAAGCCGAATCTCCCTCGGTAATAAAAAGCGTACTTTCTAAACTTCTTGGATTTTTAGCATCGGTTAAATGCACACGACAATCGCGCAATTTTTTATTGTGTAAACTTGCTTTTTTAGCACGTTCTTTGGCTAATTTTCGAATTCCAGAAAGTTCTTTACGTTCGCGCTCCGCTTGTAAAATCTTACGTAATAACGCATCGGCAACTTCGGGATTTTTATGTAAAAAGTTGTCTAAATTCGTTTTAATGAAATCATTTACGAACGTACGAACGGTAGGACCATTCGGACCAATATCGGTAGAACCTAATTTGGTTTTCGTTTGTGATTCGAAAACCGGTTCTTCAACCTTAACCGAAACCGCAGACACAATCGATTTACGAATATCGGAAGCTTCGAAAGGTTTGTTATAAAACTCTTTGATGGTTTTTACAATCGCCTCACGGAAAGCCCCTAAATGCGTTCCACCTTGCGTAGTATTTTGTCCGTTTACAAACGAATGGTATTCTTCTGAATATTGGGATTTACTGTGTGTAATGGCAACTTCGATATCGTCTCCTTCCAAATGAATGATTGGATATACCATATCTTCAGCTGAAATATTTTCTTCCAATAAATCTTTCAATCCGTAATCCGAAACGTATTTTTCACCATTGTAATAAATCGTTAATCCGCGATTTAAGTAACAATAGTTTTTGAGCATTTTGATGATGTACTCGTTTCGGTATTTGTAATTTTTGAAAATCGTATCATCGGCCACGAAAGAAACTTTGGTTCCTTTTCGCTTAGTAGTTTCTTGAATATCTTCCTCTAGCGTCAAATTTCCAGCTGAGAATTCTGCTGCTTTTTGTTGGTTATCACGAACCGATTCCACTCGGAAATAATTCGAAAGGGCATTTACGGCTTTTGTTCCGACACCATTTAAACCTACAGACTTTTTGAAGGCTTTTGAATCGTATTTTCCTCCTGTGTTCATTTTGGAAACTACATCAACGACTTTTCCTAACGGAATGCCACGACCATAATCGCGAACGGTTACCAATTTATCTTTGATAGTAACTTCAATGGTTTTTCCGGCACCCATAACGAATTCATCGATACAGTTGTCCATAACTTCCTTTAACAGAATGTAAATACCATCATCAGGCGATGAACCGTCACCTAATTTTCCGATATACATACCTGGACGCATACGAATGTGCTCTTTCCAATCGAGCGAACGTATGTTGTCTTCGGTATATTGATTTTGCTCTAAC
>RXJZ01000226.1 GCA_003963025.1 Flavobacteriaceae bacterium
GCATTAAGTTAAACGCAGCTCCTTTTTCTTGAATTACCATATCGTCTTCTAAACGAATACCAAAACCTTCTTTCGGAATGTAAATTCCTGGTTCAACCGTGAAAACCATGTTGGCTTGCATTGGTTCGTGTAATAAACCATAATCGTGCGTATCTAATCCCATGTGGTGAGACGTTCCGTGCATGAAATATTTTTTATACGCTGGCCAATCTGGATTTTCGTTTTGTACATCGGCTTTGTCGATTAAGCCTAAACCTAATAATTCAGAAGTCATGATTTTGCCCACTTCTACATGATATTGTTTCCATAACGTTCCTGGAACCAACATTTTCGTAGCTTCGTTTTTCACATTTAAAACGGCATTGTAAACTGCTTTTTGTCTATCTGTAAAACGTCCTGAAACCGGAACCATACGTGTCATATCACTTGAATAATTCGCGTATTCTGCACCAACATCTAACAAAATCAAATCACCCGCTTTACATTGTTGGTTGTTTTCGATATAGTGTAACACATTCGCATTGTTTCCAGAAGCAATAATAGGTGTGTAAGCAAAACCTTTCGAACGATTTCTTAAAAATTCATGCGCAAATTCGGCTTCGATTTCGTACTCCATAACGCCAGGTTTTACGAAATTCAAAACGCGTCTAAAGCCTTTTTCAGTAATATCACACGCTTTTTGGATTAAATCCAATTCTTCGCTTTCTTTAACCGAACGCAATCTTTGTAAAATAGGATTCGATTTTTCTACTTTATGTGCTGGATAATTTTCTTTCCACCATTTGATAAAACGTGCTTCACGAGTTTCAGTTTCAATAACAGCTCTGTAATGTTCGTTGGTGTTGATGTAAATGGTATAGGCATACGCCATGATTTCTTTCAACGTCTTGTGGAAATCTTGTAACCAAATCACCGATTTAATTCCAGAAACTTCAAAGGCTCTTTCTTTAGTAAGTTTTTCACCTTCCCAAATGGCAATGTGCTCATTCGTTTCTTTTAAGAATAAAATTTCTTTCAAATGTTCGTAAGGCGCATCTGGAAAAAGCAATAAAATACTTTCTTCTTGATCCACACCAGATAAATATAAAATATCTCTATGTTGTGCAAATGGCAATGTGCTATCAGCACTTACAGGATAAATGTCGTTTGAATTGAATACCGCAACGCTGTTAGGTTTCATTTGAGCTGTGAATTTTGCCCTGTTTTTCACGTATAAATCGCGGTCTATTTGATGGTATTTCATGATGTAAATATTTTTTAAAGTTAAAATTTTAACTACATAGATACATAGGTTTTCCTAAAACTTTTAGAAAAATATAGCATTTCATTTTAAGATAGTTTGAACTATGTTAACTAAAATGAATAAAATGCCTTTTCTAAAGAATTAAAATTCTATGTTTCTATGTGGTAGAAAAAAATGTTCTCCAAAAATAAAAAGATAAAAACGAAAAGTTGTTAAAAGCAATAGAAATTTTGTAGAAGTGCAATGTTTTGGCTAATTTTCAACAAATTTTTTCGAGATGAAGCAAATTACTATCCTGTTTTTATTGATTGTGCAATCGACAATCGCTCAAAATTCGTTGTTTAATCAAGTCGAAGCTAAAAATATCGGACCAACCATCATGAGTGGTCGTGTGGTAGATTTAGCTGTAAATCCGAAAAACCCAACCGAATTTTACGTGGCGTATGCTACTGGCGGACTTTGGTATACCAATAACAACGGAACTTCTTTTTCGCCTGTGATGGATTCGGCGGAAACAGTTAATTGTGGTTCAGTTACAGTGGATTGGAATTCGGGAATGATTTGGGTAGGAACGGGTGAAGTGAATGCTTCGCGCTCGTCTTATGCTGGAGTTGGGGTTTTAAAATCTTCGGATAAAGGTAAAACTTGGGAAAATTTAGGATTAAAAGATTCGCATCACATAAGCCGAATTTGGGTCAACCCAAGCAACTTGAATGAAATTGTCGTGGCAGCTGTCGGGCATTTATATACAACCAACAAAGAACGCGGAATTTACAAATCAACTGATGGCGGAAAGTCTTGGAAACAAACTTTGTTCGTTGCCGAAGATGCTGGAATTATTGATTTAGCCGTTTCGAAAACTAATCCTAAAATTATGTTTGCGGCGTCTTGGCAAAAAGATAGAAAAGCGTGGCATTTTGACGGAGATGGCGAAAAATCTGGGATTTATAAAAGTGAAGATGGCGGAACTTCGTGGAAATTAGTAACAACAAAAGAAAGTGGATTTCCAGCAAATGAAGGCGTAGGAAGAATTGGTTTAGCCATGTTTAATGAAAATGTGATTTATGCTGTCGTAGACAATCAAAATAAACGACCAAAAACCGTTTCGAAAAGTAAATTAACCACGATGTTGTCTTCTCCTGGAGCGGATTTCATGGAAATTTCGAATAAAGAACTGAATATCGCTTTGAAAGAAAGTGGCTTTAGAGATAAATATCGCGCTGAAAATATTAAAAATTGGGTTGCTAATAACAACATGGAACCTAAAGAAGTTCTAGCGGTTTTATCCGATGCAAATAAAGCGTTATTTGAAACCGAAGTAATTGGTTGCGAAGTGTACAAATCAGAAGATGGTGGAAAATCCTGGAAAAAAACGAATCAGAAATATATCGACGATATGTTTTACACGTATGGATATTATTTTGCAAACATTTCTGTAGATGAGAAAAATCAAAATCGTGTTTACATAGGTGGAGTTCCGTTATTATTTTCGGAAGATGGTGGAAAAACTTTTACAGCCATTTCAAAAGAAAATGTGCATGCCGATCATCACGTAACTTGGGTCAATCCAGAAAATCCAAATCATGTTATTAACGGAAATGATGGAGGTGTAAATATTTCGTACGACAATGGAGCGCATTGGATTAAATGTAACAATGAAGCATTAGGTCAATTGTATGCTGTAAATGTAGATTATCTAGAAAATTATAATGTCTATGGCGGAATGCAAGACAACGGCGTTTGGTTTGGGAATAATGAATATTCTCACTCTGTAGCTTGGCATCAAGAAGGAAAATATCCGTATCAAGAATTAATTGGTGGCGATGGAATGCAAATTCAAATTGATAGACGTAATCCAAATATTGTTTTCACGGGATATCAATTTGGAAATTACTACCGAATCAATCAAAAAGAAGGCAAGTTTGATTACATCACGCCAAAAGCGCCAAAAGATGAAAAACCATATCGTTTCAACTGGCAAACACCAATTTTGTTATCATCGCACAACCAAGATATTTTGTACATGGGCTCTAACTTCTTGCACCGTTCTATGAATCAAGGCGAAACGTGGGAACGAATTTCAGGTGATTTGACTAATGGTACTAAAGAAGGAAATGTAGCTTTTGGAACGTTGACGACTATTTCAGAAAGTAAATTCCAATTTGGATTGCTTTATACATGTTCTGATGATGGAAAAATTCACGTTTCGAAAGATGGTGGCGCTTCTTGGCAATTGATTTCGGGTAATTTACCTCAAAATTTATGGGTTTCAAGAGTTGCGGCTTCGACTCACAAGAAAGAAAGAGTTTATGCGACTTTAAACGGATATAGAAACGATAATTTTGAAAGTTATGCTTTTGTTTCGGATGATTTTGGTGCGACTTGGACTTCAATTTCAAATGGATTATCTCAAGCTGTAAATTTAATTGTTGAAGATTCGGCTAACGAAAATATTTTATATGTTGGAACCGATAATGGCTTGTTTATTTCATTAGACAAAGGCATTACTTGGCAAGATTTTTCAAACGGAATGCCAAAAGTAGCGGTTCATGATGCGGTCATTCAAACCAAAGCAAAAGAATTAATTGTAGGAACTCATGGTCGCTCGATTTATAAAATCGATATTTCTAAAGTTCAAGAATTAACTAAGGAAGTTTTAGCTAAGAACCTGCATTTGTTTAAAGTGAATGATAGAACAAAATCTGATCGTTGGGGAACTCAAAGTTACGCTTGGGGAAAACCGAGTGAACCTTCGCAAACAATTTGGTTTTATGCTAATGCAGAAGGAATTGTGAATGTTTCGATTGTGAATGAATCAGGAATGATTGTTCACACTCGAAAAGTTGAAGCTAAAAAAGGATTGAATTCATTTGAATTTGATTATTCGATGCCAAAAAATGTAGCGGATAATTGGAATAAAAAAGACAAAAACATCAAAATCAAAGAAGCTGAAAACAAGAAGTTTTATTTACCTGTTGGTAAATTTAAAGTTACGATTTCAAAAGATAAAACTTCAGAAAGCAAATCGTTTGAAATTTTAAATCCTAAAAAATAGTTAAAAAGGCATACTATTTGCTGTTGTTTTTGCGTTAAACTAAAAGCATATTTTTATTTGCTATTTCAAACGTCATTGAATTATGAAAAGAATTGTTGGACTTTTTTTAGTTTTGGTTTCGGTTGTATCTTTTTTTTCCTGTGAGGATGAAGACGATACAGCAAATGAACCGTATTTGATTGTTAAATTTCAGTTTGATCCTAATCAAGTGCGTTTGAATAATTTGGGACAACCAGCAGTAATTCCTCCAGGACACGCGGCACAATCTCCCGATTTTAGTAAAATTAGTGCGCATTATTTTGAATTGGCACCAACGGCTTACACACAATTAGGGAATGGTACCATTTTGTATCATGCTGATGAAACTACTCAAGGCGGTTCGGTTGCGATTGATTTTAGTAAAGCGGTTATTGTTAGAGAAGGGGAAGCTTTTTTGAAAATACCATTAAGTCAAGTAGCACAAGGAAATTATGAATATGTTCGTGTTTCTTTGGCGTATCAAGAATATGGAATTTTGGTACGAAATAATGGCGCCAATTATCAAGGAAAGCTAGCTAGTTTTGTAGGATATAATACTTACATCACAACACATGCTATAGGTAATAATTCATTTCCTGTAAACGGAAATCGTTTACAAGGTTATTGGGCTTTTGCTTTAAATGATGTTCCATACGCTACTTTTGGCCAAGCTCCAGCCGGAGCAACCACAGTTCCAAATCCGATAGCAAGTACATCTCCAATTCCTGCTGGTTCTTGTGTTGTAACAGGTAAATTTGCTCAAAATTTGGTTATTAATGGGAATGAAACACGAGATGTGGTGATTACTTTATCATTGTCAACTAATAACAGTTTTGAGTGGCAAGAGTTAACAGCTGATGGTAAATACGAACCTTCTATCGGAGAAAATGTTGTTGATATGGGATTAAGAGGATTGATACCTATGTATGTAAAATAAGTATATTTGCTAATATGCTATACATTTGTATGATTTATACGCTTTAATCCCTTGGTATTCAACAATAGTTAAACTCATTTTAAAATCATTATAAATTAGCTCGAAAAGGTTGTAGTTAAATTCAAATAGCCGTATTTTTGTTTGACTTTTTATTAAACTAGTACAATCAAATAAAAATTATGGCAAAATCAGCACTATTAAAGTCATCTATTGTAAAAAAATACTGGATGGCTCTTACAGGTTTATTCTTATGCTTGTTTTTGGCGGGTCACTTGGCAGGAAATCTTCAATTAATTTTTGGAACCAGTCAACAGTTCAATGAATATGCTCTATTCATGACCACCAATCCTGCAGTTAAGTTACTTTCTTATCTAACTTACATTTCAATCATATTCCATGCTATAGATGGAATTATGTTAACAATTCAAAACAAAAAAGCAAGACCAATTGGTTATGCTAAAACAGATGGTTCTTCTAGTAGTATTGCTTCTAGAAATATGGCGGTATTAGGGACTATTATTTTAGTTTTTATTGCTACTCACATGGTTAATTTTTGGGCAAAAATGCATTTTGATAAAAATATGCCATTAGCAAAGAAATCTGTTAATATTCAAGGCGCTATACAAAATTTTTATATCGGAACTCAATCAGGTCAATTTTTTCTTGTTGAGCAGGTGGCACTTGAACATGAGAAAAAACAAAATACAATGTTGCCACAACAATATATAGTTAAAAATGGTACAGAGTTGTATTATGCTGCAGCGGATATTAAAATTGCAAACCTTTATAAAGATTTATACAAACTTACTGTTGACTTTTTCAAAGATCCTAAGTATGGTTTAGCTTTTACAATTTTTTATGTTTTATCAATGATAGCTTTAGCATTTCACTTATGGCATGGTTTTCAAAGCGCATTTCAATCATTAGGTTTGAATAGTTCGAAGTTTACACCTGTTATCAAATTTACAGGAAAAGCATTTGCAATTATTGTACCGATATTGTTTGCAATTATTCCAATTATCTTACACTTTAAAAAATAATCAACATCAGTATATATTATGAAGTTAGATTCTAAAATACCAGCGGGTCCGTTAAAAGACAAATGGACCGATCATAAAAATCACTTGAAATTAGTTGCGCCAAATAATAGACCAAAAATCGATATTATTGTGGTGGGAACTGGTTTAGCAGGTGCTTCTGCTGCCGCTTCTCTTGGAGAAATGGGATATAATGTAAAAGCATTCTGTTTTCAAGATTCACCTCGTCGTGCGCACTCAATTGCGGCTCAAGGAGGTATCAATGCAGCAAAAAATTATCAAAATGATGGTGATAGCGTTTACCGTCTTTTCTATGATACTATTAAAGGTGGTGACTACCGTGCGCGTGAAGCAAACGTTCACCGTTTAGCAGAAGTTTCAGGAAATATTATCGACCAATGTGTAGCACAAGGTGTTCCTTTTGCACGCGAATATGGTGGAATGTTAGATAACCGTTCGTTTGGTGGAACGCAAGTACAACGTACTTTCTACGCTGCTGGACAAACAGGACAACAATTATTATTAGGAGCATATTCAGCTTTATCAAGACAAATCGGGTTAGGACGTGTACAAATGTTCAACCGTCACGAAATGTTGGATTTAGTTAAAGTGGATGGAAAAGCTCGTGGAATTATCGCTCGTAACTTAATTACAGGAGAAATTGAAAGACATTCAGCTCATGCTGTGGTTATTGCTTCTGGAGGTTATGGAAACGTATATTTCCTTTCTACAAACGCAATGGGAAGTAACGTAACAGCTGGATGGAAAATCCACAAACAAGGAGCGTTATTTGCAAATCCATGTTATGTACAAATTCACCCAACATGTATTCCGGTTCACGGAACAAATCAGTCAAAATTAACGTTGATGTCTGAATCGTTACGTAACTCAGGACGTATTTGGGTGCCAAAGAAAAAAGAAGATGCTGAAGCAATCAGAGCTGGGAAATTAAAACCAACTCAAATTGCTGAAGAAGATAGAGATTACTACTTAGAAAGAAGATATCCTGCTTTTGGTAACTTAGTGCCACGTGACGTAGCTTCAAGGGCTGCAAAAGAGCGTTGTGATGCTGGTTACGGAATTGAAGCTAATGATACTAATGAAGGAGTTTACTTAGATTTCTCAACAGAGATTCAAACAAAAGGTCGTCAAGCGGCTTATGCTAAAGGAAATCATAATCCAACACCTGAAGAAATTACAGCATTAGGGAAACAGTGGTTAGAAGAGAAATATGGTAACTTGTTTACGATGTATCAAAAAATCACGGATGAGAATCCTTATGAAACACCAATGAAAATTTATCCAGCAGTTCACTATACTATGGGTGGTGTTTGGGTTGATTATAACTTACAATCTACAATTCCAGGTTGTTTCGTAGCTGGAGAGGCTAACTTCTCTGACCACGGAGCTAACCGTTTAGGAGCGTCAGCTTTAATGCAAGGTTTAGCGGATGGATATTTTGTATTACCTTACACAATTTCTAACTATTTAGCAGACGAAATCAGAACAGGTAAAATTTCTACTGAATCTCCAGAATTCGCTGAAGCAGAAGCTAGAGTGAAAGATTCAATTAGTAAATTCTTAAACAACAATGGTACCAAGTCTGTTGATTATTTCCATAAAAAATTAGGTTTGATTATGTGGAATAAAGTAGGTATGGCTCGTAACGAAAAAGGATTAACAGAAGCTATTGCTGAAATTGCTCAATTAAAAGAAGATTTTTACAAAGATGTTTATGTTCCTGGAAGCGCAGACGAATTGAATCCTGAGTTAGAAAAAGTATTAAGAGTTGCAGATTTCATCGAATTAGGTCAATTAATGGCAATGGATGCTTTACAACGTAAAGAATCTTGTGGAGGTCACTTCCGTGAAGAATATCAAGATGCTGAAGGTGAAACATTACGTGATGACGAAAACTTCAAATTTGTTGGAGCTTGGGAATACAAAGGTGATGACATCAGTAAAGAAGAACTTCACAAAGAAGAATTGAAATACGAAGAAATTAAAATTGCAGCTAGAAATTACAAATAATAGATTATGAGTGCAGCAAAAAATATCAATATAAACCTTAAAATTTGGCGTCAAAAGAACGCAAGTTCAAAAGGGAGCATGGAAACTTATAAATTAGATAATGTTTCTACTGCAAGTTCGTTTTTGGAAATGTTAGACCAATTAAACGAGCAATTAATTAATGAGAAAAAAGAACCCGTAGCATTCGATCACGACTGTCGTGAAGGTATTTGCGGAATGTGTTCTTTATACATCAACGGACGTGCTCACGGACCTGATACAGGAATTACTACTTGTCAGTTACACATGAGAATGTTCAACGATGGTGATACAATTTACATTGAACCATGGAGAAGTAAAGCATTTCCAGTTATCAAAGACTTAGTTGTTGATAGAAGTGCTTTCGATAGAATTCAAC
>RXJZ01000287.1:0-1017 GCA_003963025.1 Flavobacteriaceae bacterium
TTTTACCTTTCGCCTCAAAAGAAACAATTAAAGAAGTTTATACTTCATTTATAAAGAATCAGTTATTATAAAAGGATTTATCCGCTATGAAAAAAAATTTTATTAAAATATCTTTAGCAATCACCATTGCATTTGTGTTAACTTCATGTGACAAAGATTTTAATTCTTTAGGCTCTGATCTTTTAGATGATTCTCATTTTAATTTGGAAAGATATGAAGTTCAAAATTTAGTTGCATATTCAAAGGCTACAGGCCCAGTACAAACAAATAATTTACCAGTAAACTCTTTAGGAGTATACGTCAATCCGTTTTTTGGCACTACTAAAGCTAGTTTTGTAACACAGTTAGAATTGGCAGATACTGATCCGGTAATTGGTCAGAATGTTGAAATCAAAAGCACTGATTCTGTCTATTTGTACGTGCCTTATTTTAGTACAAAGGAAGTTGTTAATGGCAATAATGTGTATGAATTAGATTCAATTTATGGCAACATAAATAGCAGTATTAACCTTAAGATTTATGAGAATGGTTATTTTTTACGTAACATTAATCCAAGCCCAAATCCTAACGACCAAGATTCATACTTGCAGAAATATTATAATGACGATAAACAATTAATTGAAAATAACATTGCAAGTGGTCAACTTAATAATGCTACAAGTTTGTCAGAGAATGAACAATTTAAATTTGATAATACGGAATTAGTTATATACAAAACAGATGGGAATGGTAATTATGTCAATTCCAATGGTGAAGTAATTTCTAATCCTAATGATAGAATTGTTAAAAAGAAAATAGCGCCAGGAATGTGGTTAAATCTTGATAAGAATTTTTTCAAAACAAAGGTATTGGATGCACCATCTATTAATTTGTTGAATAATACTACTTTTAAAGAATATTTCAAAGGATTGTATTTTAAAACTGAAGCTAATCCAGGTCAAGATGGAGTAATGGCAATGTTGGATTTTTCTGCAGCAACAATTACAATTCAATTTCATTCTGATGTTACTTCTGAAC
>RXJZ01000287.1:1067-8046 GCA_003963025.1 Flavobacteriaceae bacterium
GTTATATTTAAAAGGAGGTCAGGGTTCTGTTGCTTATATTGATTTATTTGGTGAGGTTAATCCTGAAACAAATGTTCCGTATGAGTTAGAAGATTTACAATCAAGAGGTTGGTTAGTAAATGAAGCAAATTTAACGTTTTACATTGATAAAGATAAGATGACAGGGGCAGGCATGGCAGAGCCTCAACGAATATATCTCTTTGATGCTACTAACAATAAAGTTTTAGCAGACTACAATTTAGATGGTTCTGTTGTTACAGATCTAAAGAGAAATAAATTTACATTTAGTGGTATTATAAAATTAGATGAAAATGATAAAGGGGTGTATTATAAGATAAGAATTACAGAACATATTAATAGGTTATTGAATAGTGACAATGAAGATTTAAGAAAAAATATTAGATTAGGTCTTTCAGTTACCGAAGACATCAATGTTTCAAGTAACGCATTCTTAAAAACTCCATTTAATATAGGCTCAGAATCAGTTAAATTTTTACCTTTTTCTTCTGTAATGAACCCTCTTGGGACAGTTTTATACGGAATGGGTAGTTCAGTACCTCAAGATAAAAAATTAAAACTTGAGATTTTTTTCACTAAACCTAATTAGTAGTATATGTGTGGAATTGTAGGTTATATTGGTCATAGAGATGCATATCCAGTAATTATTAAAGGATTACATAGATTAGAATATAGAGGCTATGATAGTGCAGGTATTGTTTTATACGATGGTAAGGATTTAAAATTATCTAAAACCAAAGGGAAGGTTTCTGATTTAGAAATGAAGGCCCAAAACGATAAAACAATTTTCGGGAAAATAGGCATGGGGCATACGCGTTGGGCAACTCACGGAGTTCCTAATGATGTAAATTCTCATCCTCATTTTTCAAATTCAGGAAAGTTAGTTATTATTCATAATGGTATTATAGAGAATTATGAACCATTAAAACAAGAGTTAATTAAAAGGGGTTACACTTTTAAATCTGATACTGACACAGAAGTATTAGTAAACTTAATAGAAGAAGTTAAGAAAAAAGAGAATTGCAAACTAGGTAAGGCTGTTCAAATAGCTTTAAATCAAGTTATTGGAGCTTATGCAATTGCAGTAATTGATGTTGAAAAGCCTGATGAAATTATTGTGGCGCGTTTAGGAAGTCCTTTGGCAATTGGAATTGGTGAAGATGAATTTTTTATCGCTTCAGATGCAACACCATTTATTGAGTATACATCAAATGCCATTTATTTGGAAGATGAAGAAATGGCAATTGTGCGTTTACACAAACCGTTAAAAGTTAGAAAAATTAAAGACGATTCATTGGTTGATCCTTACATTCAAGAACTGCAGTTAAACTTGGAGCAAATTGAAAAAGGAGGTTATGATCATTTCATGATGAAAGAAATCTATGAACAACCAAGCGTAATCAAAGATACTTACCGTGGAAGACTTTTGGCAAACAAAGGAATTATCCAAATGTCTGGTGTTGAAGATAATTTAGAAAAATTTTTAAATGCTAAACGAATTCTTATTGTGGCATGTGGTACTTCTTGGCACGCTGGATTAGTTGCGGAATATATTATTGAAGAATTTTCAAGAATTCCAGTTGAAGTTGAATACGCATCTGAATTTAGATACAGAAATCCAATCATTAATAAAGACGATGTTGTTATCGCAATTTCACAATCAGGTGAAACGGCGGATACTTTAGCGGCAATCAAACTAGCAAAAGAAAACGGAGCTTTTGTATTTGGAGTTTGTAATGTGGTAGGTTCGTCAATTTCTCGCGAAACGCATGCAGGTGCTTATACACATGCAGGTCCAGAAATTGGAGTAGCTTCTACAAAAGCATTTACAACTCAAATCACCATTCTAACATTATTAGCTCTTCGTTTGGCTAAAGCTAAGGGTACCATGAATAATTCAGAATACCAACGCTATTTATTGGAGCTAGAAATTATGCCAGAAAAAGTACAAGAGGCATTATTAACAAATGAAGTAGCAAAGCAAATTGCTGAAAGCTATAAAGATGCAACTAATTGTTTGTATTTAGGTAGGGGTTATAATTTCCCGGTAGCTTTAGAAGGAGCTTTAAAATTAAAAGAAATTTCATATATCCATGCAGAAGGTTATCCAGCTGCTGAAATGAAACATGGACCAATTGCTTTAATTGACGAACATATGCCAGTTATTGTTATTGCTCCAAATAAAGGTCATTATGATAAAGTAGTAAGTAATATTCAAGAGATAAAATCTAGAAGTGGTAAAATTATTGCGGTGGTAACTAAAGGCGATACACAAGTTAGAGCTTTAGCTGATCATGTAATTGAAATTCCAGAAACTAATGAGCCATTTACGCCTCTGTTAACAACGATTCCGTTGCAATTATTGTCCTATCATATTGCAGTTTTAAGAGGTTGTAATGTAGATCAACCTAGGAATTTAGCAAAATCCGTTACTGTAGAATAACATTTTAAAAGCGAAATTGTAAAATTTCGCTTTTTTATTGTAAAAAATTCAAAAAATAAATTGCAAAATTGTTTTAGAAAAAACTATCTTTGCACTCGGAAAAATATATCATTTTTTCAACATTAATTAGCTATTAAATAAATACATAAGCAATGTCTAGAATCACAGGAAAAGTTGCACAAATTATCGGACCAGTTGTTGACGTCGTGTTTAATGATGCAAATGCTGAGTTACCAAAAATTTACGATTCATTAGAAATCACTAAAAAAGATGGTACTTTATTAGTATTAGAAGTTCAATCTCACATTGGAGAAAATACAGTTCGTACTATTTCTATGGACTCAACAGACGGTTTGTCTAGAGGTGCTGAAGTAGTTGCTACTGGTGCTCCAATTCAAATGCCAATTGGTGGTGAGGTTTTTGGACGTTTATTTAATGTAATCGGTGATGCTATCGATGGTTTAGGAGACTTACCAAAAGTAGGTGAAAGTGGTTTGCCAATTCACAGACCAGCTCCAAAATTTGAAGATTTATCAACTTCTACTGAAGTTTTATTTACAGGTATCAAAGTAATCGACTTAATTGAGCCTTATGCAAAAGGAGGTAAAATTGGATTGTTTGGTGGTGCTGGAGTAGGTAAAACAGTATTGATTCAAGAATTGATTAATAATATTGCAAAAGGTCACGGTGGTTTATCAGTTTTTGCTGGTGTAGGTGAGAGAACTCGTGAAGGGAATGACCTTTTAAGAGAGATGTTAGAATCAGGAATTATTAAATATGGTGATGAGTTCATGCACTCTATGGAAAATGGAGGATGGGATTTAGCTAAAGTAGACAAAGAATTAATGAAAGATTCTAAAGCTACTTTCGTATTCGGTCAGATGAATGAGCCACCAGGAGCACGTGCACGTGTTGCTTTATCAGGTTTAACAATTGCTGAATATTTCCGTGATGGAGCAGGAGATGGACAAGGAAAAGACGTACTTTTCTTCGTTGATAACATCTTCCGTTTTACACAAGCAGGTTCTGAGGTATCTGCACTTTTAGGTCGTATGCCATCTGCGGTAGGGTACCAACCTACATTAGCAACAGAGATGGGTGCGATGCAAGAGCGTATTACTTCAACTAAAAAAGGATCTATTACATCTGTACAAGCAGTATACGTTCCTGCGGATGACTTAACTGACCCGGCTCCTGCAACAACGTTTGCTCACTTAGATGCAACAACAGTATTATCTCGTAAAATTGCTGAGTTAGGTATTTACCCAGCGGTAGATCCACTAGATTCTACTTCTCGTATTTTAACGCCAGAAATTTTGGGGAAAGACCACTATGAGTGTGCTCAAAGAGTAAAAGAAATTCTTCAAAAATACAAACAATTACAAGATATCATTGCTATCTTAGGTATGGAAGAGTTATCAGAAGATGATAAATTAGCTGTTGCTAGAGCTCGTCGTGTACAACGTTTCTTATCTCAACCTTTCCACGTAGCGGAGCAATTTACAGGTATTCCTGGAGTATTGGTTGATATTAAAGAAACAATCAAAGGATTTAACATGATTATGGATGGTGAATTAGACCACTTACCAGAAGCAGCGTTTAACCTTAAAGGTACTATCGAAGAAGCTATTGAAGCTGGAGAGAAAATGTTATCAGAAGCATAATTTAGTGTTCAGTGTTCAGTCACAGTATTCAGTTACTTGCTAATCACTAATTACTAATCACTAATCACTAAGAAATATGATTTTAGAAATAGTATCACCAGAAGCTACATTGTTTAAAGGAGAAGTTACTTCGGTAGCTGTTCCTGGAATTAACGGTGAGTTTCAAATGCTAAATAATCACGCGCCTATTGTTTCGTTATTAGCAAAAGGAAACGTGAAAATCAATGCTCAAAATATTAAAATTGAAAAAGAATTCGTTTCTAAATTCAATAAAGTAAATGAGCAAACGTATTGGTTACCTATTAATTCTGGTACCATAGAAATGAATGAAAACAAAATTATTGTTTTAGCTGACTAACACAATAAAAATGTATAGCACAAAAGTCCTGCAATTTGCAGGACTTTTTTTATTTTAAACTATCATAAGCATGCTTTAATTTACTTACTATAATTTCAATTTCTTCTTTATTCAAATGTCCAAATCCAAAACGAATGGCACACGTGTTTTTGTCTTGATAAAGTAATGTTTTTGGTAAATAAACATCTAGTTTAGAAGCTTGTTCGGATAGTTGTACTAATGAAATAGTAGGAGTAAATTCAATCCATAAAGCCAAACCTCCTGAAGGTTTTTTGATTTGAATCGTTTCATTAAAGTAGCGATTAAAACAATCAAAAGTATAATCTCTTCTTTGTTTATATATGACCCCATTTTTTTTAAGTAATCGATGGATTTCCCCTTCGTAAATTAATTCAGAAAGCAATTGTTCTTGAATTAAGTCACCTTGTTTATCTAGTATTTCTAAGTAGTTTTTTGCTTCTGAAATAATATTTTCTGGAGCTACTACAAATCCGGTTTGAAAGCTTGGAAACAGCGATTGACCAAGCTTTCCAAGATAAATTACCATACCATTCGCATCCGAACTTGTCATGGGTAACATAGCTGAACCTTCTAATTGAAAATCATAATCGAAATCATCTTCGATTATGGCAAATTGGTATTTTTTGGCTAGATGTAGAAGCTGTAATCTTCGTTCGGCTGATAAAGTATTCGTAGTTGGATAATCGCGATTGGAACACACATAAACACAACGAATTTTTCCTTTAGTAAAGTGTTTTTCAATGTAATTAATATCTAATCCGTTTTCATCTGTTGGAACAGTTTTTATGGTAGCTCCAACTTCTTGAAAAATGGTGTTTGCATTATGATTACTTAAATTACCTACTAAAACAATCTCTTTTCTTTTTATTAAGAGTCGTGAAATTACATACAAACTCATTTCGGTACTTCGTGTACTGATTAAGTTTGTTGGTTTTATATGAAATCCTCTGGTTGCATTTAAGAAATTACAAATTTGATTTTCAAAGTTAGAATATTTGGTTTTTGAATTTGAATTCCATTTTGAAACAAGTGATTTTCGTTTCAAAATTGCATTGTACCATTTAGAAAATTCATTAATTGGATGTAATCTTAAATCAGGTTGGCCATCATTTAAGTGATATTTAGCATTCGAAAAAACCTCATTTGAAACTAAATGAAAGGAAGATTGAAATGGATATCCTGTTGATTTTGGATAACTGTAAGCATCTTCGATTTGATTTGAAATAGCTTTTATTTTAGCTGTTTTTGGTCTTGGAAATAAAACAAAAGTTCCTTTATTTGGAATGATTTCTACCCAACCTTGCGAAGCTAATTCTTCATAAACGGCAACCGCAGTATTTCGATGAATAGTAAATAATTGGCTAAATATTCGAGTGCCCGGCAATGCTGTTCCTTCTTTTAAATAGCCTCTTTGAATAGCATTTATTATTTGCTGTGCAATTTGAATATATACAGAAGTAGAACTAGTTTTATCAAATTGAATAAGTTCTTTTAATACCAAACTAACCGGACTATCTATCATTTTAAAACTGGACTATTTTAATCGTCCGGAAAGTTACGACTTTTGCACCGTTTTTAAATAACCCAATATCGTATAAATGAAAAAAGTATTTTATTTAGTTCCCTTACTAATGTTTGCATTAACTATGAATGCTCAGGAAAATGAACTTAAAACAGATTCACTAAAAGAAGTAGTCATTTCTTCTTCTCGTATAGATTTTCCTTTTAAAGAGAATTCTAGGACCATTCAAATTGTAACTGCTGAAGATATTAAAAAATTAGGTGTGACAAATGTAGCTGATGCTTTACAACAAATTGCAGGAATTGATGTACGTAGACAAGGAGTAAACGGAATGCAATCGGATTTATATATTAGAGGAGGAAGTTTTGATCAAACGTTGTTGTTAATAGATGGTATTAAAGTAGATGATGCTCAAACGGGTCATCATACGATGAATTTAGCTTTACCAATTGAAGTTATCAAAAGAATTGAAGTGATTAAAGGTCCTGCTGCTCGTATTTTTGGTCAAAATGCTTTTACTGGAGCAATTAATATTGTAACGAAAGATGTAGATGAAAATTCTTTAATTGCTAAAGTACAAGGTGGTTCTTTTGATCAATTTCTTGCAGAAGTTACAGGAACTGTAAATCTGGAAGAAAGTAGTCATATCATACATTTTTCAAAAAACTTTTCAGATGGCTATCGTTATAATACTGATTTTGATAATACTAATTATGTTTTAAAAAGTCAGTTCAATAAAAATAAATTACCAATTGAATTACTAACAAGTTATTCAGAAAGAAAATTTGGTGCAAACGGGTTTTATAGTTTTACTAACTATATTGATCAATATGAAGAAACTCAAGCAAGTTTAGTAGGTCTTTCAACGGTAATTAAAAGCGGAAATTTTACATGGAAACCAAGAATTTATTGGCGCAGAAACCAGGATTTATATTTATTAGTTAGAAATACCC
>RXJZ01000287.1:8096-9772 GCA_003963025.1 Flavobacteriaceae bacterium
AATCGTTTAGGAGATAATCAAAGAGAAATTGCGAGTTTATTTTTAGAACATCGTTTCCAATTTTTCAACAACATTTTAGATGTTACTCCTGGAATTTCAGCTTCTTATTTTTCAGATTTTGATAATCAATTTTTTCCAGGTTTAGATATAGGGGTTAAAATTTCAGATAAATTTAAAGCTTATGGAAATATTGGAACTTCTTATAGAGTTCCTACCTATACCAATTTATATTATACTTCTCCTGTAACAATAAGCAATCCTGACTTAAATACAGAAGAAGCTTTTTCACAAGAAGTTGGTTTTAAATATATGAGTGATAGATTCAATATATCGATAGCTGCTTTTAATCGTGATGCTGATAATTTAATTGATTATGTTCGTGAAAACACAACAGATGCTTGGCAAGCACAAAATATTCAAAGTGTAAATACAAAAGGATATGAAGCGCAAGCTGATTACTTTTTCACAATAAATAATTTACCACAAAAAATTCAGTTAGGTTATTCTTATTTAGATAACGATGTAAAGGCAAGTGAAGCTAATTTTTCTCAATATTCTATTAACTCGATGAAACATCAATTTACAAGTAGTTTACAATTTAACTTCTTTAAAGTTTTAAATACAACTTTTGCTTATCGTTATGTAGAGCGTACAGCAGGAATGAGCTATAATGTTTATGATGCAAATATTAGTTATAGAATAAAAGCGTTTGAACTATCTATGTTTGCTAACAATATTTTTAATGCAGATTATATTGAATCAGGAATGATTCCAATGCCAAAAGGGAATATGATGTTTGGAATTAAGTATTTATTTAAGTAAAATAAAGTTTGTTGAGTTAAAGGGGACTACAGTAATGTAGCCTTTTTTAATATTTGTCAATAAAAAAAGTCCCGATTAAATCGGGACTTAGTCTTTCTAGGTAATCAAAAAATATTATATATTATTCGATAACTACTACCTGAGCTGCTACTTTACCTTTTCTTCCTTCTTCTTCTTCGTAACTTACGCTGTCTCCTTCATTTAAAGATTCAACTTTCATTCCAGTAGCGTGTACGAAAATGTCTTTTCCAGTTTCATCATCAGTAATAAAACCGTAACCTTTTGATTCATTGAAGAACTTAACTTTACCTGTTCTCATTGTGTATTGTAAAAAATTAATAATTATCAAAGATATACTTATTTATAACACAAACAAGAAAAAGTTAAAAATATTTCAAAATTACTGATTATCAGTATCTTCTTTTTTCTTTAAACCTAAGTTTAACATTCGTTCTCTAGTTTCTTTATTTTTAAATCTTGAATATAAAAACAAAGGCATTAAGACAAAAGTTACGAGTAAAATTCCAATTCCAATCCATTTGTCGCCATTTAATCCGTTGTGTTTTTGAATGTATCCAAACGAAATAAATCCAACAATAATAAGGATAAGTACAATTAGAACCTTTTTCATCTTATCTTAATTTAATGTGTAATTCTTGTAATTGTGCTTCATCAATAGTTGAAGGCGCATCAATCATTACGTCTCTTCCTGAGTTGTTTTTAGGGAAAGCAATAAAATCACGAATGGTTTCTTGTCCACCTAAAATAGAAACTAATCTATCCAATCCGAAAGCTAAACCTCCGTGTGGTGGTGCTCCAAATTCAAAAGCACTCATTAAGAAACCAAACTGCGC
>RXJZ01000041.1 GCA_003963025.1 Flavobacteriaceae bacterium
TCAATTTGAAGATTCAATAGCATTGTGAGACTTTGTGAAAACTTTGAGAAACTTAGTGATACAAAAAACAACGTAAAAGTCATAACAAAAATTGTCCCCTCGAGGGGACAAAAGGGATGTAAAAAACGTCAACTGAAAACATAACTAATTAATAGCCTATAGCAGAAATTGTCCCCTCGAGGGGACTACAGGGGTGTAAAAAATTCAACTGAAAACATAAAAAATAAATAGACATTAGCAAAAATTGTCCACTCGAGAGCTTGTTCCGACTCATCGGAAGTTCCGAACTTTCGGAATATAGGGGTGTAAGTTTACTCCGGCTTCGAGAACATTTCGACAAGCTCAATAACCACCTCAGCCTCCGTTTAGACAATTAGTCAATGTGTCAATTTGAAGATTCAATAGCATTGTGAGACTTTGTGAAAACTTAGCGTAACTTTGTGATCTAGTAGAACCATTAACTCGAGTCGAAGCCGAACGGTGCAAAGCAAAACCTGAATCAAAATATAGAGCAAAAAAGTTATAGCTATAATTACAAAATATATGTATATTTGAATAAATTATAATTATAACTAAAACAATAATGAATACGATACCAAGTCATATTATTACTAGAAGCCATTATTTGAATAAAGTAAAACCCTTTATTAATAAATCGATTATTAAAGTATTTACGGGTCAAAGAAGAGTTGGAAAAAGTTATTTACTTTTTCAATTGATGGACTATTTAAAAACCGTTCATTCTGAACCTTCCATATTGTATATTAATAAAGAAGATTTGGTATTTTCATTCATTGCTACAGCGGTTGATTTAGTAACGTATGTGAATGAAAATGCAAGTAAAACGAGTAAGACCTATCTTTTTATTGACGAAATTCAAGATATAACTGACTTTAGTATCGCTTTGCGTTCTTTATTGTTACATGAAAATCTAGATATCTATTGCACAGGAAGTAATGCAAATTTGCTCTCTTCGGATATTGCAGGACATTTGAGTGGAAGATTTATTGAAATAAATGTGCAAAGTTTATCTTATTCAGAATTTTTAGATTTCCATAAACTACAAGAGGCACCCTCTACACTTGAGCTTTACATGAAATATGGAGGTTTACCGTATTTAAAAAACCTACCCTTAGAGGATGAAGTAGTTTTTGAATATTTAAAAAACATTTACAGTACTATTGTTTACCGCGATATTATTAATCGCTTTGCTATTCGAAATGTTTCTTTTTTAGAAAAATTGGTTCATTTCATGTGTAGTACTACAGGAAGTCTATTCTCCAATAAAAAAATAAGTGATTTTTTGAAATCCCAAAAAATAAATATGCCACCCAATCAAGTCCAACTGTATGTAAATTATTTGGTAAATGCCTTTTTAATTTATAAAGTAGGGCGATACGACCTAATAGGAAAGCGTCTTTTTGAGATTGGGGACAAATATTATTTCGAAAATTTAGGTATACGAAATGCGTTATGGGGCTATCGCTTGGAAGATAGAGGAAAAATAATAGAAAATATAGTCTATAATGAACTTCTATTTAAAGGATATCAAGTACAAGTTGGTGTTATAGGCTCACAAGAAATTGATTTTATTGCTCAAAAAAATACCGAAAAGTGGTACATACAAGTGGCTTTAGCCCTTACCGAAGAAAAAACATTGGAAAGAGAATTTGGTAATTTATTAAAAATACAGGATAACTACCGAAAAACAGTAGTTACACTAGACATCTATCAAGGTGCTTCTTATGAAGGTATTGAAGTTTTAAATCTAAGCTCGTTTTGTTTGTCTTAAGTGAGCAAAATGTGTCAATGAGTCAATTTGAAGATTCAATAGCATTGTGAGACTTTGTGAAAACTTTGAGAAACTTAGTGATACAAAAAACAACGTAAAAGTCATAACAGCAATTGTCCCGATAGCTATCGGGATTAGGGGTGTTACGAGTTTTGTTTTAAAAAACTATTAGTTGAATTATTCTTTCTATAGTTCTCGATACCCTTTTGATTTTAAAAAAAAATCAAAATACTTTTTAAGGTTATACCTTTAAAAAGTTTAATAAAAAACAATATATTTGTGTTTTAAAACATAAAAATGATTCAAAGAATTTCTTATTTAGCACAATTACAACAATGGATTGACAGTCCATTGGTTAAAATTTTAACAGGCATTAGAAGGTCGGGTAAGTCAACTGTATTGTTGCTTTTAAAAGAAACATTAATACAAAAAGGAATCCCAGAAGATTCTATAATTACACTAAATTTTGAGAGTTTTACTACAGAGCACCTAAAAAACGCTACTTCATTATATGCTCATTTAGCTAATCTAATGCGTAACGGACAAAAGTTTTATGTATTGCTAGATGAAATTCAAGAAGTCCAAGAGTGGGAAAAAGTAATCAATTCTTTATTGGTCGACTACACAGTTGATATTTATATAACGGGCTCCAATTCCCATTTATTATCATCAGAGCTGGCTACTTATTTAGCAGGTAGATATGTAGAAATTTCAATTTATACGTTGTCTTTTAATGAGTTTTTGGAATTTACGGCTACCTATCAAAACCTTTCGTCAAGTAGTAAAGAAGCGTTTCTCTCTTATTTGCGAAAAGGAGGATTTCCATTGG
Organism: Flavobacteriaceae bacterium; assembly: GCA_003963025.1. Lineage (GTDB taxonomy): Bacteria > Bacteroidota > Bacteroidia > Flavobacteriales > Flavobacteriaceae > Flavobacterium. Next base: position 2,622 of record RXJZ01000041.1, read on the forward strand.
TGCACACGGCAAATTATGAGGAACAAGCCATCTATAAAGTTATTCGCGATATCTATGCTTCTGTTCTTTTACGCGATACCATTCAAAGGTATAAAATTAGAGATATAGAGCTATTAGAACGTGTTATTCGCTATGTTTTTGATAATGTTGGAAACACTTTTTCAGGAAAAAGCATAGCCGATTATTTTAAAAGTCAATACAGAAAAACGGATGTTAATACGATTTATAATTATTTAAGTGCCTTAGAAGGCGCTTTTATACTGTATCGGGTATCTCGATTTGACATTAAAGGAAAGGAAATTCTCAAAACACAAGAAAAATTTTTTGTAAGTGATGTATCCTTGATTTATGCTATGATGGGCTACCGTGATCGTATGATTTCAGGGATTTTAGAAAACATTGTTTTTTTAGAACTAAAGCGTAGAGAATACCAAGTGTATATAGGTAAATTAGATACAAGAGAAATTGATTTTATAGCAGAAAAACAAGGGAAACGAATTTATGTTCAAGTTGCCTACAAATTAGATAGCGAAGCTACGGTAGAGCGAGAGTTTAGTCCGTTGCTTGCCATTTCAGATCAATACCCAAAATATGTAGTAACCATGGATGAATTTTGGAAAGAGGATGTACAAGGGGTGAAGCATTTGCAAATTCAAGATTTCTTATTAGCTTAAGGGTATTAGTTAATGAGTAGATGAGTCAATTTGAAGTAATAAGGCTTTTTGATGGAGGAGAGAGAAGGGAAAAGGGATTAGTGAAAAGGGAAAAGGCTATAGCAGGAATTGTCCCCTTGAGGTCCCGATAGCTATCGGGATTAGGGGTGTAAGTTCACTTCGGCTTCGAGAACATTTCGACAAGCTCAATAACCACCTCAGCCTCCGTTAGTTAATAAGACAATTAGTTTATGCGTCAATTTGAAGATTCAATAGCATTGTGAGACTTTGTGAAAACTTTGAGAAACTTAGTGATACAAAAAAAAGTAAAAAGTTCTTAGCAGGAATTGTCCCATCGAGGTCTCGATAGCTATCAAAATTAGAAGTGTAACAACATACAATAAAAAAAATACAGGAATATTATTTTATAATTTGCAAAAAGAAAATCAACATATAGAGTACAAATCTAGTTTCAATGATGCTGTTATTGAGACAGTTTCTGCTTTTGCCAATACCAAGGGTGGAAAAGTATATATTGGTGTAGATGATTTTGGAGATCCGATTCCCAATTTTTCGATTGGAAAAGAAAGTATTCCTAAATGGATTAATGAGATTAAAAATAAAACGCAGCCCAGTATTATTGCAGATGTTGAGTCTGAAGAACTGCTGGGAAAAGAAGTAATTTGTATTCAGGTTAACGAATTTCCGATTAAACCAGTAGCCTGTAAAGGAAGGTATTTTCAGCGCGTAAATGGAGCCAATCATCAGCTAAGTGCTCAAGAAGTAGCTAATTTACATTTAAAGACTTTTGGTAGTAGTTGGGATTATTATCCTTCACCACACTATGCTATCGATTCCATTGCTCTGGATAAAGTTACTCAGTTTATTGATTTAGCAAATCAAATTAGAGAGGTTAAAATTCAAGATGAACCCTTGACAGTACTTCGTAAATTTGAATTAGTAAAAAACGACAATCAAATTGCCAACGCTTGTCATTTGTTGTTTTCCAAAAATGAAGTATTCGACGCCACTATTTCTATAGGTCGATTTGCTTCGGAAACGAGTATTAAAGACAGTTTGGTGGTACGAACCGATTTGTTTAATGAAGTGGAAGTAACCTTAGCCTTTCTTAAAAAACACATTAATAAAAATTACATTATTACAGGCGATCCACAACGAATAGAACAATGGGAATATCCTTTAGAAGCGCTAAGAGAAATTGTAATCAATATGATTGTGCATCGCGATTATCAAAACACGGGGGATTCCATCATTAAAATATACGATACTAAAATTGAATTTTATAATCCAGGTAAACTGGAAAACGGATTGACTATTGCTGATTTAAAATCTGGTATTTATACCTCCTATGCCAGAAACAGAAAAGTAGCCGATGTATTTAGAGAAGCGGGCATAATTGAAAAGTACGGTTCAGGTATTCAACGTATTACCAATGCTTTTATTAGTTATGGCTTACAAGAACCTGTTTTTCAAGAGTTTCAAAATGGCTTTCGGGTTACTGTTTTTAACAAGACAAATAAAAACAATAAAGATATCGGTGTAAATGAGGGATTAAATGAGGGATTAAATGAGGGATTAAATGAGGGATTAAATTCTATGTTAACCGCAATACTTCAAAACCCAGGTATTCAAGCGAAACAATTGTCGAATATATTAGAAGATAGACCCCTAAAAACAATCGAACGACAAATAAAAAGTTTAACGGATAAGGGATATATAGAAAGAAAAGGCAGCAAAAAAACAGGGGGTTACTATGTTGTAAAAGATTTATGATGTGTCAATGAGTCGATAAGTCAATGTGTCAATGAGGCAATGTGTCGATGAGTCAATGTGAAAATGGAATTTTGTACTACTTAATTCCACCATCGTCACTTCGAGTGTTTTTTATAAAATTGCCGTAGCTATTTTGTAAAAAATGTATTGAGAACTATTGAAAACAAATCGTTGCTACAGTTCTCGATACAATTTTACAAAGTAAAAATTAGCATTTTTCCTTTATAAAATCACTCGAAATGACGGAGGAGTCATAACGTTGCTAGAGTTCTTAAAAGAAGGAATTCCACCATCGTCACTTCGAGTGTTTTTTATAAAATTGCCGTAGCTATTTTGTAAAAAATGTATCGAGAACAGCTGAAAATAAAACGTTGTTGTAGTTCTCGATATGATTTTAGTAAGTAAAAAGTAAAATAATAATGTTTTAAGTTTAAATCTGAGATAAAATAATAGAATGAATAAAATTGCCATAATAGGACTTGGCTACGTAGGCCTACCACTAGCTAGATTATTTGCAACCAAATACCCAGTAGTTGGATTCGACATCAATCAAAAACGAATTCAAGAATTGCATTCGGGTACAGATAGTACCTTGGAGTTAACGGATGAAATATTACAAGCGGTTTTAGTAACTAAAAATCCCATTGCTTGTCATCCTGAACTCGTTTCAGGATCTCAAAACGGTCTTTATTGTTCCTCAAATTTAAATGACATCAAAGAAGCTAATATTTATATAGTTACCGTTCCAACTCCCGTAGATAAACACAATCGTCCTGATTTGACACCTTTGTATAAAGCTAGTGAAACCGTAGGGAAAGTACTAAAAAAAGGCGATATTGTGGTTTATGAATCAACAGTGTATCCAGGAGCTACGGAGGAAGAATGTATTCCTGTACTAGAAAAAGTTTCGGGATTAAAATTTAACGAAGACTTTTTTGCAGGGTATTCACCAGAGCGCATTAATCCTGGAGATAAAGAGCATACGGTAGAGAAAATATTGAAAGTAACTTCGGGCTCTACGCCAGACGTAGGGCAAAAGGTAGATGCTTTATATAAAAGCGTGATTACAGCTGGTACACACTTAGCGCCCACGATTAAAGTGGCGGAAGCAGCAAAGGTGATTGAGAACTCACAACGTGATATCAATATCGCTTTTGTCAACGAACTGGCGAAGATCTTTAATATCCTCGATATCGATACCCATGCCGTGCTGGAAGCGGCAGGCACCAAATGGAACTTTTTACCTTTCAAACCAGGATTAGTAGGTGGTCACTGTATTGGTGTAGATCCCTATTATTTAGCGCAAAAAGCACAGGAGCACGGCTACCACCCGGAGATTATTTTAGCTGGCCGTCGCTTGAACGATAGCATGGGTGAGTACGTCGCTTCACAGGTAGTGAAAACCATGATCAAGAAAGGAATAAATGTCGCCGAAGCCGAAGTACTCATGTTGGGAATCACCTTCAAAGAAAACTGACCAGATGTGCGTAACACCAAGATTGTGGACGTAGTTCGTGCCTTGGAGGATTACGGTGTCAAAGTATCCATCTACGATCCATGGGCCAACCCAGCCGAAGTGAAGCACGAATACGGTATTGACTGCTGCGCAGACCTTGCCGAGGCCAAAGTCAACGGCTCTACAATAACGAAAGAACAAAAAAACGAAAAAACCAAAAAATACGATGCCATCGTCCTCGGCGTAGCCCACAAAGAATTCTTGGATTTGGATCTGGACGCGCTCAGGAAAGAGAATGGAGTGGTGTATGATGTGAAGGGGGTTCGTGCGGAATCATATGTTTTGAAATTATAATTCTTGATTTTTTAATAAATTATGAGAGGAAGAGAAAAATTTGATAGATATTATAAATTTATCTTGCTGTTATTGAACTTTACTAAAATATTGCCATATAAAGTTAGAATTAGTTTACTTGTTTGGTTTAGAAATACTTCTGGCCATATTGGATTAGTGATAAGATATGTTTTGTTGAAATCAGTTGCATCAAATATTGGTAAGAATGTTTCTATTTATCCGAATGTTTTTCTATATAATGTTAATAACTTAATAATTGGAGATAACGTAAGTATACATCCTTTGTGCTATATTGATGCTGCAGGTGGTATTA
>RXJZ01000241.1:0-7136 GCA_003963025.1 Flavobacteriaceae bacterium
CGTTTTAACATGAGGACCTAAGAAAAGACGAGCATAAATTCGGATTCCAGCAATACCTGAAACCACAAAACTTGATGCTACAAAAAAGGCTAAGAATAGTTGATTACTATCTATATGACTAAAAACCAAATCTTCGCCAATGAAAGTTGTTGTAATTGGAAAACCTGTGATTCCTAATGTCGCTAACAAGAAAAAGAAAGCAAATTTAGGATGCTCGTAAACATGACCTAAATACTGATTAATCAGAATTTTTCTTTCTAATTTTCTAAGTTGCAATAAAGCCACATACCCTATTGTTCCGGCTACAATAATTCCGGCTAAATAGTAAGCGATTTCGTTGATACTTACTTTATCATTAAACACAATCGCTAAAGCAATCCAAAAATGATTCATCACAATTAAAATCCATGCTAAAAATGGACTTCTTCGTTCTGAAAACGATTTGAAAACGAATACCAATCCAATGAAAGCAAACAATTCTGGAAGAATATTGGTAATTTGATAAGGTAAATGTAACTTGAATTTATAGGTAACAAATCCCATTAAATAAATAGGAATAAAGAAGAAATAAATTCTCTTAATATTCAAGAAATCTAGTGATTTACCAATCATTTTCAAGGGTCTCCACAATACCATATTTAAGAAACCTTCCAAATTGAATTCTTTAAGAGCTAAAATGTAAAGTGTATATTCTATTTTCTTTGGATACGAATCTTCGATAGCTTTTTCTCTTGGTTTGAAATTGTAAAATTGGTCGCGAATTAAATAACTCACTACTGAAGGTGATACCAATAATTGATACGTTCTCAAAAATGCATTTCCTGCAAAGTGAATTAAGGCTAATGTTTCAAAACCTAAAGCAATTTCAATAAATATAATTCCAATTTGAGAAATTGAACTATAGGCAACTTGACTCTTTACAGATGATTGAACTCTTGCCATAACGGATGCCGCCAAACTCGTAGTTAATCCCATTAATCCAATAGCAAAACGCATGGTAGTTTGATGTTCCCAAAATGGAAACGTTCTCAACATCAAGAAAACTCCTAAATGCACTGATAAGGAACCATAGAAAATCGCACTCGAAGGTGTTGGTCCTTCCATAGCTCTTGGCAACCAAGACGAAAACGGAATTTGAGCCGATTTTGCCGCAGCCGCACAAGCCAAACAAAGCGCGATAAATATTCCGATAATGGAATGATTTTGCAGATGTTCGTTGACCAATTCGTAATTATTCAACTTCATGAAGGTAATATTTTCATGAAATAAATGGTGACTTGCCCACATCGCTAATAACAATCCGACATCGCCAATTCTATAAATTGAAAATACTTTGAAAGCATTTTTAACGGGTAAATAACGTTCTCTATAAAAAGCAATTAAAAGAAAAGAAGAAATTCCAATGATTTCCCAACCAATGAATAAGGTTTCAAAATTTCCTGATAAAATAGCTAAGTTATATCCGAAAAAGAAAAACAAAACCGTATTAAAAAAACGCTTGTATCCTTTTTCTCTATGTAAATAATAGCGACTATAAGTAGTTATCATCGAAGTCAATAAAGCTCCAATGAACAAATAAACAGCTGAGATTTGGTCAAAATAGAAATCGATAAAAAACTCGTAATGATCCGTTTTCAAAATCGATAATTCGACTAAATTCAAATCTTTAGCACCGTCAATTATCCAAAAAATGATAAAAACTACTAATCCTACTAATTGTAAAAAAACCGCTCCAAAAGCCGTCCATGAGATGGCTTTTTCTTTAGATTCAGGCAAAAACAAACTAATAATAAAGCCTAAAAACGGTAACAGAATAAAATATTGCAATAACTCGTTCATGACTTAAATGGTATTAGTGATTATTCCTACCGGAAGATTCTCTTTTGTGGTTTCAACCAACTGCATTTCATCTTTAATGAAATTAACAGCTTGAATAGGTTGATAGGGAACAAACTTTTCGTCTTCAAAAACAAAAAGTTCTTTAGTTTCAGGTTGAACTGACACTAATTTTACCCAATCATTTTTAAACCATTCGTATGTAGCTGGATTTTTTGAAATTGCATATAGTACTTTCTCTGGGAAATGTTCGGCAATGACTAACAAACGAACTGGGTCATGCACCTCAATCATTTGGCTTGGTAAACCTGGACGTAAATCACCATCGATTCCGTTAGCAACTCCAATTAATCCCATTACGTTATGAGGTAATTTAGAACCTGCTCCTAGTTTTTGATTGTCAACTCTTGAGAAATAATATTCCAAATTAATTCCGCCACCAACTGGAGCAACTGCGCCTAAAATAATGGCTAAATAATCTCCAGAAGGATCTACTTCATAGTCATACGAATTCAAGAAGGAACGTCGGTCTAAGAATAATTGTTTTGACAAACTTCTTCTTCCTACAATACACATGGCATTCGTAGCGTGATTTAATTCAGGACGAGGTTCAAATAATGAAAGTGAACGACGTTTTACTTTTTCATGCACTTTTTCTAAAGTATCTGTTGAATCAATCGTATCAAAACGTCTTGAACGTTCCTTTGCATTATTATCTAAAGCTTTGGTAAACGTGATTACATTTTGTTGATGCAAAGCTTTATTATTTTCCGACAACGTATCTTCATCATAAAAAGCAATTTCATCTCGAGTCGTATCGTGTAAAGCTGGTAAAAATTGTGTTGAAGTTGGAATATCAATTCCTCTTTGTCTCAAAATGGCTCTAACTTCTGGATGATTCGCTGCAAACGAAGCTACTTTTGCGTTTACAGAACTTGGTCTACCACAACAAGCGCCACAATCATAACCTGCATAATGCGTATTGTTGATACTAGTTGCTCCGTGTCCAACTACGTAAACTATTGGAGAAAAATTTGAAACTAATCCAATACTTTTCAATAATCCTTCTACTCTATTGGCCATTTCTTCTACCGAAAAACCAATTTGCAAATCATTTTCTTTTTGATTGGCATCTTTGTTTTCGATAACCAATTTCGATTTTTTATGCAAATGCTTGAATGAAGCCGTTGTAGCTGGCGACATCGAAGGTTTAAAAATATTCAAAAACAATTTTAAAGCCGAAGAAAACCCTAAGGTTTGACTAATTATCCAACCAAAAAACAACGAGTGTGATTGCTTATGATAATGCAAATCTTTAGCATGCTTTTTCTTTCTGTGTTCTTCCCTGATTAAGAATTTAGGAGTAACAGGCGCTGGACATAATTTGGTATAAAATTTTCCATTTACCGGTTGATAGAAAAATTCGAAGTTAAAGAAAGCTGCCGTTCCATAAGTAGAAACATTTTTATCGATGTGTTCAATATGTCTTCTGAACGAACATTCTCTGTCATCCATACAAAACATACCTTGAAAACTTGGTATCTGCTCTAACTTTTCTTCTTTTACGTTTTGAACATTGGATAAAACAGCATCGTAAAAATTCCATTCGAATGCTTGTTGCCAAAGTGACAAAACATCGAAAAGCTCATTGTATTCTACTTTTTCAAATAGTTGAAACTTCTCGTCTTCGATTTTAAAACCAAGTGGCGCCCAAATATCATTGAACTTAGCATCTAAAGTATCAATCTCTAAAAGTAATTCAAACTTGATTAATTCTTCTAACGTAATATGTTTAGAATCTAAAAGCGAACTCGGATTGTTTTCAATGGTTGCAATCATTCCACTCCAACCAGGATGTCCAAATTGTTGGTCAAATAAATATTGTTCGAATAATTCTTCTTTTCCTACAATTATTTCTAATAACTGTGTAATTGAAGCATTTTCTTGTAATAATTTTTTTGCTCTATTAGAAGAAAAAATTCCTTTAAAGGTATTCTTTTCTAACTCTCTAATAGAAGCTAAAAATCCTTTATCATGAACAGGAAAATTCCAAATAGCTATTCCTTGATCCAAATAACTACACAAAACTCGAAACAACAAACTATGTGTTGATTTTTCAAGATTTATAGCGTAGTATTTTTTCCAATTAGAACGTAAACTTCCAATTCTTGGAGAAACCGATTCATCGTAATTTGACTTCAGTAACTTCTCTTTCCAAGTTTGAAGATTTTCAATTCCTTTTGCTTTTATAATAGTAGCATCTAAAACAGCTTCGTTTATTTCTTTATTAACAAAACGTTGTCTAAAATCGGTTATAGACAAATACGTTTTATATCCAAAAATAGTGGAAGCCTCTTGTAATGCTTCGTGAAATTTTTTACTTTGAAAAGCATGCAAAGTATTGTGGTGCACAAAGTCTTTCAACGGATTTTGCGCTGGTAAATAATGAGTTAAGTGATGAAGAACTTCGTGTTCGTCAAAACCAACGGTATGTGTTTTCATTGATTAATGAAATAAATTAATACACAGTGAACATTCACAATCAAAACAATGATGTGAAAAAAAAATAAAGGTGTATTAAGAAAGATGAAACTTCCAATTACAATATAAATCGTAAAGTGGAATCGTTTCTTTTGAAGAAAATAATAAGGATGTGTATGAATTTGAACTCCTTTTTAAGGAAGATTTTGTAATCTCAAAAGATTTAATTGATAAAGGAAACCAATCAATTTGAATTTCAAGTTCAGGTTCAGATTCAATAACAACAAATTCTCCCTCTTCTACCTCAACTTTTTGGACATGAGAAAAATCAGCAGAAGTATATTTTTTTTGAAATTCAGTTTGAGATTCTAATGTAATTCTTTGAGTACTATCAATAGAAAAACCAATAGCCCACGTAAAAAACGCGAGAATAATAATTGAGAATAATTGTGATAATCTTTTCAAAATGAATTTACTCTTTACCTAAAGTCGTTACAAATGTATAGTATATTTTAATTTAAAAAATCAAAAATTACAAAATTTTAACAAAAAACCGATTAGAAATTTCTAATCGGTTTTTTGTTATTCTAATCTTTCATAATTGCAACAGCCATGAAGTTTGTCATAATCTTCATCTTTGGCTTTTGTAAATTCGGTATCATGTCCTATTGCGGCAATAGCCTTTGCTACATCCTCTTTAGAGCACTTCGTTTCATCTATAATCAAATGAATATCACCATGATCAGCGTGCCACTCAGCGCTTTTCACTCCTTTTACAGAATAAGCAGCTTTTTCAATACGTTTTTCGCACATTTCACAATTTCCAGCTACTTTAAACTCTACTTTTTTGTTTTTGCTTTTCTTTTCTTGCGCTACCATTGTGAAAGAAAAAAAACATGCTAATACTAATAAAACTATCTTTTTCATTTTTCTATTATTTTAAATTACTTAATGATCGTGAACTTCTCCCTCAATATGTTGATGTTCTTCTACTTTATGATTGTCTTTTTTATCTTTAATTTTAAATCGCAATCCAGCATAATACATAGCACCAAAAGTAGGTCCATATATCATACTACTATCAAAATAAGTACCAAAAGGGTTTTCATTTTGAACAATTCCATTCATTTGTTTATAATTCCCCATATTTTCTCCTCCCACATATACTTCAAAAGTACTTGAAAAAGTTCTAGTAATTTGAGCATTTAATGTTCCAAAAGCTGGTGCATATTCATCCAAACGGTATTGTACGGGATTGGATTGTGTATAAGGTAAACGTTGCTCTCCTAACCAATTGTACGTTACATCAAATTTCCATTGTTGTCCTTTGCCTTTTATATGCGTTTCATAAGCTAGATTACCAAAAACTCTATGTTTTGCTTGAAGCGCTCTTTGCATTTGACCCGTTACAAATTGAGTTTGTACATCATAATATTTATAAGCTGTTTTAAAAGTCAAATGCGTCATCAAGTCAATAGAAAATTCAGCTTGAAATGAATTAGCAAAACTATTCCCATCTAAATTATAAAATAAAACATCTTGTGGAGAAGCATCAACATCAACCACCGCTTGATTTTGAAAATCAGTACGATAATAATCTAAAATTACCTCAGCCTCTTTTCCTACTAATTTGAATTTTTGAATAAAACTCAAACCATAATTCCAAGCAATTTCAGGATTTAATCCGTATAATTTTCCATCCGTATTCAAGATCGAGAAATTTCTGTTGGATGCAAATAATTGTTGGTTTTCAGCAAAAATATTAGCCGCACGTTTTCCTCTTCCAGCTGAAGCTCTAATAACAGCTTCTTTCCATGGATTATAACGAATGTGTAATCTTGGCGTAACAAAAGTTCCTAAGCGATTGTGATTATCAACTCTTGCTCCAGCCACTAAACTAAAATTATCAGAATTGTCATAAGTATATTCAAAAAACGCACTAACTGAGTTATCAATTCTTGAGAAATCGCGACTGAAATTCACCGCTACAAATTCGTTATAATCATCATAAGTAAAATTTAAACCCGTTGTAAATTTATTCTTTGTGTTATTGATAATCGAATTGAATAATAAATTCGAATAAAAACTTTTTTGATGAATGTCATACTGACTCAAACCAAAATACGAATCTTGTTTGTGGGATTGAAACGAATTTTGAAAACCGAAACTTTGATACGGCATATCAGGAAAAACATAACCTGTTTTGTTTGAAATTTCAATTTTCTCGGTATTGATTTCACTTCCCCAAGCATTTGTAGTTAATCTATCTGTATCAGGATTAAAACTCATTTCTCCAGCTTGTTTTTCATCGTTCATATAGCGAACATTTAAAAAACTTACAATTCCATTTTCAGCATCATTATACTGCCAACGGTTTAAAATATTGACTTGTTTTCCAATTGGACCATCTAAAAATCCGTCGTTGTTCATATCGTTTTTTTCCACACGAGTATTTCCGTGTAAAAATAAAGTCGAGCTTAATTTATCAGAAAACTTGTTATTGAAATGCGTATTGATTTCATAACGGCTATCCTGAGAACCATAAACATTTAAGAAAAATGGAATATCATTAACTGGTTTTAAAACTTCATAATTGATTTGGCCCGAAATACTTTCGTAACCATTAATAACGCTTCCTGCTCCTTTGGTAATTTGGATACTTTCCACCCATGTTCCAGGCACAAACGACAATCCATAAGCTTGCGAAGCGCCACGAACCGAAGGGATATTTTCTTCCGCAATTAAAATATACGGACTCGTTAAACCCAACATCTTAATTTGACGATTTCCAGTTACGGCATCGGAAAAATTCACATCGA
>RXJZ01000241.1:7186-9069 GCA_003963025.1 Flavobacteriaceae bacterium
TTTTTGAGTTTCAAAACCAATATAACTGATTACTAAAGAAGACGTTTCAGGAGATTTTTTTATAGTGAAATTTCCATTTTCATCTGTGGTGGTTCCAATTGCGGTGTTGAACCAAAACAAATTGGCACCTAATAAAGGTTGATTATTTTCGTCTGTTACTATTCCTTTTATGGTTTCTTGCGAATAAATAAATTGAGAAACAAAGAATAGCAAAAACGCTATATTTTTAAACATAATAAAGTTATTTATTGTTATTAATTCTTTGATTTACAGAATAAAAAACAATAAACTTATGCGTAAAAAACCAATTGACAGTAGAGTTTGTAGAGTGGCGGTGCATGAGAATCGCAATAAAAAGCCACTTCATTTGAAACGATATTTTCTGATTCAAATGCAACGAAATTTGGTTTCCATTCCGTAGTAAAAACAGCTGGTTCTAAATCTAATTGAAGCGTTTTAACCAATATATCATCGGTCTTTTTTTCAACTTTGATTAGTTTATTAGAACAACAAGAATCGTGTGAATCTTCTTTTGCACAACAAGATTTTACCTCCTCAACACATGGTTCGTCTTCTTGATATTGAAAGGAAACCGATGCAATTTCATCCTTACAATAATGCACGGCAAAACTCAACCCTAAATTGGCAAGCAATACTAAGGAAGCTAAAACGACACTTATGTGTTTTCTGAAATTCATCGGAACAAAAGTAGGAAATTGAATTTTAATTTGCGTTAACTTTATTCTAAATTTCAATGACTTGCCCTAAAAATGGCACTTGAGTATCAAAACCATATTGTTCTTGCACTTTTAATCGCAATTCATCAGCTGCTTGATTTTCACCATGAACTAGGAATACTTTTTGGGGTTTTGTTTCCAATTCGGATAGCCAATTCAGTAAATCTTTTTGGTCGCCATGAGCGGATAAACTTTCAATTAAAAGAATATTGGCTACAACGGGATAATAATTTCCGTAAATTTTGATTTCTTGAGCACCTTCTAATAATTTTCTTCCACGAGTTCCTTCGGCTTGATAGCCTACTAATACAACTGTCGTTTCTGGTTTATCGATTAATCGTTCTAAATACGACAATACTCTACCGCCCGTAATCATACCACTTGCTGCGATCACTACTTTTGGTTTTTTATCATAGACAGCATTCATACTATCTTTGTAATCGGAAATTAGCGTAAAAACTTTGCACATTTCGTCGCAATCTTCAAAAGAAAGTTTGTGCCAAGGGCTATTGTCTTTAAAAACATCTAAAACGCTAATTCCCATTGGGGTATCAATAATATAAGGAATATCTGGAAGGCGTTCTTCTTTTTTCAATTGCCAAATCAAATACATCATAGTTTGTACACGTTCCACCGCAAAACTTGGGATTACAACGGTTCCGCCTTTGTTGAATGTATTGTTAATGATGGTTTCCAATTCAAATAAAGCATCGGTTTGTGGATGGAGGCGATTTCCATAGGTACTTTCTAAGAAAACATAATCTGCTTTTTTTGGTTTTTGAGGCGGAAACATAAGTACATCATCATCTTGCCCAATATCGCCTGAAAAAACCAAAACTTTTCCATCAATCGTTAATTCAATCGAACAAGCACCTAAAATATGACTTGCATAAAAGAATTTAAACGAAATATCATCATCCAATTTTACGTCCAAATCTTTATCCACAACTCGAAACTTCGGAATTACAGAATCTACTTCAGACTCTGTATATAAAGGTTCGGCTGGATCGTGTTTTGAGAAATGCTCTTCATTGGCTTTCTTTGCTTCTTCTTCTTGAATTTTTGCACTATCATATAAAATCAATCGCGAAATTTCTTTCGTTGGTCGGGTACAGAAAATTTTTCCGTTGAAACCTTCGTTAACCA
>RXJZ01000119.1 GCA_003963025.1 Flavobacteriaceae bacterium
TTAATGTGTTCAAGACTATTTTTGAAACAGGAATCAGAGGAGAAATGTTGTAAAAATAACGTATAAAATTTTTATAGATGAGATTTTTTACGTTATTTAGCACCCTTAAAATCGAGTATCGTTTCGATAGAGAGGTGGCCGAGTGGTCGAAGGCGCACGCCTGGAAAGTGTGTATACTCCACAAGGGTATCGAGGGTTCGAATCCCTTCCTCTCTGCAGAATGATATTAATTTTAAAATTTTTATAAATATTTTATATCTTTAAACCCAATTAACTAATTAAATTTAAGAACAAAAGCGATGAAAAGATTATTTTCTATTTTAGCAATCACGGGGCTTATGACTTTTGGAAATGTTCAAGCTCAAGATTCAACACAAGCAGCAGCTCCTGCTACAGAACAAGTAGCTGATACAACAGCAACTCAAGCAACAAACGATGAAGCTACTGCGGCAACTGATGAAGCTGTAGCTGAAGAAGCTACTTTTACTCAATCTATGAAGAAACGTTTTATTGAAGGAGATCCTATTTGGATGTCGCCAGTATTATTGTGTTTAATTTTAGGTTTAGCAATTGCTATTGAAAGAATTATTTATTTAAATCTTTCAACTATCAATACTAAAAAATTCGTTTCGGATGTTGAAACAGCATTAAATAATGGTGGTATTGAAGCTGCTAAAGAAGTGGCTAAAAATACAGCTGGTCCTGTTGCATCTATTTTCTATCAAGGTTTAGAGCGTTCTTCACATGGATTAGAGTCTGCTGAAAAATCTATCGTTGCTTACGGTGGTGTTCAAATGGGTCAATTAGAGAAAAACGTATCATGGGTTTCTTTATTTATTGCACTTGCACCGATGTTAGGATTCTTAGGTACGGTAATTGGTATGATTGTTGCGTTTGACCAAATTGAGTCAGCAGGATCTATGGAGCCATCATTAGTTGCTGGAGGTATTAAAGTAGCGTTATTAACAACGGTATTTGGACTTATTGTAGCGATGATTCTTCAAGTTTTCTACAACTACATTACTGCTAAGATTGATTCTATCGTTAACGATATGGAAGATGCTTCTATCAGTTTAGTTGATATGTTGTCAGATTATTTCAAAGAGAAATTAAACAAATAATACATTAACAAATTGTTGTTATGAACGTATACAAAATTTCAAAAATTTTAGTAATTATAATTGGTATTATTGCTTCGATATTATTCGTATCTACATTGGGTATGGAAGTATCTATGGATAATAATTCCTATATTGTAGATTACTTTATATATATATCTTATTTAGCAATGGCTGTTGCTTTCTTTTCTGTGGTTTATTTTGTATTTAAAAACTTAATTACACACAAAGATCAGTTAAGAAGAGCTCTTATTTCGATGGGATTGTTTGCAGCAGTTATATTAATTGCTTTTATATTAGCTGACAGTACTGAAGTTAAATTAAAAGATGGTGGAGTTATTTCTTCATTCGCTTCTAAATTAATTAGTACAAGTTTGAATACATTTTACATTCTTGCTTTTATTTCGGTTGCTGTACTAGGATGGACTGGTTTTTCTAAATTTAAAAAATAATCATCATGGGTAAAAAAAGAGGTGCACCGCCAGAAGTGAATGCTGGTTCTATGGCAGATATTGCATTCTTACTTTTAATTTTCTTCTTAGTTACTACCACTATTGGTGTTGACCAAGGGATTAATAGACTTTTGCCTCGTTATGAAGAGAATCCTCCTGTACCACCAATTAATGAAAGAAATATATTAACAGTTTTAGTAAATAAAGATAATCAGTTACTTGTAGAAGAAAAATTGGTTGACATAAAAGATTTAAGACAAACTGCTATTGATTTCTTAGAGAATAATGGTAAAGGGACATGTACTTATTGTAATGGTAAAAAAGATCCAAATTCTTCAGATAGTCCTGAGGATGCTGTGATTTCATTAAATAATGACGGGCAAACTTCTTATGAAACATATATTGCAGTTCAAAATGAACTTGTAGCTGCATATAATTTTTTAAGAGATAGAGAATGTAAGAAGCGATTTGGAATGTCTTTTACTGAGATGGATTATATTTTTAATGATCCTGCTTCTAAAGCAACTGAAGGTTTAGTTGAAGATCTAGAACCAAAAGTTAAAAAGATTCAGGAGTTGTTTCCAATGAGACTTTCAGAAGCTGAACCTAAAAAATAACAATATAATATTAAGAAAGTATGTCTAAATTTAAAAAGAAAACTACAGGCGAAACTCCTGCAATTTCAACAGCGTCTTTACCTGATATTGTATTTATGCTTTTGTTCTTCTTCATGACAGCAACTACAATGAAGGATACTGATTTAAAAATTGAAAATACTTTACCAAAAGCAAATCAAACTGCTAAGTTGCACAAGAAAGAGTTTGTAATGTATATTTACGCTGGTAAACCTAGTGAAAGATATAGAGCAACTCTTGGTGGTTCAGATCGTATTCAATTAGCTGATAAAATGGCTTCGCCTTCAGAAATCAGAAACTTTGTAATTACTGAAAGAGCACAACGTAACTCTGAAGATGAAAAATATCTTACAGCATCCTTGAAAATTGACAGAAATGTAAAAATGGGATTAGTAAGTGCTATCAAATTAGAATTGCGTAAAATAGAGCAATTAAAAGTAAATTATACTACAGCAAAAGGAAATCCTGTTGAATAGGATTTATTTAAAATAAAAAAAGGTACGCAATTGCGTACCTTTTTTTATTATTTTTATAAAAAAAAATAGAATGCGTTTTTTTCCTCTTCTTTTTGTACTAGTTTTTAATTTTAGTTTTTCACAAACTGAACCTCTAACTGTGGTTGATTCATTATTCAGAGAAGATCAATTTTATATTTCAGTATCATATAACGTATTACGAAAATCACCGACTAATTTTAGTCAGTATTCTTTTTCAACAGGATTATCAGGTGGTTTTTTGAGAGATTTTCCTATATCTAAAAATAGACGTTGGGCAATTGCACCAGGAATTGGATACTCGTTTAATGATTTAAAGCAGAATATTGATTTTTCTTCTATTTCTGATAATACATCCTCAGAGATTGTTAAAAGTAGAATTCTATTACATTACCTAGATTTTCCTTTAGAAATTCGTTGGAGAAATGCTACTCCAAATAGTCATAAATTTTGGAGAATTTATGGAGGAGTTATGGCAAGTTATTTAATCAATGGTAAGTTTAAATATGAAGGAGATTTAGGTTCTAGAACTGAAAATATAAATGATTTGTTGAATAAATTTCAGTACGCAACGTATTTAACTTTCGGATTTAACACTTGGAATGCTTACATTCATTATGGTTTAAATCCTTATTTTGACAAAGATAAAACCGCTGCTGAAAACAATATGACGTCGTTGAAAATTGGTTTGATGTTTTATATTTTATAACCAATACTGATACAAAAATACCTGTGGTCCAGCTCCAATAATTATTCCTGCAATAAGTTCTGTGTAAGTGTGCGCTTTCATATATAAACGAGAAGAAGCAACCAAGCCCATACATACAATACAAAAGGCAATAAGATTTACAAAAGGCAATTGATAATATTGGCTCAAACCAAAAATAAAGCATGTTAAAGCACTAATTCCAATCATGTGTAAACTGGCTTTGAATTTTAAAATAAAGCTCGCTAAAACGATTACGCTGCTTAAAAACCCCCCAAGAAAAAAGAAATATAATTCTGCAACTGTATCTCTAGAAACACTAAATTTTATCAATACAAACAATAAAATCGCTTGAACTGCAATTGGCATTTTTCTCTCGCTAATGCTGGCTTCAGTAAATGAGGTTACAACTCCTAATGATCGAAATAAAAAATACATCGATAAAGGTAATAACAAAGTCAGAATCGTTACTTGAATTAACGTTACTATGATTTGCGAGTTATAAAAGAAAGAATTGGTAATTAAAAAGAAAAACAAAGTCCCATATAAAGACACAAATATGGGATGAAAAATATAGGAGAAAACAGGTAATATTTTTTTTAAATCCATCTTATTAGATTTTCTTTCTTAATCGCGCCACTGGAATATCTAGTTGTTCGCGGTATTTTGCGATGGTTCTTCTAGCAATTGGATAACCTCTTTCTTTCAAAATTTCCGCTAACTGATCATCTGGTAAAGGTTTTCTTTTATCTTCTTCCGAAATAACTTGTTGTAAGATATTTTTAATTTCGATAGTTGAAACTTCTTCCCCTTGATCGTTTGTCATCGATTCACTAAAGAATTCTTTGATTAGTTTTGTTCCGTATGGCGTATCAACATATTTGCTATTGGCTACACGAGAAACCGTTGAAATATCCAAACCTACCATATCGGCAATATCTTTTAGAATCATCGGACGAAGTTTGGTTTCTTCTCCTTCTAAAAAATAGTCTTTTTGATAATGCATAATTGCATTCATAGTAACGAATAAAGTCTCTTGACGCTGTTTAATCGCATCAATGAACCATTTTGCCGAATCTAATTTTTGCTTGATAAATTGCACTGCATCTTTCTGCGAACTCGATTTTTCAGAAGTGTCTTTATAACTCTGTAACATTTCTTGATAATCTTTAGAAACGTGCAATTCTGGAGCGTTTCTTCCGTTTAACGAAAGTTCTAGTTCACCATCAACAATTCGAATGGTAAAATCAGGTACAATATGTTCCACCGCTTTTTGATTACCGTCGAAACTTCCTCCTGGTTTCGGATTCAGTTTTTCAATTTCGTCAATAGCTTTACGTAATTGTTGTTGGGAAACATCAAATTTTTGCAACAATTTATCGTAATGTTTTTTGGTAAAAGCATCAAATTGT
Source organism: Flavobacteriaceae bacterium (assembly GCA_003963025.1). Taxonomy (GTDB): domain Bacteria; phylum Bacteroidota; class Bacteroidia; order Flavobacteriales; family Flavobacteriaceae; genus Flavobacterium. Next base: position 4,818 of record RXJZ01000119.1, read on the forward strand.
TGCTCAATCACATTAATAGCTAAACTAATCGAATCCGATGGTGTTTTGTGTTTTAATTGCAGCAACAAACATTCTTGTAAATCGCGTGCACCAACACCAGCTGGTTCTAATTCTTGTACCAAATGCAAAATACGTTCAACTGTAGTTTCATCGGTATAAATACCTTGAGTGAAAGCCATATCATCAACAATATCTTGAATTGTACGTCTGATATAACCCATGTCGTCGATGCTTCCTACTAAAAATTCAGCAATGTCACGTTCCTCATCAGTTAAAATAAAAGTGTTTAACTGATTGATTAAATCTTGATGAAAACTTACAGGAGCCGCAAAGGGCATCGTTTTGTCTTCATCGTCATCGCTGTAATTGTTGGTTTGGTATTTATAATCTGGCGTTTCGTCATTGCTTAAATATTCGTCAATGTTGATGTCGCCTGTATCGATGTGATCGTTGTCGTAATCATCGTAATCATCAGTATCACTTCCATAATCATCTAAATCGTAATTATCTTCCTTGCTACTTTCTTCCAAAGCAGGATTCTCCACTAATTCTTCTTGAAGACGTTGCTCAAAAGCTTGCGTAGGCAATTGAATTAACTTCATCAACTGAATTTGTTGAGGCGATAATTTTTGAGATAATTTGAATTGTAAACTGTGTTTAAGCATTTTTTTTGTTTAAAGTTTAAGGCTTCAAGTTTCAAGTTGCCTAACAAAAACAACTTGAAACTTGAAACTTGAAACAAATATTTTAGAATTCCGCGTTTTGTGGTGTTCTTGGGAAAGGAATTACATCTCTAATATTACTCATTCCCGTTACAAAAAGCACTAATCTTTCAAAACCTAATCCGAAACCAGAGTGAACAGCCGAACCGAATCTTCTAGTGTCTAAATACCACCAAAGTTCTTCTTCGTCGATTCCTAAGGCTTTCATTTTTTCTACTAATACATCATAACGTTCTTCTCTTTGCGAACCTCCAACGATTTCTCCAATTCCAGGGAATAAGATATCCATTGCTCTAACGGTTTCTTTTCCTGGCTCAGTGTTGTCGTTCAAACGCATGTAAAACGCTTTAATTTTTGCTGGATAATCAAATAAAATTACCGGACATTTAAAGTGTTTTTCCACTAAGAAACGTTCGTGCTCGCTTTGTAAATCGGCACCCCATTCGTTAATGATGTATTGGAATTTTTTCTTTTTATTTGGTGTTGAGTCTTTTAAAATATCAATAGCTTCAGTATAAGAAACACGTTTGAAGTTGTTGTCTAATACAAAACTTAATTTTTCTAATAACGTCATTTCGCTTCTATCCGCTTGTGGTTTTGATTTTTCTTCTTCTAAAAGTCTTGCTTCTAAGAATTTCAAATCATCGCCACATTTGTCAACCGTATATTTAATAACGTATTTGATGAAATCTTCAGCCAAATCCATGTTGTCTGCCAAATCATTGAAAGCAACTTCAGGCTCAATCATCCAAAACTCAGCTAAGTGACGTGAAGTGTTTGAATTTTCTGCACGGAATGTTGGTCCAAACGTATAAATTTGACCTAAAGCCATAGCAAAAGTTTCACCTTCTAACTGTCCAGAAACGGTTAAGTTGGTTTGTTTTCCGAAGAAATCTTCTTTGTAGTTGATACTTCCGTCTTCGTTTCTTGGAGCCGAACCATCGATTGGCAAAGAAGTTACTTGAAACATTTCTCCAGCACCTTCAGCATCAGAACCTGTTATGATTGGTGTATTCACATAGAAAAATCCTTTCTCTTGGAAATATTGGTGTACTGCAAATGCTAACGTTGAACGCACACGCATGATAGCCCCAAAAGCATTGGTTCTAACACGTAAATGAGCATTTTCGCGTAAAAATTCTAACGAGTGTTTTTTTGGTTGCATTGGGAATTTTTCCGCATCACTATCGCCTAAAATCTCTAATTTCGTTACTTGAATTTCTACTTTTTGTCCAGCACCACGGCTTTCTGCCAAAGTTCCAGTAACGCAAATAGCAGCTCCAGTTGTAATTCTTTTTAAGGTTTCGTCTGGTGTGTTTTCAAAATCTACCACACACTGAATATTATGAATGGTCGAACCATCGTTCAACGCAATAAATTGATTGTTTCTAAATGTTCTAACCCAACCTTTTGCTGTTACTTCATGTAATGTTTTCGTGCTGTTTAAAAGGTCTATAACTTTTGAGTGTTTCATTTCTTTATGTATTATATAATGCAAATATACTATTTCTCGTTTGAATTTTCTTCTTCAATATCTTCTGCTAAAATATCTAATGTTGGTTCTAAAAATTCTTGTTGGTTAGCAATCGT
>RXJZ01000290.1 GCA_003963025.1 Flavobacteriaceae bacterium
AAGATATTGCTGCAATACGTAATTTTATTAAATATGTCTATTGGAATGCCTCAAGTTCTGATAAAAGAGTTAAATATGTTAATCTTTTTGGTGATGCTTCGTATGATTATAAAGATAGAATTTTTAATAACACTAACATTGTTCCTGTATTTCATGGCTTTAACCCTTTAGCTTCCGAAGTAAATAATGTGTCTAATATGTCTTTGTATTCTAGTTTTATGTCTGATGATTTCTATGGATTAATGGATTCTGGTGAAGGACAAATGTTAGATGGTCTTGATGGTATAGACATTGCGGTTGGTAGAATGTTAGTTTCTAGCATAAGTCAAGCAAAAGAAATGGTGGATAAAGTAATCGAATATAATGATGAAAAATCGTATGGAAGATGGAGAAATAATTATGTTATCTATTCTGATGATGCTGATAATGAAACCGATGCTACATTGCAATTTGGTTTGGATAATTTAGCCGATGTTCTTACTAATCAAAAACCTTTTGTTAATGTTAAAAAAATACACTCTGATTCCTATTCGCAACAAGTAGCTGCAGGTGGTGAACGTTATCCACAAGCAAAAAATGAATTTTTAAGTACTTTAGAAAAAGGAGCTTTGGTTTTTAATTATTTCGGACATGGTAATGAAGAAGCATTAGCAAGGGAGCGTTTATTTGAAAAATTAGATGCGCAAAATTTATCAAATCGATACAGATATCCCTTGTTTATTACAATAACTTGTGAGTTTACACGTTTTGATGATCCAAATCGATTTACTGGAGGAGAATATATGTATTGGAATAAAAGTGGTGGAGCTATTGGATTAATTGCAACTACACGTCAAATTGGAGTTACAACTGGATTTGTAATGAATAATTTATTTAGTGAAGATTTATACGCTTTTGGTTCAAATGATTATCCTACTATAGCTGAGGCTTTACGTTTAACAAAATTAAATACAAGTTCAGATAATAGAAGAGTTGTTTTTTTTATTGGAGATCCGGCATTAAAATTGGCAATACCTAAATCAAAAATAGTACTTACAAGTGTTAATGATGTGCCTGTAGGACAAACTTTGCCTGCGCTTCAGGCATTAAGTTTAATCAAAATATCAGGTGAAGTAAGAGATGAAAATGATTTATTATTATCAAATTATAATGGTGATTTAGCAGTTCAAATTTTTGATAAAGAGATTGATAGAAGCACTTTAGCAAATAATGGTGTTGTAGCGCCAAGCCCAGGAGGAATAAATATTATGGGGAATTTTTTCTCTGCAGGACAATTAATAAAAATGAATTTTACCACTTTAGGAGAAACAATCTTTAGAGGTAATGCTACCATAACAAATGGACTTTTTGATTTTAGTTTTGTAGTTCCACAAGATATTAGAATTCCAGTTGGAAATGGTAAAATCAGTTTTTATGCCAAACGCAACTCTACTAACTTGGAAGATCAAACGGGGTATGATAAAACAATCCAAATTGGAGGTGTTAACGTAAATGCTACAACTGATACTAATCCACCAAGAGTCAGACTTCATATGAATGATGAAGGATTTGTTTCAGGAGGTATAACAAATTGTTCGCCAATTTTGCTTGCTTTTCTTGAGGATGAAAATGGTATTAACACGGCAAGTGGAATAGGGCATGATATTGTGGCAATTTTAGACGGTGATGAATCTAATCCTTTTGTTTTGAACGATTATTATGAAACGGAAAACGATGATTATACTAAAGGATTTTTAAGATTTCCATTCCGTGATTTATCGCCCGGATTGCATACTATTTTAGTAAAAGCATGGGATGTGTATAATAATTTGGTTACAGCTGAAATTCAGTTTAATGCAGTTTGCTCTGATGATGGTTTGAAAATTGAGCATGTACTAAATTATCCAAATCCATTCGTTAGTTACACCGAATTTTGGTTTAATCATAATATGCCCTTTGAGCCCTTAGATGTTCAAGTTCAGATATTAACTGTTTCTGGAAAACTCGTTAAAACAATTAATCAACAAGTAACCACAGATGGTTTTTTATGTAGAGATATTGTTTGGGATGGTAGAGATGATTTTGGAGATAAAATTGGAAAAGGAGTTTATGTTTATAAACTAAAAGTAAGATCTACATCAACTGGTAAGTCTGTTGAAAAATATGAGAAACTTGTAATACTATAATAAAATACTATATTTGTGAAATTAATTTCTTTAAGACAATGAAAAAAATTGCGCTATTATTAATACTTTCATTAGCTGTTCAATATACAAAAGCTCAAGACCGTGTTATAACTACAGGGGTGCCATTCTTGTTAATTGCTGCTGACGCTAGATCTGCAGGTATGGCAGATATGGGGGTTGCAACTTCAGCAGATGCTTTTTCACAACAATATAACCCTGCGAAATACGCTTTCTCACTTGATAAACAAGGTTTTTCACTTAGTTATACTCCTTATTTAACAAGTATAGCTAATGATATTTCGTTAGGTCAATTAACTTATTACAACAGAATAAATGAAAGAAGTGCGTTTTCTGGTTCTTTTCGTTTTTTTGGTTTAGGGGATATTGAGTTAAGAAGAACTGGAGATCCTGGTGAGATTCCGAGAGTGGTTAATCCAAATGAATTGGTATTAGATGGATCTTACTCATTAAAGTTAAGTGAGCGTTTTTCAATGGCAGTTGGTGGTAAATATGTTCGTTCAGCACTTAAAATAGCTGATGAAAATACAGATGCAAGTTCAGCAACAACTTTTGCAGTAGATATTGCAGGATATTATCAATCAGAGGAAATTGCATATGATGATTTTAATGGTAGATGGAGAGCGGGTTTCAATTTTCAAAATATGGGTCCGAAAATCAGTTATGATAATGATGATTTAAATGATAATTTTATGCCAGCTAATATGAGATTAGGTGGAGGTTTTGATTTTATTTTTGATGAATATAATAAAGTTGGAGTTACCGCAGAAGTTACAAAACTTATGGTTCCTACACCACCTAAAGTTGGTGATGAAGATGGTGATGGTGATGTTGATAATTCCGATTATGCATTGGCTGATAGAAACTACAGAGCCACTCCTTGGGTAAAAGGTATTTTTAAGTCTTTCGGTGATGCTCCAGACGGGTTTTCTGAAGAATTAAAAGAATTTACTTATGCTTTAGGTGCTGAATATTGGTATCAAGATTCATTTGCATTGCGAATGGGGTATTTTAATGAGAATAAGTTAAAAGGTGCCAGAAAATATTTTACTTTAGGTTCTGGATTTAAATATAATATAGTAAAAATCGATGTTTCTTATTTATTCTCAACTTCTACTGTAAAAAATCCTTTAGAAAATACACTACGTTTTTCACTTACTTTCAATTTTGGTGATAAATATGATGAACTATAAATTTATAAAAATAATTTAATCAAGATATCCAAATTCTCAATTTAGAATTTGGATTTTTTTTCCTTACATATGAAACAAATTTCAATAAGCACGACCATTTCGGTACTTACAAAAGAAGAGTTGTCACAAGAAGAAACAAGTTTAATGTCTCAAGCATTTGAAGCTAGAAGTAAAGCTTATGCGCCATATTCTAAATTTACAGTGGGCGCTGCAATTCTTCTTGATAATGGAATCGTAATTCAAGGCTCTAATCAAGAAAATGCAGCTTATCCTTCAGGTTTGTGTGCGGAACGTGTGGCTATTTTTTATGCGGGTTCAACTTATCCAAACGCTAAAATTGTAAAAATGTTCATCACAGCATCACCACAAGACAGAGATTTGGAAGAGCCAATTCCGCCCTGTGGAAGCTGTAGACAAGCAATCGCTGAGTACGAATTCAAACAAGATACACCAATTGCAATTTTCTTTATGGGAGCAAAAGGGGATATTTATAAATCAGATTCATTAAAAAATATCTTACCATTAGTTTTCGACAAGAATCATCTATAACGATTTCGTAACTTTTTTTATCGATTTTGTTATAAAAAATACAAAAATCGTAGAATTTAATTTTTTCAATCAGGTTCTATGTAGTATTTTTGCTGTTCGTAAAATTGTGATTGACAAATAATGTCTTTACCAATTCAATTGTATTAAAAAAACAAACAAAAATGAAACCAATTACAAGAGAAGTTTACCTAAAATGGTATGAAGATATGCTGTTTTGGAGAAAGTTTGAAGATAAACTTGCCGCTGTTTATATCCAACAAAAAGTTAGAGGATTTTTGCACCTTTATAATGGTCAAGAAGCAGTTTTAGCTGGAGCTTTACATGCAATGGACTTGTCTAAAGATAAAATGATTACCGCTTATCGTAATCACGTTCAGCCAATTGGAATGGGTGTAGATCCAAGAAGAGTTATGGCTGAATTGTACGGAAAAGTTACAGGTACTTCAAAAGGTATGGGTGGATCGATGCATATTTTCTCTAAAGAACATGGTTTCTATGGAGGACACGGTATCGTTGGAGCGCAAATTCCAGTAGGTGCTGGTATGGCATTTGCAGATAAATATTTTGAAACGGGCGGTGTTACTTTGACTTATTTTGGTGATGGTGCTGCGCGTCAAGGTTCTTTACATGAAGCGTTCAATATGGCAATGAATTGGAAATTACCAGTTGTTTTCATTTGTGAAAACAATGGATACGCTATGGGAACTTCTGTTGAAAGAACTGCAAATCATACCGATATTTGGAAACTTGGTTTAGGTTATGAAATGCCTTGTGGACCAGTTGATGGAATGAATCCGGTGAAAGTGGCTGAAGCAATGCATGAAGCAATGGAAAGAGCTCGCCGTGGAGACGGACCTACTTTCTTAGAAATGAAAACATATCGTTACAGAGGACACTCAATGTCTGATGCGCAGTTATATAGAACTAAAGAGGAAGTGGAAGAATATAAAAAAATCGACCCAATTACTCAGGTTTTAGATATTATTAAAGAAAATGGTTATGCTACAGAAGCTGAAATCGAAGTAATCGATCAAAGAGTGGCTGATTTAGTTGCTGAATGTGAAAAATTCGCTGAAGAGTCTCCATTCCCAGAAGCACAACAGTTGTATGACGTTGTGTACGAACAAGAAAATTATCCTTTCATTCCACATAAATTATAAGAACTATGGCACAAATTATAACAATGCCCCGTTTGAGTGATACGATGACCGAAGGAGTTGTAGCAACTTGGTTGAAAAAAGTGGGTGATACAATCAAAACAGGTGATATTCTTGCCGAAATTGAAACGGATAAAGCTACAATGGAATTCGAATCTTTCTATGATGGTGTTTTATTACACATCGGAATTCAGGAAGGACAATCGGCTCCAGTAGATTCTTTATTAGCTATTATTGGAACAGGTGGTGAAGATATTTCGGCTTTATTAAGTGGCGGAACAGTGACTGAAACTAAAGATGAAAAAGTAGTTGAAGAAGCAAAACCTACTTCAGCAGCAGTTGAAATTCCAGCTGGTGTGAAAGTAGTAACCATGCCTCGTTTGTCAGATACTATGACAACAGGAACCGTTGCGACTTGGTTGAAAAAAGTAGGAGATACTGTTAAAGAAGGTGACATTTTAGCTGAAATCGAAACCGATAAAGCTACGATGGAATTCGAATCTTTTAATGCAGGAACTTTATTATATATCGGAGTGCAAGAAGGTGATTCTGCTCCAGTAGATACAATTTTAGCAATTTTAGGACCAGCAGGAACTGACGTATCAGGAATTGCAGCTAACTACAAAGTAGGTACAGTTGTTGAAGCTCCAAAAACTGAAGAAGTAAAAGTAGTTGCTCAAGAAGCAGCAGTTGCTGTACAAACTACTTCAGGTAGAGTTTTCGCTTCACCATTAGCTAAGAAAATTGCACAAGAAAAAGGAATCAATTTATCGCAAGTAAAAGGTTCTGGTGAAAATGGAAGAATTGTAAAATCGGATGTGGAGAATTTCTCACCATCAGCAGTTGCAACTCCATCTCAAGCCGTTGCAGAAGCTACAAACGCAGTTGTAGCAGTTAAACCATTTGTTCCTGCAGGAGAAGTATTCCAAGAAGAAATCAAAAATTCGCAAATGCGTAAAACCATTGCGAGACGATTATCAGAATCTAAATTTACTGCACCGCATTATTATTTAACAATCGAGTTAGATATGGACAATGCTATTGCTTCAAGAAATATGATTAATGGATTACCAGATACGAAAGTTTCTTTCAACGATATGGTAATCAAAGCGAGTGCGATGGCATTGAAAAAACATCCACAAGTCAATTCACAATGGAGAGAAGATGCGATGGTTATCAATCACCACGTGAATATTGGTGTTGCAGTAGCTGTTGAAGACGGTTTGATGGTTCCAGTATTGAAATTTACAGACCAAATGAGTTTAACTCAAATTGGTGCAAATGTGAAAGACTTAGCTGGAAAAGCAAAATCTAAAAAAATTCAACCAGCAGAAATGGAAGGAAGTACATTCACTATTTCAAACTTAGGAATGTTCGGAATTCAATCGTTTACATCGATAATCAATCAACCAAATTCAGCTATTTTATCTGTTGGTGCTATTATTGAAAAACCAGTAGTTAAAAATGGTCAAATCGTAGTTGGAAATACAATGACAGTTACGTTAGCTTGTGATCACAGAACAGTTGACGGAGCAACTGGAGCTCAATTCTTACAGACGTTCAAAGCGTTTATGGAAAATCCAGTAACGATGTTAGCCTAATAAGTGTTAAAATTATCATACAAAATCCCGATTTACTCGGGATTTTTTTATTTTTACTTAAAACTATAAACTATGAAAAAAATCATATTCCTAATTTCTTTTCTTGGATTGTCATTGCATGCACAAAACAATGTTACTTCGAAAAACATTTTTAATTTCAATTACCAAGTTGCGGAAGAAAATGTAATTAAAACTTT
>RXJZ01000093.1 GCA_003963025.1 Flavobacteriaceae bacterium
AGATTGCCAATAAAGTTCCTACTAATCCTGAACCTACAACAGCAATTTTTTGTGGCGTTTGCATGAAGACTTTTGTAAAAATTTGGACTGCAAAAATACGGAATAATAAATTTCTAAGCCCGACTTTTATTAGATTTTTGATTTTGAATTCAAATTTTGTTTAATTATTTTTAATATTTGTTAAACAAAATGTATCTTTGAATAAAAATTGCTATGAAAAAGATTACGAAAGAAGATTTATTTGAAATGTCAAAAATTCCTAGATTGAACTTAGTTAATTGTGTAACGGGTTATAAATCTGCTAATTTAATTGGAACCGTTTCAACTAATGGCACATTAAACGTTGCTATTTTCAGCAGCGTTACGCATTTGGGAAGCGAACCTCCATTATTAGGATTTATTTTAAGACCTACAACGGTGCCAAGAGACACATATAAAAACATAAAAGAAACCGGATTCTTTACTGTAAATCATATTACCGAAGAAATGATTGCTGATGCACATCATACATCTTCAAGTTATGATGAACACATTTCAGAATTTGACAAAACAAATTTAGAACCAGAATTTATAGACGATTTGAAAGTTCCTTTTGTAAAAGGAAGTCCGGTACAATTACTTTGCAAATATGTAAACGAATACAAAATTGAAGAAAACGATTGTATTCACATTATCGCCTCGATTGAAACTATTTATGCTGATGAAAAACTCTTTCATGATGACAATTGGCTGCAATTAGACAAAGGAAATGTGGTAGCGATTAACGGTTTAGATGGTTATGCTGTTCCGAAATTATCCGACAGATTTCATTATGCGCGACCAGATAAAACTTCAACTTCGATGTTATAATGGCACATAAAAAAGTAAATCTTCCTGAAAAAATCTGTAAAACCTGTCAACGTCCTTTTTCATGGCGAAAAAAATGGGAGAAAAACTGGGAAGAAGTTATGTATTGCAGTGATAAATGTAGAATGAATAAAAATTCAAAAGGAACACAGATTTGAAAAATAAGAGAAATCTTTAAAATCTTTTATGAACTTTTTCACAAAGTTATTCCGTAAAGAAAACTTATGTGACTTATATGTTTAAAATTATGAACGGATTAGTATGGTTTAGAAACGATTTGCGCACGATTGACAATCATTCGTTGTACAATGCTTGTAGAGAAAATGAAAAAGTAAATGGAATATATTGTCTAGATCCAAGACATTTCGAAACAACTCAATACGGTTTCAAGAAAACAGAAAAATTTAGAACGCAATTTCTTTTAGAAACTTTAGCCGAATTACAACAAAACTTAGCGGAGAAGAATATCTCCTTATTAGTTTATTACGGCTATCCCGAACAATTGATTCCAGAAGTAGCGGCAAAATATCAAATTGACACGATTTATAGTCAAAACGAATGGACGCAAGAAGAAGTAGATGTTGAAACTGAAGTACGAAATCTAATTCCAGCTGTAAATTGGAAAACGTATTACGACCAATTCTTATTTCATCCTGATGATGTTCCTTATGAAGATTGGGAGAAAATACCAGAAGTTTTTACGGAGTTTAGAAAACAAATGGAAAAGAAAATTCGAGTACGACCAACTGTTTCAATAACTGCAAAACCAATTTCTAATCTAATTGAAGAAAAAACATCCATTCCTACATTAGAAGATTTAGGATTTGACGATTTCAAACAACCTAATAAAACCGCTTTTCCTTTTAAAGGTGGAGAAAATCAAGCTAAAAAAAGAATCAAAGAATACTTTTGGGACACCAAAAAACTAGCGGTTTACAAGAAAACTCGTAATGGTTTAGTAGGAAAAGATTACAGTTCGAAACTTTCGGCTTGGTTAGCAAATGGTAGTATTTCGGCACGAACAATTTATTGGGAAGTACAACAATTTGAGAAAAAAGTAGTCAAAAACGAAGACACGTATTGGTTGATTTTCGAATTAATTTGGCGAGATTATTTCAAATACATTTCATTAAAACACGGCAACAAAATTTTCCAATTGAACGGTATTTTGCAAAAAGAATACCATTGGAATCAAAATACAAAAGCTTTCAATCAATGGACAAATGGTACGACTCCGGAACATTTCGTGAATGCCAACATGATTGAATTGCAAAAAACGGGTTGGATGAGTAATCGAGGCCGTCAAAATGTAGCGAGTTATTGGGCAAAAGAATGGGAACAAGATTGGCGCATTGGGGCGGCTTATTTTGAAAGTATGTTGATTGATTACGATGTGCATAGTAATTATGGCAATTGGATGTACAATGCTGGTGTTGGCAACGACCCAAGAGATAGAAAATTCAACATCAAACGCCAGGCTGAACTATATGATGGTGATGGAAAATTTCAAAAAATGTGGTTAATTCCTGAATTATTTTAGATGAAAACACTTCGATTGCTTTTGGGTGACCAACTCAATTCACAACATTCTTGGTTTGATGAAGTCAATCCGAATGTGGTTTATGTGATGGCAGAAATGCGTCAGGAAACGGATTATGTGAAACATCACGTTCAAAAAGTGGTGGCGTTTTTTCTTTCGATGCGAAATTTTTCTCAGGAATTGAAGCATAAAGGTCATCACGTGGTTTATTACAAAATTTCGGATGCCAATAATCCTCAGGATTTGGAACAATTGATTTTGGATTTGGTTGAAAAGAATAAAATCGAGCAATTTGAATACCAACTTCCGGATGAATATCGATTGGACGAGCAATTAAAATCCATTTGTGAAAAACTTTCTATTACAACAAAAGCCGTTGATTCTGAACATTTTTATACCTCTAGAACTGAATTAGGTGATTTTTTCAAAGGAAAAAAGCAACTTTTGATGGAAAGTTTCTATCGCATGATGCGAAAAAAACACGATGTTCTAATGGTCGGCGATCAACCTTTAGACGGAAAATGGAACTTTGACCACAACAACCGCAATCAATATAAAAACGAAGTTCCGATTCCATTTCCTTTGGAATTTCATCAAAATGTGAAGGAACTTGTTGCCGAAATTGAAGCCCAAAACATCACCACTTTTGGGAGTATTGATTCTGAAAATTTCAATTGGCCAACATCAAGAAATGAAAGTTTACAATTGATTGACTATTTCTGTGAACATTTGTTGGAACATTTTGGAACGTATCAAGATTCGTTATTTTCTGGACATAAATTTCTGTTTCATTCGCGTTTGTCTTTTGCGATGAATTCCAAAATGATTAGTCCGAAAGAAGTTGTGGATGCTGTGATTTCGTATTTTTATCAAAATCAAGAAACCATTGAATTGGCGCAAGTAGAAGGTTTTGTGCGACAAATTATTGGTTGGCGCGAATATGTTAGAGGAATTTATTGGAAAGAAATGCCTAATTATGCCCAAATGAACACACTAGAAAACCACCATCCGCTACCTGAATTCTTTTGGACGGGAAAAACTAAGATGAAATGTATGCAACATTCGATTTCCCAAAGTTTATCGGAAGCATATGCGCATCACATTCAGCGATTGATGGTCATTGGTAATTTCTCTTTATTAGCACAATTGCATCCTGATGCAGTTGACGATTGGTATTTAGGCGTTTATATCGATGCAATTGAATGGGTTGAAATGCCAAACACACGTGGTATGAGTCAATATGCGGATGGTGGAATTGTGGCAACCAAACCTTATGTCTCTTCGGGAAGTTACATTAATAAAATGAGTAATTATTGTGGCAGTTGCCATTACAACGTAAAGGATAAATTGGGTGAAAAAGCGTGTCCGTTTAACAGTTTGTATTGGCATTTTTTAGATGAGAAAAAACACCATTTTGCCAATAATCAAAGAATGAGCATGATGTTAGCCTTACTCAGAAAAATGAAACCAGAAGAATTAGCAGCAACAAAAGAAAAAGCGATTTCGATTTTGGAGGATATTAATAATTTATAAAAAAACCGAAGCAATGCTTCGGTTTATACTTGTATATGCCCCCAATTTTGCCCCCATTTAATACGGTAAATTTGCATTTCGGAAACATTAAATTCTTTTGCGGTTTTTCTAACGCTGAACTTTTCACCTTGTCGCTTCATTTTTAACTTTATTCGCATTACTTGAGTAGAGGTTAATTTTCTACCATCGCGTTTAATGTTATCTTCTTGAAATTTTTTAAAAGCCGCTTTTACAGCCGGACTTTTGTGTCCGTGAGCTCGCATTTCTGTGTAAGTAGCCCACTTTAAATTATACAATTGATTGTTCATTTTGTCATAATCTAAATGCAAAACATATTCTTGATCTTCACTTACTTTTGGAATAAAAAGCTCAGCCACCATTTTATGAATGGCATGAGAATAATAACTTTTTTTTCCGTTAACAGATCTAACATAACGTAAAAATAGAAAACCTTCAGTTGGAGCACCTTTTAGAATTTTACCGTTTTCAATTTTATCGGTAAAACTCTTAATTCTTCCATAGTTTGAAACGGCATATCTAACCTTACCTGGAACTTCAATTGGATATTCTCTCCATTGTTCAATTACAAAATGACTCATATTTTTGTCTTTAAATAAATTAAGGGGCGTATTATTTAAGACTTTCGTCTGATTTAATGCGAGATATAAATTATTTGTTAAACTTGATTTTGTTCCCAACATGCATTTTCTGAGATTTTGCAAAAGCACCACACATGTGAAATAACATTCTTGCTCCTACGTTTCCATCCCAATCATCATCTCCTGGAGCTACTTCTACTAAATCAAATCCGATTATTTCTTTATTAGTTTCTGCTAAACGACTGAACAAATAAGCGGCTTGCTCAAATGAAAATCCGCCCGGAACTGGAGTTCCAGTGTTAGGACAATACCAAGGATACATTCCGTCAATATCGAAAGAAATACAAACTTTTTCTGGTAACGAAGCGATGATATGATCACATTGTTGTTGCCACGTTTTGCCTTCGAAAGCTTCTTGTTTTAAATCCATATCGGTATGCACTAAAACTCTATCTTTTAAAGCCACTTCCACTTCTTGCTCACAAAAATCGCGAATTCCTACTTGAACAATTTTAGAAACTTGAGGAATTTGTAACGTATTGTACATAATAGAAGCGTGTGAATATGTGAATCCTTCATAAGCAATACGCAAATCCATGTGGGCATCTAAATGTAAGATTCCGAAGTTGTCATATTTAGTAGCTAAAGCTTGATAATAACCAAGAGGAGTTGAATGGTCTCCACCAAGTAGCACCACTTTTTTTCCTTGGTTCATCCAATGTAAAACGCGGTCTTTTACTTCTTGATGCAATTCCTTACACACTTTATTGATTTTATCTAAATCTGCTTGTAAGGCTGGAAAAGTTGCCACATCTTCTCCACTTTCTAAAGCTTCGATTATGGGTTGGGCTAAACTTTTATATTTTTCAGAATTCTTTGCCCAATGCTCAGGTGCTACATCCATATAAATTCCTAATTTCCATAATTCAGGAAATTCTTGGTGATTTAAATCCACCTGGAAAGAAGCGTCTAAAATAGCATCTGGCCCTTCCGAAGCACCGGCTCCATAGCTTACCGTTACTTCCCAAGGCACTGGAACTACAATAATTTCACTTTGCTCGGCTGAGAATGGCAATCCAAAAACAGTTGCATCAGCTAACCCAGGTTGTGATGGGTCAAAATTTTCTATGATTTGTTGTTTGGTCATTTTTTTGTTTCAAGTTTCAAGTTTCAGGTTTTGAACCCGAAGTTATTATTTATTCAAAATTAACTGTTTCAATATTTACTCATATCGAATTCATCAAGGTAACTACTATTCTCAATTTCTAAAATATCTTTTTCAGAGGGTTTCATTTCATTCCCATTTAAATCATAAAAATTCCAATTGTTCGTGACATAACCAAAATTTATTTCATCACCTCCTTCACAACTTGTTTTTTTATATTTCTTACCTATTCGATACGTACCTTTTGCCTTTAAGTTTCCATTTTCATGATAGTATTTCCATTCTCCATATTTGTAACTGTAATAACCATCACAAAATCCACTTACACAGCATTGTTTATAAGTATCTAATTTATAATTACCTTCTGATTTTAATTTTCCATTTTTATAAAATTCCTTCCAAAATCCTACTCTGAAATTATTATATTCTTTGTGAAAAGCATCAATTACTCCAATATTTTTCACTTCTCCTGTATCATAAAATAAGGTAATTTCATTTTCTTTTAAATGATCGACCTCAATACTCGAAGTTTTACAACTTAAAAATAAGAAAAGAAAAAAAAGTAATAAAGATGACTTCAATTTTAATTAAATTAAGTTATCACTATTTCTCCAAAATCAGTCTTTTCAATATTTGTCCAAATTCGTACATATCTTCGAATGAACAATAGAATGGTGCAGGTGCTAAACGAATTACATTTGGCTCTCTCCAATCGGTGATTACACCGTTTTTCATTAATCTATCGAATAATTCTCTTCCTTGTCCGTGAAGGTATACTGATAACTGACATCCGCGTTCTTCTGGATCGGATGGTGTAATAATTTCGAAATCCGCGCCTTCTAATTCTTTATCAATTTGATGAAGAATGAATTCTAGATAAGAAGTTATTAAATTTCGTTTTGTGATTAGTTTATCCATCCCAACCTCAGCAAACATTTCTACCGAAGCTAAATATGGTGCTAAAGATAAAATTGGAAGATTACTAATTTGCCATCCATCTGCTCCGTGAACTGGTTCAAAATCAGGTTCCATTTTAAATCTTCTCTCTTTGTTATGACCATACCAACCTGCAAAACGTTTTAGTTCTTTATCATTGTGATGTTTTTCGTGCACAAAAAATCCTGAAGCATTTCCTGGTCCGGAATTCATGTATTTATAACTACACCAAGCAGCAAAATCTACATTCCAATCGTGTAATGCTAATTTGATATTTCCAGCGGCATGCGCTAAATCCCAACCTACATAAGCGCCATATTTGTGCCCGGCTTCGGTAATGGTTTTCATATCAAAAACTTGTCCCGTATAATAATTCACGCCACCGATTAAAACCAAAGCTAATTCATTCCCAACCTCATTAATTTTAGCTAATACATCTTCTAATCGAATATTGGCTTCTCCTTCTCTTCGTTTAATTTCTACGATAGCATCTTTTGGATCATATCCATGAAATTTCACTTGACTTTGGAACATGTATTGGTCGCTTGGAAACGCTTTTTCTTCGCAAATGATTTTGTATTTTTTTGATGTTGGATTATAGAAAGACACCATTAACAAATGAAGATTCACAGTTAAGGTATTCATAACTCCAACCTCAGAAGGTTTTGCTCCAACAATATCACTTAGAGGAGCAGCAAATCTTTCTTGATAATCCCACCAAGGTTTATCCGAATAAAAATGACCTTCTACTGCCAAATTAGCCCAATCATTCATAACTTCATCAACGTAAGCTTTCGTTCTTTTAGGCTGTAAACCCAGTGAATTTCCTGTAAAATAAATTACTTGTTTCCCATTTACTTTTGGGAAATAAAATTCGTCTCTATATGTTCTTAATTCGTCTTGAGCGTCTAAACTTTGTGCAAAATCGCGTGTGTTTTCAAAAATCATTTTTTTGGTTGTTTGGTTAGCAAAAATAGGGAAAAGTTAGTAGGTGTCCAACTTTTAAAAAAGACAAAAGGAATTTGAATCTAATGGATTAGAACATAAAAAATCCCAACCTTTCGATTGGGATTTGGAAATTATATAATTAACATTGCGTCTCCGTATGAATAAAAACGATATTTTTCTTGAATAGCCTCTTTATAAGCTTTCATCATTAAATCATGACCACAGAAAGCTGAAATCATCATTAATAAAGTTGATTTTGGTGTATGGAAATTGGTAATCATACAATCTGCAATACTAAAATCGTAAGGTGGATAAATAAATTTATTTGTCCAACCCGTGTAAGGATTTAAGGTTCTTTGAGAAGAAACTGAACTTTCCATAGCACGCATAGATGTGGTTCCTACACAACAGATTTTTTTCTTATTCACTTTGGCATTGTTTACAATATCACACGCTTCTTGAGAAATTATCATTTCTTCAGAATCCATTTTGTGTTTCGATAAATCTTCTACTTCCACTGGATTGAAAGTACCAAGACCTACGTGAAGCGTAACTTCTGCAAAATTTACTCCTTTGATTTCTAAACGTTTTAATAAATGTTTTGAAAAGTGTAAACCAGCAGTTGGAGCCGCTACCGCACCTTCTTCTTTTGCATAAATGGTTTGGTAACGTTCCGCATCTTCTGGAGTTACTTCACGATTGATGTATTTAGGAATAGGAGTTTCTCCTAACTCTACTAACTTTTCTCTAAATTCTTCATAAGAACCATCGTATAAGAAACGTAATGTTCTTCCACGAGAAGTAGTATTATCAATTACTTCAGCTACTAACGAATCGTCATCACCAAAGTATAATTTGTTTCCGATACGAATTTTACGAGCTGGGTCTACTAAAACATCCCACAAACGTTGTTCGGCATTTAATTCTCTTAATAAGAAAACTTCGATACGAGCACCGGTTTTTTCTTTATTT
>RXJZ01000238.1 GCA_003963025.1 Flavobacteriaceae bacterium
CGAAAGAAGGTTTTGGTATTCGTTTAGAAGACGATATGGTAATTCAAGAAAAAGGAGCTGCGTTTAACTTAATGCGCAATATTCCAATTGAAATTGAAGAAATTGAAGCAATAATGAATAGTTAGTTTTCAGTCTCAATCTCAGTTTAAAATATAGACGGCTTGCAGAAATGTGAGCCGTTTTTTTTTGGAACACAGATTGGAGAAATTTTTAAAATTTATGTAATTTCTTAAATCTGTGTTTCTAAAATATTAAACCGATGGAATGGAAAGTTTGTAGTAAAAAAATCCTTGCGTACTTTGCGAAAAAACTTTGGTTCCGAAGTTTCGGAATTTGCGTTTAAACTTTACCTTTGCCCTCATGAAAACCACAACCTTCAAAAACACCAAAATCAATTACACAGACCAAGGAAAAGGAACGGCGGTGGTGTTATTACATGGTTTTTTGGAAAATCAATCGATGTGGAGAGCGTTTGTTCCTGAATTGGTGAAGAAACACCGCATCATTACCATCGATTTATTAGGTCATGGTGAAACCGAATGTTTGGGTTATGTCCACACCATGGAAGACCAAGCCGATATGGTACATCATGTATTACACGAATTAAAAATCAGAAAAGCGGTTTTGATTGGACATTCGATGGGCGGTTATGTGGCGCTGGCTTTCGCCGAATTGTACCCTGATTATGTAAAAGGAATTGTATTACAAAACTCCACTTCAAGAGCAGATAGCGACGAACGAAAAGTAAATCGTGATAGAGCGATTCTAGCGGTGAAACAAAATTATTCGGCTTTCATTCGCATGAGTATTGCCAATTTGTTTAGTGAAGACAATCGCGAGCGTTTAGCTGACATTATTGAAGAAGTAAAATTAGAAGCTTTAAAAACGCCTCTTCAAGGAATCGTTGCGGCTTTAGAAGGCATGAAAATAAGAAAAGACCGCGAAGTTATTTTGCATTTTGCACCTTACCCGATTCAACTTATTCTAGGTAAAAAAGATCCTGTTTTAAATTATGATGACAATTTAGAACAAATCGAAGGCACGCAAGTACAACTCACCACTTTTGAAGATGGTCATATGAGTCACTTTGAAAATCAAGCGGAATTGTTAGCGGTTTTGAGTGGATTTTTGAAAAGGGTTTAACCACTAAGAGCACAAAGAAGGCACAATGAACACCAAGCTTTGTGAACTTCGTGTAATTACTTTGTGGGCCTTGTGGTTAAATTATACTTTTTCTTTAAACGGAATTTCTGGATTGAAAATTTCTACAATTAATGTTTCTAATTCCGATTTGAAATCTTCTAAAATATCATTTGAAATAATAAGTTCTGCATCTTTTCCTTTTCCTAATCCGAAAGGTAAAAAGCCACTTTTCATATTTTTAAACGAAACAATTCCTGCGGAAACTTCTCGGTTTTGTTTGAACTCGTGATTTTCAAACATCAAAGCATAACACAACAACTGAATGATTTTTTCATTTTTAATATCCGAAGTCAAATCACCAAAATCTTGAATTTTTAAGCTGTTTCCATCTACTTTTCCAGTTTTGTAATCGATGATTCTGATGGCGCCTTCTCGCTCTTCAATTCGGTCGACTTTACCAGCTATTTTTATTGGGAATGGCAACGATTTTACTTCGATTTCACAAGACAAACTTGCTTCTAACAGCAATACTTTTATGGCTTGACCTTCTTCAATGTCTTTCTTTTCCAATTGTAAAAAATTGTATACATTTCGTTTCGCTACTTCAAACGCCAATAGGTTTTTTCCTTTGGTAATTTCGCCTTCTTTGTAAATTTCTTTGAAATGTTTCAGAATGACTTCATCAATTTTAGCTTCCATCGCTTCAATATGATGCAATGCCAAAAACTGATTCAAATACGACGTATACAATTCTTCCAAAGCGTTATGAATGATGGTTCCTAACGTATTTACTGCGATGTTTTCTTCTACTTCATCCGCTTCGTTAATGCGCAAAATACGTTGCATGTAAAACCGTAACGGATTTCGAATATAATTTGTTAACGACGATGGTGAAAATCCTTTATCCGTTGCAATTTCGTGCAAACGGGTTAAGATTTTATCGGTTTTTGGAATGGTAACGGGTTCGTATGCTTTTTCGGGTAAAACCGCGTTATAAATTGTACTTATGATATTGTGTTTTGGTTGTTTCTCGATTTCTAATTGAGTAATGAAACGGCTTTTTTCTCCAGCATCGATTCCTTCGTTATCGGTGTTATAAAGCAACCAAACATTTTTCGCACGCAATAACAAATGATAAAAATGATAGCAATAAATCGCATCTTTTTCTTTGTAGGTAGGTAATCCCAATTCTTTCTTTACATCATACGGAATAAATGAATTTTGCGATTTTCCAGCTGGAAATTTTCCTTCATTTACCGAAGTAATAATCACATTTTCAAAATCCAATACACGACTTTCTAAAACACCCATTACTTGAAGACCGCTCAAAGGCTCACCTTCGAAAGAAACTTCCGCTAAATCGATAATTTGCTTGTAAATGGCTTGAAGCGATGGCAAACTTTCAATTTGATTATAAGTTTCGTGATAATTGGTTAATTTATTTATCGTTTTAAAAACGGAATACACAAAAGCTTTGGTTACTTTTTCTTCGGCATCATCGTTACTTAAATAGGATTTTATGATAAGTAAAATCGAATTCAAATTCGCTAAAATATCAGAAATAGAATCGTCCCAACGTGTAAATAATAATTTGAAGAATTTGTTTTCTGAATTAGGATATTTCTCTTCGTATAAACTGAATAATTTTTGATTGGAAAAGAAGGTAAAATTGTTGTTATTAATCACTTTTACCACTTCTTCTACTTTGCAATACGGTTCTACCAATGGATGATTTAGGATATCTAAAACTTCTTTATAGTAGAAGGTGTAACTTTTCTCATTTCGTTGTTTAGCATTCGTATGCAACTTGAACAACTTGCTAATCAACAATTGTGCAGGATTATTTTTACTCGGATAACCCATCGTAATATTCAACGCATCAACTGATTCAGGCAAACCGTATAAAACAGGAAGCAACAGATTTTCATCACCTAAAACAACGGCGGTTTTTTCTAAGTTTGGGTTTTCAGATTGCATTTTTTCAATTATAGTTCCCACAATTTTAGCTTGACCGATACTTTTTGGCGTACCAATAATTTCGATATTTTTTTCTTGACTAAAGTGATTGACCACCCATTCGAAATCTTGATTTACGAAAGGTTTCCATTCTTTCTTGAACTTTCTAATGAACAAACCAGCATCGTGATACGAATCGTTCAAAAACACTTCATCAATATCCCAATAAATTTTGGCTTTGTTTTCGTTAGCTAAATGTTTGAATATTCTCTCTTCCGCTTGATTTAAAGCGTTGAAACCTGCAAAATAGATTTGTTTGGTAATTGTTTTGGTAAACGAAGCTAAGTTTTTAACTGCTTCTCTGTATAATAAACCTTGATAACCGATTCCTTTTTTTAATAAATGCTTATAAAACGATTCATAGTATAAAGGTAGTTTCGCCCAAAATTCTAAATGAGTTGTGATTAATTTGGTTTTGTCTTGTGGTTGTAAATCCCAACGTTTTAATGCTTCAATATCTTCTAAATAAGAGAAAACATGATTTGGATCTAATAAATAGCGATCGATTTCATTAAAATCTTGAATGGCAGTTTTTGCCCAAGTAGCAAATTCTTCGAAGGTTTGCTGTTTGGATTTTTCAGTTACGGAAAGATAAACTTCGTAGAATTCAAATAGTAATTCGATTGGGTCAACGGTACGAAGACCTGAAATCTCTTGAATGAAATCTTCAATACTAATGATAGTTGGCGCAAACGAAGTAGTTTCTAATTGATTTTTTAAACTTTCTAAAAGAAATACTTTTGCTCTTTTATTGGGTAAAACAATCAAACAATTCGATAATTCAATATCAGATTGTGATAAAATAGTGGCGCTTAACTTATCTAAAAAAGTATCTTGTTTCATTTTATAAAAATAAAAAAACGTCCCGAAATATCGGGACGTTTCTTAGTATATTTTAGAAAGAAATTATTTAACTAATTTCACTTCTACTCTTCTGTTGTTAGCTTTACCTTTAGCAGTTTTGTTAGAATCTACTGGCATAGACTCACCAAAACCTTTAGAAGATAATCTAGAAGCATCGATACCGTTTTCAACTAAGAAGTTTTTAACAGCAGCAGCTCTATCTTCAGATAATTTTTGGTTCATTGCATCTTTACCATCAGCATCTGTATGACCTTCTAAAGAGAATTTAGCAGTTGGATACTCTTTTAAAATAGCAGCCATTGCTTGTAAAACTGGAATTGTTTGTTTTTGGAAAGAAGCTTTACCAGAGTTAAACAAGATAGTTTTACCATAGTCATTTAATTTTTTCATTGTTTCATCAGAAACTTCTGGACAACCATTGTTAGCTACAGAACCTTTTACAGTTGGACATTTGTCGTCTTTATCAGCAACACCGTCACCGTCAGTATCTGGCCATGGGCAACCTCCATTATCTTTAGCTCCTGCAACAGTTGGGCATTTGTCATCTTTGTCAGCAACACCGTCACCATCTGTATCAGGACAACCTTTCATCATTTTAGTTCCTTTGTCATCTGGACAAGCATCTTCTGAATTGATGATTCCGTCTCCGTCATTATCAGGACAACCGTTTAATTCTTTAGAACCTGCCTCCTCTGGACAAGCATCTTCTGAATCTTGGATACCGTCTTTGTCTGTATCTGGACAACCTTTAAATTCTGGTAAACCAGCAACTTCTGGACATGCATCATCTTTATCATAAATACCATCACCGTCAGTATCTTTACCTCCAAATTTGAAAGATAAACCTGCAAAGTGTTGGATATGAGTTGGTACATCAGAATTAGCTACTCTGTTGTCATCAAATGAATGCTTGTAAGTAGATTGGAATTGTAAACCTACATTTTCAGTTAACCAAAAAGTTAAACCTAAACCTCCGTTTACAGTTCCAGCAGAAGCATCTCCAAAGAAATTATAACCTCCACCAATATTGATAGATGGGTCAATCCATTTCGATTTCAACATTTCCATGAAGCTGTATTTGATTACAGCATCAAATGCATAATAAGAAAGATCACCTGGATCAGAAACTAAATCTGTTGATTGTGTTCCATCCACTCTTTCTACCCATTTATTAATTTTGTTTACAGAACCTGTAACACCAAAAGAAAATCCATCACCTACATATCTAGATACGTTTAAATAAGATACTGAAGGTAAAATATTCCAGTTCTGATTTGCGTTTACTAGTTGGATGAATTTTGGACTGTCATTACCAACAGCACTAACTTTAGTGTCAACTCCATTTACCCCAAAAGACACTGCCCATGGGTTGTTGCTATCTTGTGCTTGTGATGTTAAACCAGCAAACAACAAAGCTGCAGCAAATAATTTGTTAAGATGTTTCATACTTGTTTTATTTAATTACAATGCGTTATAATTGGAACAAAAGTAATACGTTTTTTTTAACTACAAAAAGTTTTGTTAAAAAAAATTACATATTTGTCGGATTTTTACTTGATTATTCCTAAATTCTTAGCTACTTCTGTAAAAGCTGCAATTGCTTTATCTAAGTGTTCCTGGGTATGTGCTGCCGATAATTGCACGCGAATACGTGCTTTATCCTTGGGAACTACTGGAAAGAAAAATCCAATTACATAGATTCCTTTTTTTAACAGTTCTTCTGCCATTATCTGAGATAATTTGGCATCATACAGCATAACTGGAACAATTGCAGAATCTCCATCAATAAAATCGATACCTGATTTTCTTAATCCTGCTTTGAAATAATTGGTGTTCCACTCTAATTTATCTCTAAGAGTCGTGTCTTTTTCTAATAATTCAAAAACTTTTAAAGACGCTCCTACAATAGAAGGCGCTAATGAATTTGAAAATAGATATGGACGAGATCGTTGACGTAATATTTCAATGATTTCTTTTTTTGCCGTTGTATAACCACCCATGGCTCCACCAAGTGCTTTTCCAAGTGTTCCTGTGATAATGTCTACTCTTCCCATTACGCCTTTAGCTTCTAATGTTCCTTTTCCTGTAGCTCCAATGAAACCAGCGGCGTGACATTCGTCAACCATAACCATAGCATCATATTTATCGGCTAAGTCACAAATTTTATCTAATGGCGCTACTAATCCGTCCATCGAGAAAACTCCGTCAGTTACAATAAGTTTAAAACGGTGACCTGCTTCAGTTGCTTTGATTAACTGTTGCTCTAAATCTTCCATGTTATTATTTTCGTAACGATAACGTGCTGCTTTACACAAACGAACACCATCAATGATAGAAGCATGATTCAAAGAATCCGAAATAATACAATCTTCTTCTCCTAATAAAGGTTCGAAAACACCTCCATTGGCATCAAATGCCGCTGCATATAAAATAGTGTCTTCTGTTCCGTAGAAATCGGCAATTTTTTTTTCTAATTCTTTATGAATATCTTGCGTTCCACAAATAAAACGCACAGATGACATTCCAAACCCATGAGAATCTAAAGCGTTTTTTGCTGCTTGCACTACTTCTGGATGTGATGACAATCCTAAATAATTATTCGCGCAAAAGTTTAAAACTGTTTCTCCAGTCGAAATCGTAATTTCTGCTCCTTGAGGCGAAGTAATAATGCGTTCTTTTTTAAATAATCCGTTTTCTTGAATCGTATTTAATTCGTTTTG
>RXJZ01000122.1 GCA_003963025.1 Flavobacteriaceae bacterium
GTAATAAGCTAGAATTCCAAAAACAATATTAGGCAACCAAACCGCTATTAACGGCGGAATACTAGATTTTTCAGCAAGAGTACCAAATACTTTGTCTATAAAAATAAAAACAAAAGCTATAACAATACCAATTGCTAGATTAATTCCCATACCTCCTCTTCTTTTCATTGAAGAAACTGAAACCGCAATTATAGTAAGGATAAATGCCGATATAGGCAAACTAAACTTTTTATAAAAAACCACTAAATACGTATTGATATTTCCATTTCCTCTAGCACGTTCTTTGGCGATAAAACTATTTAATTGACCAATGGTCATGGTTTCAGCAACGTAAACTACAGGTGTTAAATCATCTGGTTCAAAATTGTATTTGACCATTAATTTATCACTTGAAATAATTTGATCATTAGTTTCCCCTACAATTCTTCTGTTGTATCCATAAAGAGTGTAATTTTTGGTAGTAGCATCATAACGAATTCTATTAGCCGTTACCTTTTCTATCAATATGTTATCTTGAAACTTTTCATAGGTGAAATTAAATCCCGTTTGCGACAAATAATTATAATTGCTAACATAAATATTTTCCTCTAGTTTGCCCTCTTTTTTAATTTGTCTGAAAATATCGGATGTTTCTCTAGTTTGCGAATTCCCTTTTAGGTTTTGATATCGAAAATCGTTAAAGCCTTTACTAGCTTTAGGAACCAAGAAAAATCCCATTACTAAGGCAAAAATAGAAACGATAATTGCACCAAACATGAAAGGACGAAGAAATCTACCAAATGAAATTCCAGAACTCAAAATAGCAATGATCTCAGTATTATTCGCTAACTTGGAGGTAAACCAAATAATCGATAAGAATAAAAAGATAGGAAATAACAAATTGGCAAAATAAATCGTAAAATCGCCATAATAGATTAAGATATCTTTCAAAGGAATTTTTTTCTCAATCATTTTATTCACCTTTTCTGAAACGTCAATTGTAATTCCAATAGGAATAAACATAATTAACATCACCGAAAAAGTGACCAAATAGCGTTTTAAAATGTATTTATCTATTATTTTCATCCTAAAATTTAGAATTTAGAATTTAGAATTTAGAAATATGAATGTTTTTACAATCATTACTTTCTAAATTCTAAATTCTGATTTCTGACTTTATAAACGTTGACTCATTTGAATCACCATTTTATCTTTCCATTCTCTAAAAGTTCCTGCTAAAATTTGTCTTCTAGCTTCGCGAACCAACCACATGTAAAAACCTAAGTTGTGAATGGTTGCAATTTGTTTTCCTAAAAATTCATTCGCTGCAAAAAGGTGTCTTAAATACGCTTTTGAATATTCGGTATCAACCCAAGTGTGGCCCATTTCGTCGATAGGCGAAAAATCAGCTTCCCACTTTTTGTTTTTGATGTTAATAGAACCGTGAGCTGTGAATAACATTCCGTTTCTGGCGTTACGTGTTGGCATCACACAATCAAACATATCAATACCTAACGCAATATTTTCTAAAATATTGATTGGCGTTCCCACTCCCATTAAATATCTTGGTTTGTCTTCTGGAAGAATGGCTGTTACCACTTCGGTCATCGCGTACATTTCTTCTGCTGGTTCTCCTACTGATAATCCTCCAATAGCATTTCCTTGCGCTCCAGCGTTGGCAATATATTCTGCTGATTGCTCTCTTAAATCTTTAAACGTACTTCCTTGAACAATTGGAAAAAACGTTTGCTCATAACCATATTTAAACGGCAACTTATCTAAATGGGTAATACAACGATCTAACCAACGGTGCGTCATGTGCATCGAACGTTTTGCATAGCGATAATCACATGGATACGGCGTACATTCGTCAAATGCCATAATGATATCAGCCCCAATAGTTCTTTGAATTTCCATTACATTTTCTGGAGAAAAGAAATGATACGAACCATCGATGTGCGATTTGAATTTCACCCCTTCTTCTTTAATCTTTCTTCTTCCTGATAATGAATATACTTGATACCCCCCTGAATCAGTTAGTATATTTCTATCCCAATTCATAAATTTATGTAAACCTCCAGCCGCTTCTAAAATTTTGGTTTGAGGTCTTAAATATAAATGATAGGTATTCCCCAAAATAATATCAGGGTTAATATCTTGTTTTAACTCGCGTTGGTGTACTCCTTTTACAGAGGCAACTGTTCCTACAGGCATGAATATCGGAGTTTCAATAACACCGTGATCGGTAGTTATTTTTCCGGCTCTGGCTTTACTTTTTGGGTCTTTGGTAATTAAATCAAACTTCATATTGTGCTTTTACGAACGGCAAAGATAATTTAATTTCAATTGTAGTTTTAGAATTTAGGATAAAATTAGAAAAATCAAGTTCAAGGGCAAGTTCAAGGGCAAGAACAAGTGCAACTTCAAAAATCAAATTTGTTCTTCAACATTCAAAAAACACCCGCAACACCCCTGTAGTCCCCTCAAGGGGACAATTCCTTCTAAGAAATTTTAGTGCTCTATTTTTTCATTAGCCTTCGACTCCGCTCAGGATGACAATCGTGAGAATTTATTTCTAAAGATTACTCCGTTGTCTTCAATCTGTGTTCCATAAAAAAATCAAGGACAAGGACAAGTTCAAGTTCAAGTTTAAAAATCAAATTATTCTCAACACAACCAAACTCCCATCACCAATCACCAATCACCCATCACCCATTACCCACCACCCATTACCCACCACCCATCATCCATCACCTCCAAAAAAACTATTCTTAATAACTTCTAACAAAATGATTTGTAGCACCAAAAAAATAGAATTACTTTTACACCATTAATAAATATATGTAATAAAATGTCTAACACGCAACAACTACAAGATTTTACAACACAAGTTCGAAGAGATATTCTTCGCATGGTTCATGCCGTAAATTCAGGTCACCCAGGAGGTTCTTTGGGATGTACTGAATTTTTGGTTACTCTTTATCAAGACGTTATGCAACGCAAATCAGGTTTTGATATGAATGGAAGTAATGAAGATATTTTCTTCTTATCAAACGGTCATATTTCTCCTGTTTTTTACAGTGTTTTAGCTAGAAGTGGTTACTTTCCTGTAGCAGAATTAGCTACTTTCCGAAAATTAAATTCAAGATTACAAGGTCACCCAACAACTCATGAAGGTTTACCTGGAATTCGCATGGCATCGGGTTCATTAGGACAAGGTTTATCGGTTGCGGTTGGTGCAGCGCAAGCTAAAAAATTGAACAACGATAACCATTTGGTTTTTGCTCTTTTAGGTGATGGTGAATTACAAGAAGGTCAAAACTGGGAAGCAATTATGTATGCTTCTGCTAAAAAAGTAGACAATTTAATTGCAACTATCGACTTAAACGGAAAACAAATTGACGGAACTACTGATGAAGTTTTAGCGATGGGAAGTGTAAAAGCGAAGTTTGAAGCATTCGATTGGATGGTAATTGAAATCAAAGAAGGTAACAACATTGACGCCATCAAAGCTGGTTTGGCTGATGCAAAATCGAAATCAGGTAACGGAAAACCCGTTTGTATTTTATTGCATACGGAAATGGGTAACGGAGTAGATTTTATGATGCACACCCACGCTTGGCACGGAAAAGCGCCAAATGATGAGCAATTAGCAAAAGGTTTAGCACAAAATGTTGAAACTTTAGGAGACTATTAATTAGTACTCCGTGTTCAGTAGCATGCAATTAAATTTAAAAACAAAATGAAAAAATATATCAACCAAGGCAGTAAAGATACCCGTTCGGGATTTGGAGCTGGAATGACGGAATTAGGTCAAAAAAATGAAAACGTAGTAGCACTTTGTGCGGATTTAATTGGATCATTAAAATTTGATGATTTCAAGAAAAACCACCCAGAGCGTTTCTTCCAAATCGGAATTGCAGAAGCAAATATGATTGGAATTGCAGCTGGATTAACAATTGGAGGAAAAATTCCTTTCACGGGAACTTTCGCTAACTTTTCTACCGGAAGAGTTTACGATCAAATTCGCCAATCGGTAGCGTACTCAGATAAGAATGTGAAGATTTGTGCTTCTCACGCGGGATTAACCCTTGGAGAAGACGGAGCTACACACCAAATCTTAGAAGACATCGGTTTGATGAAAATGTTACCTGGAATGACCGTAATTAACACTTGTGATTACAATCAAACCAAAGCAGCAACTTTAGCTTTAGCCGATCATCATGGTCCTGCTTATTTGCGTTTTGGTCGTCCAGTAGTGCCTAACTTTACGCCAGCTGACGAACCTTTCGTAATTGGAAAAGCCATTATGCTAAACGAAGGAACCGATGTTACCATTATTGCTACCGGACATTTAGTTTGGGAAGCGTTAGTAGCAGCAGAAGCTTTAGAAGCTAAAGGTATTTCAGCTGAAGTAATCAACATACACACGATTAAACCATTAGACGAAGAAGCGATTTTAAAATCGGTGAAGAAAACAGGTTGTGTGGTTACTGCAGAAGAGCATAATATCATTGGTGGTTTAGGAGAAAGTGTTTCTCGAACTTTAGTAGCCAATCATTTAGTACCTCAAGAATTTGTAGCCGTAAACGACAGCTTCGGAGAAAGTGGAACACCTGACCAATTAATGGAAAAATATGGCTTAAATAGCGCAGCTATAATTGAAAAAGCAGAAAAAGTAATCAAAAGAAAGTAATCGTTTTTTTACTTTTACCCCATATAAAACCTGATGCACGTATTAGCATCAGGTTTTTTTATCTTAAAACTTTATCGGTTTTTGCTTAGGTTTGGAATCTTTACAGAGTAAAACATATTGAAAGAAACCGTAGAAATCAGGTTTCAATTTGATTAAAATTATTACTCTTATCGCAACCTTTTATATTTTAGGTTTTGCAATAGCTTTTTAAAATTGCGGGCGGGCTTAAACAATATCTTAGCTCCAAGAATTGTACTCTTATTTAATTTCTCGGGTTCGTCTGTACCTTGTCCTTTTAGCGTTAAAGCAAAAGTACCCAAATGGTCGATTTTTACGATTTTGCCCTGAGCTAACTCTTCTCCTATTACCTGACTCATTCCCATGAGAACCCCATAACAATCGGCTACAGTTACCGTACTTCGGCTGGAAACGATCTCGGCTATGTATTCTAAATCTACCTCCCCTTTACTCACGGCACAAGGATAATATTTAATTTGTGGTGGTGACACTATATTGTTTTGTTTGGGCACCATTTTAAATTCTATTGCCATTTTAATTGTTTTGTATTGTACAAAAATATAATTTATAAATAATATAAAAACAATTGCTGTACAGTAATTAACTAATTGCCCTAGGGAAAATAAGTTATTTCCCTAGAGAAAAAAAGTAATTGCCCTAGGGGAATTAACAATATAATACATACCAATTGATTTTATAAACTTGTTAAAGAGCAAATAATCACAAAAAAATGAATAAAAAGTATGAATTAGTTATCACAAACAACTTATAATATTGATTTACAATTGTTTTTCCTCCTTTTTGTTGAAATGAGGCGCTTTAACTTTATATTCACGATATATGAAATTATAGTAGTCCTAAAACAACTTTGATTTATACGCATATTAGTAATGATAGTATAAAAAAAACAAAAAGTCCTTTTGATTTGTAAGGTTTTTATCTTATGTTTGAACTGCTTATTAAAAAATAAGCGCAACAATAACTGGAAAAACTTTCGCCAATCTTGCCAATAAGGTACGATACTAGTTCGAAAGTTTCGCATATTAACTAGTTATGTGTAACCGTAAGACAACCCAGTAAACAATAACAACCATAGAAAATTAAATATTATGAGCTTTTTTAAAAAATTATTTGGCAAATCCGACAAACCTACACCAAGAGAATTTACAGAGCAAGAACACGAACTTGATTATGAACAAAAATCAAAGGGACTTGAAAATGTGCTTGGAAAAATGCACGACTTGGTTGGACACGCAATAATTCCCTTTGCAGTTGGTGGAGCAGTAGATATGTATTATTTTCCGAACCATATCAAAGGGACAGGTTTTGCAACAATGGAACTTTTAGAACCTGACGGAACAGGACCATTACCCAACAGACTTGGGACATATGAACTTGTAGCATTTACAAAATACGATTACAACAACAGCGAAGACACTCAGACACCATTCAATTTAATTGAAAGGAAAATATGTGGCATTTTTACGGCTATTGGATTTTTCTCAAAAGAAGCAGTTTTAAACCCCAATGAGACTTGTGAAATTCCAAACGGAGAAGGTGAAGAAAATTCTTGTTTAGTATTTGACCTTTACCAACCAGACAATAAAGAATTTAAAATTGGAGATAGAAATCACCACTTGTTACTATGCTTACAAGTTTTCAGAAGCGAAATGGAATTTGCAAGAGAAAACGGAAGCGAAGAACTATTTAAAAAACTAAAACAAGCCGGACACTATCCTTACAGTGATTTAGACAGACAACCTGTTGCATAAATAAAATGAAAAGAACGGCTACACATAACAGGCGTTTGGCAAAAAAGCGGGTTCAGTGCTTAAATGAAGCTTTGTGCTTCGTATCAAGTTCAGTGCTTGCAGACAGTTTAGTGCCTCGAAATCCGCTTCTTCGCCAAGCGCCAAAACGTTAGTGGCAAGCTGAGATAAACCTGTAACCTTTTATCTTAACAGATCGTCATATAGGAAATAGATTAAATTTACGTTTATGAAATT
>RXJZ01000164.1 GCA_003963025.1 Flavobacteriaceae bacterium
AAAATCGACGGACTTTCGCCTGTGATTGCTATAGAGCAAAAAACTACGAGTAAATCGCCTCGTTCTACTGTAGGAACCATTACCGAAATTTACGATTTCTTACGTTTGTTGTACGCTCGTGGTGCCGATGCTTACAGTTACAATACGGGTGAAAAAATGGTTTCTTATTCTGATGAACAAATCAAGCAATTGATTTTAGAGGATTTCAATGGAAAACGTATCAATATTTTAGCACCGGTGGTTCGTTCTCGTAAAGGACATTATCGAGAATTATTTGAGCAAATTGCGAAGCAAGGTTTCTTAAAAGTTCGTGTGAATGGCGAAATTCGTGATTTAGAATACGGTATGAAAGTCGATCGTTATAAAACGCATGACATCGAAATCGTAATTGATAGAATGGCAATTGACAACGAAGAAGATACCGATAAACGATTGTCAGAAAGCATCAAAACCGCAATGTATCATGGCGAGGATGTCATGATGGTCATTGAACAAGAAAGCCAAGAAGTGCGTTTTTACAGTCGTAATTTAATGTGTCCGTCTTCTGGAATTTCGTATCCAAATCCGGAACCGAATAACTTTTCATTCAACTCTCCAAAAGGCGCATGTCCGTGTTGTAACGGATTAGGAACTGTGAATGAAATCAACCTTCAAAAAATTATCCCAAATCCAAAAGCATCAATTAAAAATGGTGGTTTTGCACCTTTGGGTGAATATAAAAGTTCATGGATTTTCAAGCAATTGGAAATTATCGCACAAAAATATGATTTCAAAATAACCGATGCCATCGAAACCATTCCACAAGAAGCAATGGACATGATTTTGTATGGTGGAAACGAAAAATTCTCAGTCGTTTCAAAGGTTATGGGAATTACTAAAGATTATAAAATCGATTTTGAAGGAATTTCGAATTTCATTAAAAATCAATATGATAATTCCGATTCGGCAAGTATTAAACGTTGGGCAAAAGAATTTATGGACGAAAACGATTGTCCAGAATGCGAAGGAACGCGTTTGCGAAAAGAATCGTTATATTTCAAACTAAACGGAAAAAACATAGGTGAATTAGTCCAAATGGACGTTGCCGAATTATCGGAATGGTTTGCCGATTTACCGAATCATCTTTCTGAAAAACAACAAGTTATTTCAACTGAAATTTTAAAAGAAATTACAGCTCGATTACAATTTTTATTGGATGTAGGTCTGAATTATTTATCACTAAACAGAAGCTCAAAATCACTTTCAGGAGGTGAAGCGCAACGTATTCGATTGGCTACGCAAATTGGTTCGCAATTGGTTGGTGTTTTGTATATTTTAGATGAACCGAGTATCGGTTTGCACCAAAGAGATAACGAACGTTTGATTAAATCATTAGAAAGTTTACGCGATATTGGTAACTCAGTAATCGTAGTAGAACACGATAAAGACATGATTGAACGTGCCGATTATGTGATTGATATTGGTCCAAAAGCAGGTCGTTTTGGAGGACAAATTATTAGTAAAGGAACTCCAAAAGAATTGTTGAAAGAAAATACTATTACGGCTCAGTACATGAATGGTAAAATGCAAATTGAAGTGCCAAAAACGCGTCGTGAAGGCAATGGTAAATCCATCAAACTATCAGGCGCAACCGGAAATAACTTGAAAAATATTTCAATTGAAATTCCGCTTGGAAAATTGGTTTGTGTTACCGGAGTTTCAGGAAGTGGAAAATCGACATTGATTAATGAAACTTTGTATCCGATATTAAATGCGCATTTTTTCAATGCGGTGAAGAAACCACAACCTTACAAAAAAATTGAAGGTTTAGAACATATTGATAAAGTAATCGACATCGACCAAAGTCCGATTGGAAGAACACCGCGTTCCAATCCAGCTACTTATACAGATGTTTTCTCTGAAATAAGAACCTTGTTTACCCAAGTTCCTGAAGCAATGATTCGTGGCTACAAGCCTGGAAGATTTAGTTTTAATGTAAAAGGCGGTCGTTGCGAAACTTGTGAAGGTTCGGGTGTTAGAACCATTGAAATGAGCTTTTTACCAGATGTGTATGTAGAATGTGAAACCTGTATGGGAAAACGTTTCAACAGAGAAACATTAGAAATTCGTTACAAAGGAAAATCAATTTCGGATGTATTGAACATGACGGTAGATGAAGCGGTAGATTTCTTCGAAAATATTCCAAAAATTTATCGAAAAGTAAAAACCATTCAAGATGTTGGGTTGGGTTATATTACTTTAGGACAACAAAGCACAACGCTTTCTGGCGGTGAAGCACAACGTATCAAATTAGCAACCGAATTATCCAAAAAAGATACGGGAAATACGTTTTACATTTTAGACGAACCAACTACTGGTTTACATTTTGAAGATATTCGCGTATTAATGGATGTAATCAATAAGTTGGTAGATAAAGGAAACACAGTGTTAATTATTGAACATAATTTAGATGTTGTAAAATTATCGGATTACATTATCGACATTGGTTACGAAGGAGGAAAAGGCGGCGGAGAAGTAGTTGCGAAAGGAACTCCAGAGGAAATCGTGAAAAATAAAAAAAGTTACACGGCGCAGTTTTTGAAAAAAGAATTATCTTAGCAACCTAATTACTACACACAACAACACTGCTACAACTTTATTATTTAATCGTAATAGTTTGTTTACAAACAAATTAACTAAAATTACTATGGCAGCAGATCAGTACGAAAACGAAGAACACAGAATTCAAGAGAAATTCAAGCAAAAGACTTGGAACGAAATAAGAACCAATGATTCATGGGCAATTTTTAAAATCATGTCAGAATTCGTAAACGGTTACGAATCGATGGGAAGAATTGGTCCTTGTGTCTCTATTTTTGGTTCAGCAAGAACAAAACCAGAAGATAAATATTATTTATTAGCTGAAAAAATCGCTTACAAAATTAGTAAAGCAGGTTACGGAGTAATTACTGGTGGTGGTCCTGGTATCATGGAAGCCGGAAATAAAGGAGCACATTATGGTGGAGGAACTTCAGTAGGTTTAAACATCGAATTGCCTTTTGAGCAGCACTTTAACCCGTATATCGATAAAGATAAAAACTTAAACTTTGATTACTTCTTCGTAAGAAAAGTAATGTTCGTAAAATATTCACAAGGTTTCGTGGTAATGCCAGGAGGTTTTGGAACTTTAGACGAATTATTCGAAGCGGTAACGTTAATTCAAACTAAGAAAATTGGAAAATTCCCAATTATTTTAGTGGGAACCGAATTTTGGTCAGGTTTATTAGATTGGATTAAAAATGTGATGATTGACAAAATGAAAAACGCCAGTCCAGACGATATGAACTTAATTAAAGTAGTTGATACAGAAGATGAGGTATTGGAAGCGTTAGATAACTTCTATAAGAAATACAATTTATCTCCTAACTTCTAAAAAGCAAAAGTCCTTCAAAACGAAGGACTTTTTTTATTTTGAAATAAATTCTTTAATCTTGTTTATCACAGCTTCATCACCTAAAATTTTACGATGACCCAAACCTTCCGTAATCACCAATTCTGAACCTTGTAAATGTTCGTAAATATGATAAGCCGCTTTCACGGAAACATCATCATCTTCTTTATCGTGCATGATTAAAACTGGAATTTTAATTTCTTTAGCTGCTTTGTAAGCCGAATAATCATCCATTTTTCCAACAAAACGTTTTTCAAAATGATCTCGTAATTTGATTCCGTATTCAGGTTTTAATTGTAATTTTTTGATAAAATCATCAATGATGTCTTGAATAATATCTCCAGCTCCAATGGTAACTGCTTTTTTAACATTCAAATTTTGTTTAATCGCATTCAAAACCGACATACCGCCAAGCGAATGTCCAATGGCAAATTCAAAAGAACCGTATTGTTTTTCCAATTCTAAAATGGAAGCAATAAATTCGGTCATTATCGAATAATTTCCTTTTGATTTCCCATGTGCTGGTGCATCAAAACTTATCGTCATGTAGCCCATTTTTAGTAATTCATCAGCAATTTTTACTAATTGCGTTCCTCTACCAGACCATCCGTGAACTAAAAGTACTTTTTTATCGCTTTTGCCATATTCATACAATACGATTTCTTTATTTATGGCACGAACTAAAATACTTTTTTGTAGACTTTCGCGTTCCATTTGTAATTCGCGCTTTGGTAATTTATGGCGAATTGGAGTGGTAAAAAGTTTAGCCGCAAATTTAGTTGTTAAACTAGGAGAAATAGCTTGCAAAAATTTTGCTGTATACAAAATAATTTTAG
This sequence comes from Flavobacteriaceae bacterium, assembly GCA_003963025.1. GTDB lineage: Bacteria > Bacteroidota > Bacteroidia > Flavobacteriales > Flavobacteriaceae > Flavobacterium. Next base: position 4,267 of record RXJZ01000164.1, read on the forward strand.
GTATTTCTATAACTTGTGATTGCTTTTGTTTCTTTTTTGGCATTATTAAATTTTTTGCGAAGTTACAAATAATGGAGTTTCAGGATGAAAATTTCCATATAAAATAAAGTTAAATTACGTTTTTAAATTGTAATAATTTTGATGTTGGATTTTTAAAATTTAAAAGTATAAATCGTATTTTTGTTAAAAATTAATCTTATGAATAATAAAACTAAAATTATCGCCCTAGCACTTTTAGTAATCGTAATATCATGTGCAAAAAACCCTTTTACAGGTAAAAATACTTTAGCTCTAGTCCCTAATAGTGAAATTTTACCATCTGCTTTTCAGCAGTATAATCAGTTTCTATCTGAAAATAAAGTAATTACAGGAACTAATGATGCTAAAAAAGTAGAAACTGTTGGTACAAAAATTAAAGTAGCAGCTGAACGTTGGTTAAATGCAAACGGATATGCTACTTATTTAAATGGATATGCATGGGAATATAAATTAGTTGAGAGTAAAGAAGTTAATGCATGGTGTATGCCTGGTGGTAAAATTGTTTTTTACACTGGAATTTTACCTATTTGTAAAGATGATGCAGGTATGGCTACTGTTATGGGACACGAAGTGGCTCATGCTTTAGCTAATCATGGTCAACAAAGAATGAGTGCTGGAGTATTGCAACAAGCTGGTGCTGCTGGTGTTGCAGTCGCAACAGGAAATAAATCCAAAGAAACACAACAAATTGCAATGACAGCTTATGGAGCTACTACTCAATTTGGTGGAATGTTACCTTTTAGTAGAGCACATGAAAGTGAAGCCGATATGATTGGATTAACCTTAATGGCAATTGCAGGTTATAATCCTGATACTGCTGTTGCTTTCTGGGAAAGAATGGCAGCACAATCTGGAGGGCAAGTACCACCAGAATTTATGAGTACGCACCCTAGTAATGCTACTCGTATCACTAAGATTAAGGAATTAATTCCACAAGCAAAAGCTGAAGCTGCTAAGTTTGGAGTAACTTTTAAATAATTAAAAAATTACTATTATATTTGAATCCCGACACTGTCGGGATTTTTTATTTAAAAACAATTGCTATGCAACAACTTCAAAAAGGAGATTCAAAACTTTTAAATGCTTGGGCTTTTTACGATTGGGCCAATTCGGTATATGCTTTGGTGATTTCTTCAACTATTTTTCCGTTATATTATGGAGCTTTATTCCATCAAAAAAATATTGAAGAAATTGTTTTGTTTGGATTTTCAATACGAAGTGAAGCATTGATAAGTTATGTTACCGCTTTAGGATTTTTAATCATTGCTTTTATCTCACCATTATTATCTGGAATTGCCGATTATTTAGGAAATAAGAAGTTTTTCTTGAAGCTTTTCTGTTATGTTGGCGCTATTTCATGTATGAGTTTGTACTTTTTTTCGTTAGATACGGTAATTTTGAGTTTGGTTTCCTATTTATTAGCTTTAATAGGTTTTTGGGGAAGTTTAGTTTTCTACAATTCCTATTTACCCGATATTGCTCACAAAGAGCAACAAGATGCTATTAGTGCTAAAGGATTTAGTTTGGGTTATGTGGGTAGTGTTGTTTTGTTATTGATTTGTTTAGCAATGGTTATGTTAGTAGCGGATAACCAAAAATTACAAATGATGCGTTATTCCTTTCTTTTAGTAGGAGTTTGGTGGTTAGGCTTTAGTCAATATACTTACTACTACTTACCAAATAATAAAAACGAAAACAAACTGCATAAGAATGTACTATTCAATGGTTTTAAAGAGTTACGAAAAGTTTGGCAACAAATAAAAGAATTGAAATCCTTACGACGTTATCTAGGAGCATTCTTCGTTTATAGTATGGCAGTGCAAACGATCATGATTATTGCAGCTTATTTTGGAGAAAAAGAAGTACAATGGGGGAGCGATAGTAATAGAACTATTGGTTTGATTATTAGTATTTTGGTTATTCAAATTATTGCTATTTTTGGAGCTTTACTTACTTCAAGATTAGTGTTGAAATATGGAAATGTTAAAGTATTAATACTTTTAAATTTCTTATGGATTTTAATTTGTACGTATGCTTATTTTGTAATTACACCAAACGATTTTTACATTGCAGCTTTTTTCGTGGGATTAGTAATGGGTGGAATTCAATCGTTATCACGTTCAACCTATTCTAAATTTATTCCTGAAGATACTAAAGACACGACTTCTTTTTTTAGTTTTTATGACGTTGCTGAGAAAATCGGAATTGTTATCGGAATGTTTACCTATGGTTATATCGCCGATGTTACCGGTAAAATCCAAAATGCCATCTTATTTTTAATCTTATTTTTCGTGATAGGATTGCTTCTTTTGTTGCGAGTTCCTAAAAAGTAATGTTCTTGGCATACATCTTGAGCTATTACTTCTGAAATTGCTATTTAAAAT
>RXJZ01000186.1 GCA_003963025.1 Flavobacteriaceae bacterium
AAAGGTGAATTTTTAAGTGGAAAAGAAGGTGAATTGATTTTACAAATTGCAGAAAACGAAGCATTTAATTTTTCAGAGGTTGATAATTTAGGCAAGGTTACTGAAAACAATGCTTACATGGATATTCACATTGATGAAGTGTTAGAATTGCCTTTAGTAGATGCTGATTTGGTAAAAACTAAGAAATTCAAAGTAGTTGTGGATGGTGTTAACTCATCGGGTGGCATTATTATCCCAAATTTATTAGAACAAATGGGAGTTGAGGTCATAAAATTATATTGCGAACCAAACGGTCATTTTCCACATAATCCAGAACCCTTAAAGGAACACTTAGGTGATATTTGTAAATTGGTTGTAGAAGAAAAAGCTGATTTTGGAATTGTAGTTGACCCTGATGTAGATAGATTAGCTTTCATTTCAAATGATGGTGAAATGTTTGGAGAAGAATATACTTTAGTAGCAGTTGCCGATTATGTTTTATCAAAAACTCCAGGAAATACAGTTTCTAATATGTCATCTTCTCGTGCTTTACGCGATATTACTGAAAAACACGGCGGAACGTATCAAGCAAGTGCTGTAGGAGAAGTAAATGTGGTAGAATTAATGAAGAAAACTAACGCTATCATTGGTGGTGAAGGTAATGGTGGAATTATCTATCCATCTTCGCACTATGGTAGAGATAGTATAGTGGGTGTTGCTTTATTTTTAACGTACTTAGCGAATCAAGATAAAACGGTTGCTGAAATTAGAGCTAGTTTTCCACAATATTATATGAGTAAAAACAAAATTGAGTTAACACCTCAAATTGATGTTGACAACGTTTTAGCTACGTTAACCGAAAAATACAAATCGGAGAACATTTCTACTATTGACGGAGTGAAAATTGATTTCCCAACCGAATGGGTGCATTTAAGAAAATCAAACACCGAACCGATTATTAGAATTTATACGGAAGCTCCAACACAATCAGAAGCTGATATTTTAGCAGAACGATTTGTAAAGGAACTAAAAGAAATAGCAGGAATATAAAACAAAAAAGGTCAGATTTAAAATCTGACCTTTTTTTATTTTACAATTATCTTTCTTGTTGTAGTTTGAGTTCCATTTGATAATTTTACTAAATACATTCCTGCACTTAAGTCTAACCTAACACGAGTTTCGTTTTCAAAATTTTCTGTCTGAAGTAACTGCCCAGTAACCGTAAAAATTTCTACTTTTGAAGTTCCCTCTAATCCAGAAATAATTAAGAATTCAGAAGCTGGATTTGGATAAACAGCTACTCTATTTTCAATTGGAGTTTGAGTAGATAAAGTTCGCGACCAAGGCTGACCAAAATTAGCTCCAAAAATATAATCTGCTAAACTAGGATAATCTATAAATGGATTACGATTCATCTGCCAAGTGTAGATATAATTATTACGATTCATTTCAAAATCGTCTCTTGGGTCTGTTGTATTCCATGTAAGTAATGTAGCTAAATCGCCTATTTGATAGGATGGATTTCCACTACTAAGCTCTATTGGATCTCCATTAACCACATTCAAACTTTGAAAACGAACGGCCATATAGAACAAAGAACGAGCTACATCTCCTCGCCAAGAACCTTGAGTTCCTACTGGGCCAGCATAAACAGTAGATGTATTTACAGAACCATAATTTTTATTGTTTCTTGATGAATTCTCTTGACCGCTAACCGCTCTTATATGATGTGCATCTGAAACACCATCAACTGTATTAGAAGCACTAGTGGGCAACCATACATTAATCCCATCAGCAGTATCTCCATTTGCCACTTCAAAACCACCTCTTGATTGGCAAAAGATATGTTCTCTATTCCATTTCCCAACAATACTACTTGTATTCTGTTGATCTAATTTAGCATATGGAACTTCTGTATAAATACACCAAACTTGATTATTATTTTGTGGATTTCTATCTGAACTCTTTAAAATTTCCCAAATATCAGCATAACTATGTAGTCTTACCACTGTTGGATTAGCAATAATATTTTGCAATTCCTGTTTTAATGCATTACCAGCCAAACCTTCTAAGGAATCATAATAACCAGCCGGAATAGTTGGTGTTACAATATTATAAGTAGAATTTAAAGGTGTACCCCATGGGTCTGTTGTAAAATTAGCATCATAAACTCTGAAAATGGTATTGTTATTATAAGAGACATACCCTATTGGTAGCGATTGTAAAACAAATTTCATTTCTTCATCACCCTCATCAATACCATCATTAATTAATATAATACCCGTTTGTGCAGTTGTTTCTCCAACAGGAATAACAACGGTTAATCCTCCTGAAAAATCAGACAACGTAAAATTACCATTATTTAAAGTAAAATTCATTATCAAATTCTGGTTTTGAACTGGTTGACTTGTAGTAAAAATAAAATTAAAACTATCCCCTTCATTATAACTAGATTGAGAAGTAGAAACGGTTATATAATTTGGTGTAATACCACTTCCATCATTATTCATTCCGGGAGTTGGCGCTTTTACTTCATAAGTTCCATCATTTTTTCTTTGAATAGATTGAGAAGTAACCAAACCATTAACATTTTCATTTGTACAAACTGTAATGCCTAAAGTGGTCATCATAGCCGTTGGTTGCTGCGATGCAACTCCAGTGTAGGCTAAAGCACTAACTAAATTTGTAGTTGTAGCCAATGTATTAAGCGGGAAATCGTAATCATTTCCCAAATACAATGCTACAACATCTGGTCCATTTTGAACAGTACTATTGGGAAAAATTTTTAAAGGCGCTGGTGAAACTGAATTATTTCCTATGTGAAAGATCCCATTAAAATCTGTTTCATATCCATCCAAATCAATTGCATAATAACTAACAGAGTTTGAGTAAGGAGCAGTACTTCCTGCATTAAAAAAAACTAAAACATAACCATCCAAAGAAAAGTTAGGAGTATCAGATTTTAATTCGACAAATTCCAATTGATCTGTTCCTGGGGTATCTGAATCAATTTCATTAATAACAATTTGTGAATGAGAAAACATTCCTGCTAAAAGGAATAATATTGTAAGTATTTTTTGGGGCATATTATCTAAATTTATCAAATTTACTAATATTTATCTTATTTTACATATTACTTATTTTTTTTAATTAAAAATTAAGCTAACTGTAATAATAATTTTATATTTTGCCGATATTTAAGCAACTTTTTTGCCTTAATAGCATCTGTACTAATAAAATACAATCCATTTGAAGCAATTAATCAAAATAGTTTTATTTCTTTTCCCAATTCTTATGTATTCTCAGCATTCATCTAGAATATCTGTTAGAATAAATATAGAAGAGAAAACACTATTGATTAAACAAGAATTAACTTATAATAATTCTAGCAACGATACCCTCAGACACATTATTCTAAACGATTGGAACAATGCTTTTTCCTCAAAATCCTCAGCACTAGCAAGAAGATTCTCAGACGAATTCAATAGATCTTTTCATTTGGCTGGCTACAAGGAAAGAGGTTTCACTGATATAAAAAATATAACAGATGAAAAATTTCAATTCATATCATGGCAGCGACCTAATGGTAAAATTGATTTAGTTAAATTAGATTTAAATCAACCTATTTTACCATGCTCAAAGCAAACTTTTACATTAACCTATGTTGTAAAAATTCCGGATGCAAAATTCACAAAGTTTGGTTATACAAATTTTGGAAAAATAATTTTAAAAAACTGGTATTTAAACCCTTCTAGATACGAATACAAACAATTTATTCAATATAGTAATGAAAATTTAGATGATATTCCTAATGCTTTTTCCGATTTTGAAATTGAATTAGAATTACCAAAAAAATATTATATCCATAGTAATCTTGAAGAAATTAGTACTATTGAACTTGATGTAAACAAAAGAATTACGTTAAAATCAAAAAATAAAAGTGATGCCATAATAGCTTTAGAACTGGAAAACACCTATCAAAATTTTAAAAATGAAATCATTGAAGTTAGTTGTGGAATTGAAGATAATAAAATTATCGACATTTCTAAAGCTTTAATTTTTGATAAAGTTGCTCGTTTTAGCGCATCTAAACTAGGATTACCGATTGCTCCAAAAATAATACTTAATCAAGAAGATTATAATAGAGAGCCATTTTATGGATTAAATCAGCTTCCTAATTTTTTAAGCCCTTTTCCAAATGATTTAATGTTTGAATTAAAATTTTTAAAAACTTATTTAGGAATTTATTTGAAAGAAAATTTCAATTTGAATCAAAGAAGAGACTATTGGGTTTATGATGGAGTTCAAGTTTTTTTGATGATGAAATATATTGAGGAATATTATCCTGATTTAAAAATGACAGGGAATTTAGCAAATATTAAACTACTCAAATCATACAACTTTATCAATCTTAATTTCAATGAGCAATACAATTATTTGTATATGCTAATGGCAAGAAAAAATCTTGATCAACCTTTAAATGAACCTAAAAACAAACTCATCAAATTCAATGAACATATTGCCAGTAAATATAGAGCTGGTTTGAGCTTAAAATATTTAGATGATTACTTAGGAAATGAAATTGTTCAAAATTCTATACAAGAGTTCATTCAAGAAAATCAAAATTTTGGAACAAACTCAAGACAATTGGAAACAGTTTTAGAAAAAAATAGTCCAAAAAACATTGATTGGTTTTTTCGTACTGTAGTAGAAACTCGTAAATTAATTGATTTTAAATTTGGTAAAGTAAAAAAATCAAAAGATTCTTTATCTGTAAAAATTATTAATAAAACAGGAACTAATGTGCCTATTTCATTGTATCATTTGAAAAACAATGAGATTATCAAAAAAAGTTGGATAACCAATATTTCATCGGATTCCACAATTATTATTCCAAGATTAGACGCTGATAAATTAACATTAAATTATAATAATGAAATACCAGAATATAACCTCAGAAACAATTGGAAATCATTAAAAGGATTCTATTTTAACAATAGACCTTTCAAATTTATTTTTCTTAAAGATCTTGAAGATCCCCATTACAATCAAATTTTTTACGTTCCAGAAGTAGAATTCAATATTTATGATGGTGTGGCTATAGGAATGAGATTACACAACAAATCCATACTTAACAAACCTTTTACTTTTAGTACAACCCCAATGTATTCAAGTAATACAGGGACTATTGTTGGAAAATTTACTGCATTTGTTGATGATAATATTAGAGAAGATGGAAAGTTATATCACATAAGATATCTTATTACAGGAAATCGTTTTCATTACACAAGTGATGCCTTTTACACCAATATAAGTCCAGTAATCCAATTTAAATTTAGAGATAGAAACTTCAGAACTAATAAAAATGAATTTATTCAATTAAGACAAGTATACGTTCAAAGAGACAAATCAAATTTAATCATTGATACGAAAACAGAAAACTATAATATCTTCAATGCGAAATATGGAAATTATCAATCTGAAGCTACGAAACATTTTTCCATTTTAAATGATTTACAAATAGCAAATTCCTTTGGAAAAGTTGCAACCGAAGTGCATTTCCGAAAACTATTTGAAAACAATCGTCAAATCAGTCTTCGCCTTTTCGCAGGTGCTTTTATGTTCAGAAGCACTAATTCCGACTTTTTCAGTTTTGGATTAGACCGACCTAACGATTATATGTTCGATTACAATTTATTAGGAAGAAATGAAACAACGGGAATTTACAGCCAACAATACGTTTACGCTGAAGGTGGATTCAAATCTAAATTAGATACCCGATTTGCAAACCAATGGATGACTACTATTAATGGAACATTCAATATATGGAATTGGATTCAAATTTATGGCGATGCTGGAATGTTTAAAAACAAATACTCCGATCCAAAATTTGTTTTTGATTCTGGATTTCATTTAAACTTAGTTCCTGATTATTTTGAACTGTTCTTACCTGTTTATTCCTCAAACGGTTATGCATTGAATGATACAAATTATGGACAACAAATTCGTTTTGTTGTTACTCTAAGTCCTAAAACATTAGTTTCACTATTTACAAGAAAATGGTTTTAATAGATTTTTGTTTGTTTATTTGATAATTCAATAATTAAAAATCGTTTTTCAATGAATTCATTGCGTTTTTAAAATCAAAATCATTGATAATTTAATAATAATTAAAAAAATATCACACCTTGTATTGTTTTATAAGTCGTTTTAATTAAATTTGTTGAATTATCAATTTCGTACAAACGTCTTATGAAAACAGCAACAACATCGGAAGTAGTTTCTTTTGAAGATTTTAAAAAAGAAGTCATTAACGATTATAAAATCGCCCGAATCAGTAGAGAATGTAGTCTTCTTGGAAGAAAAGAAGTGCTTACGGGTAAAGCCAAATTCGGAATTTTTGGCGATGGAAAAGAAGTACCACAATTGGCATTAGCGAAAGCATTTCAAAACGGAGATTTCCGTTCAGGATATTACCGTGACCAAACGTTTATGATGGCAATTGGTGCAATGAATATCGAGCAATTTTTCGCTGGATTATATGGCCATACCGATATTAATTTTGATCCAATGAGTGCTGGACGTCAAATGGGCGGTCACTTCGCAACCCATTCATTAGACGAAAACGGAAATTGGAAAA
>RXJZ01000066.1 GCA_003963025.1 Flavobacteriaceae bacterium
GAATTATGCAACCAAGGTAAAGGTTTCTCTAATAAAATTTGGAATGCTTTCAAACTAATCAAAGGTTGGGAAGTAGCGGATATTGCACAACCAGAATCGTCTAAAGTAGCGATTGAATGGTACGAAGCGAAGTTGCAACAAACCTTAGCCGAAATCGAAGATAATTTTGATAAATACCGTTTATCAGATGCATTAATGGCGATTTACAAATTGGTTTGGGACGATTTTTGTTCTTGGTTCTTAGAAATGATTAAACCAGGTTACCAACAACCTATCGACCGCAAAACGTTTGAAAAAGCAATTGAAATGTTAGAAAACAACTTGAAATTGTTACATCCGTTCATGCCGTTTTTAACTGAGGAAATTTGGCAACACATTACCGAAAGAACGCCAGAACAAGCGTTAATCGTTTCAGAATGGCCAAAAGCGAAAGCGTTTGACGCAAAATTAATTGCTGATTTTGATTTCGCAACGGAAGTGATTTCTGGAATTAGAACGATTCGTAAAGACAAAAACATTCCGTTTAAAGATGCGATGGAATTAAAAGTGGTGAACAACGAAAAAGCGTCAACGTATTTTGATTCCGTAATTCAGAAGTTAGGAAATATTACGACTTTAGAATACGTTTCAGATAAAGTAGATGGCGCATTATCGTATCGTGTGAAATCGAATGAATATTTTATTCCAATTACAGGAAACATCGATGTAGAAGCTGAAATTGCAAAATTAACCGAAGAGTTAAACTACATCAAAGGGTTCTTACGCTCAGTACAAGGGAAATTGTCTAACGAGAAATTCGTAGCCGGAGCACCCGAACAAGTAATTGCCAACGAACGCAAAAAAGAAGCCGACGCTTTAGCAAAAATTGCGACTTTAGAACAAAGTTTAGCGAGTTTGAAATAGATTTTATACAAACCTGACAGGTTTTAAAATAATGAATCCCGAGTTTGAGCTCGGGATTTTTTGTCTTTAAAAATGGCGAGTAGCCATAAATATCTTTTTAACGTTTTGCAAATTGCTATTGACAAAACTTTATTCTTTAATTATTTTAGTATTCATTATTCCTTTTTCAGTGTAGAGTTTTAGAATATAATTTCCGGTTTTTAAATCACTTAAATTGATTTTATTTTCAGATATCGAATTTGAACTTAAAATTCTTCCTTCATAATCATAAACTTCTATCTTAAGAATTTTTTCTTTACACTCAAATTTTAAAATATCATTTACTGGATTTGGATATGACCTGATATTGACTTTATCGAATTCATCAATAGATAGTGTTTGATTATTTAAACGTACAATTTTTCGTTTTTGCTGACCTTGACAATAGTTAAAATTTCCTGTAACCAGAATTTTACCATCAGCCAGATAAAACATTTCAGATATATATGTATCAACATTACTATTATTTGTGTTGTTAAGGCTAAAAACCCCTGAAACATTAAAATCACTGTAAGAGCCATCAGAATTCAACCTTTTGAAATAACAAGTATTTCCATTTGTTGTAGATGTATTGTAACCAGAAACAAGTATTTTATTATCTGGTTGAACTACTGTTCTTAATAAAAATTTTGTAGATGATGCTTCAAAATAGTTAAACGTATTATCAATTGACCAATCACTATTTAATCTTAAAACAGTACCTATAACTGTCCCGCTACTCGAAGGAATTCTTGCTGTTACAAGTATTTTTGAGTTTTCAATAAAATCTAATGAATACACATATTGATTATTTCCTGAACAACTAAAAGGTAAATTAAAAGTATTATCTAATGTACCATCTTCATTAATTCTTATCAAATTATTTGTTGTATTATTATCATAGGTATTAATCTGACCGCCAATTAATAATTTTCCATTGGGATCTATTTTTATAAAAAAGACATTCGGAAAATTTGGAAAAGACCCGATATGGTCAATTGTTCTGGGAGCAAAACTTGTATCAGTTGTACCATTACTATTTAATCTGATTAATTTATTTGTTTTGTGAATTACATAAATTTTTCCATTTGGATGAAAAGTTTGATTTTTATATGTGTTTTGATAATTAGTACCCGTAAAATTTAGATTAAAAGTGTTATCAATAGTTCCATCTGGATTTAGACGTACCAAATGATGCACAGCTGCTCCATTCAGATAGGGAATGCATTCTGAACTTTCAGAAACTAATATTTTACCATCGGGCAATAATTCGATATGGTCAGCACGGTCAAAACCAGTACCTAAATTGTTCATGAAAATGGCATCAAATGTTCCATTTGAATTTAATCGCATCAACTTTCCAAAGTTACCCAACCCATTATAATTAAGGTAATTTCCTAAAATTAAAATTTTTCCATCAGGTTGAATTATAGTCTTTCTTATTTCCGAAGTTGAGTTAAAACCATTTATACCAAGTTGAAAATTTGTGTCAACACTTTGAGAGAACGAAATAAAGGAGAAAAATAAAACTAAGCTTGCTATTGTTTTTTTCATATTTAAATTTTAAATATTTGCCAACTTGCTTACATCTGGCAAGTTGTCTTTTTTTTCTCAAAAATAATAAAAAATTCCTACAAAAACAATGTTAGTTTGTAACAACTTATAAACAAAAAAATCCCGAGCTTAAACTCGGGATTCCTAATTTTTAATGTTCTTTAATTTTATCTAAAGTCGTATCTAAAACACGTTGGATCTTTTCTAAAGCTTCATAAAACGCTTTTTCTGGGCTATCGGCAGTTGCGGTAACGGCTATGGGTTGTTTTTTTTCTACTCGCGCTTCAATAACACATTTTTTATCGTTTGGAGTGGATTTATTTCCATTTTCGTCAGAGACGTGTACTTCTATTCGGGTTACGATTTCGTCAAATCTTGCTAATTCATTTTTAATTTCGTTACTAAAGAATTCTGAAAAACGGCTTCCGCCTTCAATGTTTTTGTCGGTGTGAATTTGAACTAACATAGTTATAAGGATTATAATTAATAATACCTAAAATTACGAATATTCGTTCAAATTTCCAACTTCCTAAAAGTTAAAAAAGCTATAAATTAATCTTGCGTATATTCTAAAATATCGCCCGGCTGACAATCCAACACTTTGCAAATGGCTTCTAGCGTACTGAAACGTATGGCTTTTGCCTTTCCGGTTTTTAAAATAGATAAATTAGCCAACGTAATATCCACCTTTTCCGAAAGTTCGTTGAGCGACATTTTTCGTTTCGCCATCATCACATCTAAGTTTACTACTATCGCCATAATTTATACTGTTAATTCGTTTTCTTCCTGAAGTTCGATACCGCGTTTGAAAATTTGAGCAATCACCAAAAGCGTAATTCCCATAAACAACCATACATCGCCCCCCGCAATTTTTAAATGCTGAATCGACGGAATCGTAACGCCTTGTTGTACCATGTTCTCAGAAAAATTAGTTCCCCAAATAGCAAAAATCGCAATTCCCAACGTTAAATACGCCACGCTAAAAATAAAACGATTGACATCTTTATTAAAGGGTTGGGCCAAATTAAGTTTTTTATCGTGAATGATTTTGATAATCAAATAAAACAGTATGGCTTTTAAAACCGCTACGATACTCATTAACGAAGTTAACGTCACAAAATGACTTTGGTTAAATTGATACAACGAAGACAAATCGATATGGTTCCAAAAATACGATGAACCTACGGGGTTTATAAATATGGTGTAAAAGGTGTTAAATAAAAAACCACCAGCATCAATTCCTAACCCAATAAAAATTATCCAAGCCAATACATATAGTACATTAAGCATCTGTTGCGCACTAATTTTAATTTCCATAGAAGTAAATATTAAAAGTTAACGATGCAAATGTCAATAAAAATTTATTGAAAAACAATAAAAATATACTTTTTTTTGATAAATAACAATAATGTGTTTTAGGACAATTGTAAAATAATGCATAAAAAAAATCTCGAGATATACTCGAGATTTTAAATTTTAAAATACTATTTGCACTTTTCTAATTCTTCAGCAAATTGTAATATGCTTTCAATATTGTTTCTAAATTCTTTTTTCTCCACCCTTGCCAATAAATTAGGACAACCGGTGGCTAATTCTTCAAAACGTTTTTTAGGAGACATCATCCAAGAAGCACTAGCATTAGATTTTCCTTCAGATTCATTCGCTTTTTTAATAATGATTTCTCCATTAAAATATTGGTAAATTGCAATTTTTTTACCTACAAACATTTCTTTTGCAAATTTCTTGGTAGCACTAGACATTGTTAATCCTCCATTATCAACAGCTACTTTAAATAATACAGAGGCGTATTCTTCTCCATTGCTTAAGGTTAATCTGTTAATTTCGTTAGCTTTAAATGTTCTTTCAGAGAATTTTCCTTGAAAATCTTTTACCGTAACAGTGATGGCATCATTTATAGACAATGTTCTATTTTTATGAACATAGCCTGCAACTGTATCTTTCTTAATAGTAGCCAAATAAGCAATTATGTAATTAGGATCTGTATCAATACTATAGGGTGCAGATGAATTTGAGTAGCTTGAATTACTAGCAACTGGAGCAGTGTCTTCAAAAAAGAAGTTTTTAGTTTGAACTTCAAAGTGTCTAGTTTTGGTTTTATTAGCATCGAAAAGTTTGATTAATTTTTCGCAATCTTCAATATTATTTACACCATCACTTTTATCATAATCATTTGCAATAAGTTTATTTGACCATTCAATAGATTTTAGAGGTAAGTCTAAATAATTATAAATTTTAGCTAAATTAAAATAAGCACTATATCTAATTTTTCTGTGCGCTTTAGAATCCTCAGTATATTTTTTTTCTAAAGATTCAAAATATTGGATGGTGTTTTCAAGTTCTGTTTCAAGATTAGAAACTGGAGTATTTGAAACCATTTTAGCAAATGAATTTTTTACAGCAATGTAAGCATTAAATTCAGCAGCTTGTTCAGGATGCTTTTTGTTTGCAAGGATCCAAAGATAATCACTACCATTTTTTACATTATACCCATATTCATTATTTAATTGAGTATTCAATGTATTTACAACTTCCATTACAAAATTGCTGTAAATTGTTCTGTTAATATTATAGTAGAAAGATTCAGCACTTGAATAACTGTCGTATTCTTTACTTTTTAGAGTATTACCTTTAGTAAAATCTATTGTCTTTTGAATTTTGCCATCAGCACTCGTAATTTTTGCACTCCCTTTTTGATCGTAAGCAAGTTCGGCAGTATAATAGTATGTGGTTCTTACATATCCATTTTTATCTTTTGAAGAACTAGTTCTGGTAGAAATATTTTTTTTTGTTATTGCTGGCGTAAACAAAGTGATATCTATGTTTATATAACCATTCTTTTCTTTTTTTTCTAATCCATTAATGGTTATTTGGTTTTGAAAAAAGAATTTAGATTTTTCATACATCAAATTTTTATCAATATTTGTTGTAAATGAATAATTTCTGTTTTTAACTTCAGATATAGGGGTACTTGGAAGTTGAACGTAAGAATAATTAAAATCTTGTCTGTCTAAGTCTGTTGATTGAGACATTGCAAACAATGAAATTAATAATGAAAGTAAAGAGAATGTTTTTTTCATTTTGTTAAAAAATTTATTAATGCTGTAAATGTACATTTTCTTGAAACATTTAAAAACATTTCGGTTATTTAATTATCAAATCATATTTAGTTAAAAGTCCAGCTAAATTTTCAGTTGAGAAAACGGCTCGTTTTAGTTTGTTTTTCTCAGGATCGATAATGAAATCATAACTGGTTGAAAAATCGGTTTTGTTGGCAGTTGTTCCAATGAAAACAGCGTGACGTAAATTGCAGTTGTCGAACATTGCTTCTGATAAATCACTTTCCATAAAATCAACGGCAATCATGCTACAATTGATGAATTGCATTTTCTTTAATTTCAAACTGTAGAATTGCGCGTAATCAAGCAAACTGTCTTTGAAGTGAAATTCATATAAAATTTGGTCCGTCATCGCAAAATTCACCGAAGTAAAATCACATTTGGTAAACCAAACATCGCGCAACGAAACATGATTGATTTTAGTTCCTTTAAAATTGCAATCGAAGAAATTACAATCGATAAAAGTTACGGCAACAAAGAAGCATGAAGTAAAATCGCAATTTGTAAATGTGCAATTTTCGTACTCTTTATATTTGATATCATTTTCTGAAAAGGTGATATCTGAAAAATTTTGGTCAATAATGTAATCTGCGTGCATAATTATATTTTTTAAAACCCTTCAAAAACGCCTAATCCAAATAAAGCAAAATCGTATTTTACAGGATCATTCGGGTCTAGTTTTCTTAAGTTATCGTCTAATTCAGCTAAGGCTTTAGCATCGTTTTGTTTACGTGTTAGCAGTTCCAATTTCCGAGCCACATTTCCCGAATGGACATCCAACGGGCAAGATAATAGAGCAGGAGAGATGCTGTTCCAAATCCCCAAATCGACACCTTTGTTATCTTTTCGAACCATCCATCGCAAA
>RXJZ01000129.1 GCA_003963025.1 Flavobacteriaceae bacterium
AGTTTTGATTACATGCAAGTCCACAATATCAAACCTATGGCTTGGAATCCGTTAGGAACTGTTTTTAGAGAAAATACCGATCAAACCTTTAGATTGCGTCAACTTTTAGCTAAGTTAGTTGAGAAATATCACATAGGTTCTGATATTATTTTATTAGCTTGGATTATGCAACATCCTGCTGGAATTTCTCCCGTTGCCGGAACGGTTAATTCAGGAAGAATTCAACAATTAATGAAAGCAAAATCGTTAGTATTAGATAAGCAAGATTGGTTTGCTATCTGGACAGAAAGCATGGGAAATAGAGTGCCTTAGAATAGTAATCAGTGTTCAGTTAACAGTGTTCAGAATATTCAGCAGGTGAAAAATGATCAACAAGCGGCTTCTTATCAAAAATCTTTTAGCTCATCATGATGAGAATAGTTTTTATGATAAGAAGCGGCAATTAAACCTGCATACTAAAGAAGGAAAAGCCAAGTTTTTAAAACACATTTGTGCGCTTTCCAATTCCAATCCGAGTAACAATTCTTATATTGTGGTGGGTGTGGAAGACGAAACCAATGAAATCGTTGGTGATGATTTTTTTGATGATAGCCGAATTCAGAATTTGGTAAATGCTTTTTTAGAAAATCCACCTAAAATTCAGTACGAAAATGTGCCTTTTCCAAACCTTCCAAAAGATAAAGTGGTGGGATTGGTTACCATTAAACCGAAATCTAAAAATTCATATTTCAAAAAAGGCATTCATACCATTGAAGCGAATACTTATTTCGTTAGAAAGGGAAGCAATACTTCACCTACGACTGAAAAAATTCCGTATTCGAAACAGAATGTGGAGACGGTTATTAGTATTGAAAACAGTTCTCGTAATAGCATTGAACACACCTTAGAAAGTGTTTTGGATTTTATCAACAATCGCCATAAGGACTTGCCTTCCAAATACAAAGTTTTCAAAGAATTATTTGTGGTTTGTTGGGCTGGAAATAAGAAAAAAGTTCGGGATAAAGAGTATTATTCTAGAGTGGATATTGAGTTGGTCAACGAACAGGTAAAACTGTTTTATTCGGCTTTAGACGAAGTAAGTATTACCTATGATGATAGCAGTTTTAGTATTATCGAATACATTTCTTTAGGATTAAATGATAAAACCAGCTACTATCCGTTTGAAAAAGTTACACTAAGTTTTTTTGATAATGGTTATTACAAAATGAATTCAGAAATGTTGTTTGAACCTCCGCAATACAACCGAAAAATGTTGCATCATATTTATAATTCTCATCTTGCTTTGCTTTCTAAGCTTCAAAAGGGATTACTTTTACAAGAATCGGAAAAGAGAGATATAGAAAACTTTCCTCAAATTATGATGATTTGTTATTTAAATGGATTTGAAGATGCCAAACAAAAATTGATTGATGCTAAACCCTATCTAAAATCATTTGAAAATCCGCTACTTTATGTCTCGTTTAAAGAAGCAATGCGAATTTTAAGAAAAATGAAATATTATCAATAAATTTTTTTGTTTTTAATGAAGAGAATTAATGATAAATAGGAAATAAAAAGGAAAACACCTAATATATATATTAATTCAAATTGAGCATGATAACCAATACATTTTGATAAAAAGGTACTACTTTCAAAAAAAATTGTATTATAAGTTAAATCAACTACAGTGTATAACCATACCAAACTTAGAAACAATAAAAAAAGCAAGATTTTAGTATAGAGTTTCATCCTTTTAATATTTAAATTACATTGTAAAGATAAGTATGCTTTTTGGATGGGTTGCTGTAGTTTTTCTGCACATTTTGTTAAAATTTCAGATTAAACCTCTTTTTTTAGCTTCTTTAATAATATCTTCATCTGAGCCTTTTTCAATATTAAAAAACTCTTTGATGTGAGCTTTTCTTTTATCAATGGCACTTAAGGTAATGCCTATATATTCAGGCATATTCTTAGTTTTAATTCCTTGAGCTAATAGGGTTATGATTTGTTGATAATAATCATCCAAAAGAAATTCATTTGCCATTAACTCATTAATATTTTGTTGTACAGTTCGGCTTTTATATTTATCACCCGTCATAATTTGGTTGAAAGCATTTAATAATTCTTGAGCTGAAAAATCACTTTTCACTAAGAATCCTTCAGGCTCAATTTCTCTATGAATTTTATATAGTAAAAAAGCCTCAACATGTGATGTTAAAATAATAATTTTTGTAGACGGCATATAATTTCTAACTAATCTAGCCAAGTCATGCCCTGAGAAAATTTTTTGTTCAGGAAAAGCAGGTAAGCTTAAATCGATAAAAACTACATCGTATGCAACATTATTTTGATTTTTAGTAATCAAATAATAAGCGCCTTCACAATTATAAGCTGGAGTAATATCAATTTCAAAATCTAAATCATTAAAAGAAAGAATACTTTTATACCCTTCTATCATAGAGGGATGGTCGTCAATCATTAGTATATTGAGTCTTTTATTTTCCAAAATAATATCCTATTTATAGTTTAACTTTTAAAATTACTGATGTTCCCTTATTAATTTCGGACGAAATTTTTATTCGACCATTAATTGATTCCGCTCGGCTTTCCATGTTTTTTAATCCTATACCCGTTTTTAGCTTTGTCAAATTAAATCCTACACCGTCATCTTTTATAGTCAAAAACAAAAATCCATCTTCAATATATAGCTTTAAAAAAATAGAAGAAGCATTTGCGTGTTTGTTAATATTATTTAATGATTCCTGAATAATTCTGTAAATATTCATTTTAATTAATGCAGAAATGGTTTCTATTGTTTCATCTGTTGTAATAGTGTACTCAAATTGTGTTAAATATGTTTCTTTCTGGTTTTGGATTAATTGTTCCAAAATACTTCTGTAATTTCCGTTATTTTGGAATGACTCAGAAAACAATTCGTGCGCAACAGTTCTTATTTCACTTTCAACACTTTGTATTTTATCAATATAAGCTACACTCCTTTTGATAATTGTTTCATCTGGTTTTTGAGTTAAAGCAAATAAATTGAATCGAATTCCTGCGAGTTTATTTAAAATATTATCATGAAGATCTTGTGAAATTCTTAATTTTTCTTTCTTTTTTACTTCTTCTAATTCGTCATGCTTATCAAGCATTAATTTATAAATTTCCTCGTTAGCCTTTTGTTGTTCTTGATTAAAAAGTAATTCTTTGTGTTTGCTTCTTTGATAAAGAATAATGTAAAATAATATGCCAAAAAAGATAACAAGTAATGAGGATATTAAAATAAATCGAAATTTATTTGAAATGGCTTCTTTTTCAACTATAATTTCATCTGTTTCAAATTCAATTCGGGCTAATTTATTGCGTGTTAATCTTTCTTGTTGCTGTAGACTATCACTAAGTTTTATATACTCTTGAGCATATTTTAAGCCTTCCTTGGGTTTTAATTTAGTATAAAAATCTAATGTTTGTAATACTTCCTTATTAAAATTTGACTCTTTTGCTAGACGATTTGCGGCATCATTATATTGAATAGCGGTATTAGTATCTTTTTTTGATAAATAGTATTCTGTAAGATGGATTCTACTATTAATTTTACCGTAATCCTCATGTAAATCATCTCTAAGATTTAATGCGGTAATAAAATCTTTTAATCCCTCAGTGTTGTTAATCTTAAAACGAGAATAAGCAAAATTATCAAGTAAAGAAGCATATAAAACAGGTTGGATTTCCTTGAGATTCTTAATCTTTAAACCTTCTGCAAAAATATCACTTGCTTCTTTAAACTTATTAATATTTAAATAAACAAATCCAATATTGTTTAATGTTTGCGCTTGAAAAATTGGTTTATATGTTTCTTCATCAACATTTTTAATCTGCAATAAAGATTTTTGATGATACTCTAATGCTTTTTCATAAATTTCCTAACCCTACCAATGATACTCCTAAATTTACATAACACTCATAAATCAATTCTTGATCATTTAGCTCTTTGGCAATATTCAAAACTTTAATTGTTTCAGATTCGCTACCTAAAAAATCTTTTTCATACGATAAAATGTATGCCTTATGCAATTTAGTGTTTGCAAAATTAAGTTTATCATTTAATCCGTTGTATTTCTTTTCTGCCGCTAAATAATAATAAAAAGCACTGTCGTTTTTAGTGGTTGAAAAATAATAATCCCCTAAGTAATATTCAGCTTTAGCTGTGTTTAGAGAATCGTTATTGGAAATTGAAATCTGTAATATTTTATGAGTAATACTTTTATATTTCTCATATTCTAATAATCCAAAATAACGATTCGCTGCCTTAAAATAATCTTTAATTTTAATTGAATCATTAAAATTTGATTGATCAATAATATTAATTGCAGAGTCAATATATTGTAATCGATCTCTTTTTTCAATAGTAACATTTGAACTTTTTTCGAAATATTCATTCAATTTTTTTTCTAATATAGGCTCATTCTCGGTTGAATCACATCCAACGAGAAATAATAAACACATAAAAATTACGACCTGTTTCAAATAAAAGATTCCTTTTGAACAAAATTACATTTAAAAGCTAAAAATTAATCTCTTTTAACAATTATTATGGGTGTTCGTGAACAAGATACATTATCTATTTTATTTATTTCAAATTTTTCTATTTTATAAGACATTACTTTTTCAATAGAATCATTCTCTTTGTTTTTTGGCATATTAGACAAAAACAAAGAACTCACGATTAATAATACAATTGTTTTCATATTTACTATATTTTAATTTATTTAGTCTTTTTTAACAATAATAATTAGAGGATTTCCATCATCTTCTCTTTGTAACATATCAGAATTTGCTTCTTCATCTTCAATTACTGAATCTCCATTTTTAAATTGTTCGTTTTTGATATTTTCTGTTACTTTTACACTTTGTTCAAGAGCAGCATCATACTCGTCTGTTGTACAAGAAAAAAGAGAAACACCTACTACTGTTAGAACTAATGACTTAACTAAATTTTTCATAATGATTTAATTTTAAAGAGTTATTAATATTGAAATTATATTTGTTAATATGAAATACAAAAATAGAAAGTCATGAAAGATAAATTGCTGTAGTTTTTCTGCATATTTTACTAAAAATGGAATAAAAATTGAATTATTTATGAGAAAATTCGTATTAGGAGATATTCATGGTGGATTAAAAGCCATTCACCAAGTTTTAGAAAGAGCCAATGTTACTAATAATGATACTTTGATTTTTCTTGGTGACTTTGTCGATGGTTGGAGCGAATCTCCAAGAGTTTTGGATTTTTTGATTGAATTACAAAAAAAACAACCTTGTATTTTTATTCGTGGCAACCACGACGAACTTCTATTAGATTGGCTATTAGGCAATAACGAAAATATTGATGAAAAATTGTGGTTTCAACATGGTGGAGAAGCAACAGTCACATCCTATCTAAATATTGACTCGGAAACGAAAAAGAAACATATTCGTTTTTTACAATCGCTTCAAAATTATTATTTAGATGATGAAAACCGGTTGTTTATTCATGCTGGTTTTACGAATATGAAAGGTGTAGAGTACGAACATTTTAAACCGCTTTTTTATTGGGACAGAACGCTTTGGGAAAGCGCCTTAGCTCTTGATCCGAAACTTTCTAAAGACGCTATCATTTATCCAAACCGACTAACTATATATAAGGAAATTTACATCGGACATACTCCAGTTACAAAAATAAATGAAAACATCCCTATGAATAAAGCTTGTGTGTGGAATGTAGATACTGGTGCCGCTTTTAAAGGAAAACTTACGATAATGAATATTGAAACCAAAGAATTCTGGCAAAGTGATGCTTTACCTGAATTGTATCCTAATGAAAACGGAAGAAATTAAAATTGTATCTTTGTATGAATAATAAAAAAGTCAAAAGCCATGAAAAATATTCTGACGGTAATTTGTTTGTTCGCTGCAATACAAATGGCAAATGCACAAGCGTTTAAAGGAAAAGGAGATACTAAATTTCAAGTAGGACTTAATCTTCAAGATGGTGGTTCGGGTATTACTTCAACGGTAGATTTTGGTTTGGGCGAAAATATGTCATTTGGATTCGCGGGAACTTATATATTAAATGCTGATAAAATTTTAGGAGAAAAACCAGCTTTTGAAGACAGAGCTGATATAAAAGCACGTTTTAATGCTAATATTGGCAGTGTTTTAGGTTTAGATTCCAAAATGGACATCTATCCTGGTTTGAATTTGGGCACTCGCAACTTTGGAGCACACTTAGGATTCCGTTATTTCTTTTCAAAAGGTTTTGGATTGTATGCAGAAGGTTCAGCCCCATTAGCTCGTTATGATTCTGATGTTCGTGGATTTGAACATTACAACAACCAATTTATATTTCATTTTGGGGCCTCTTTTAACTTTTAAAAGTTTATAAATACGTTATATCAAGGAAGTCGAAATGGCTTCCTTTTTTTATTCCGGTTGAAGTAAAATTGTTCTTTGTTG
>RXJZ01000284.1 GCA_003963025.1 Flavobacteriaceae bacterium
ATAAATTATAATTTTGTGCAAATTTAGTTTAAATTACACACATAGTCCCTAGATTTTAACTTTAAAAAACAATCAAATTGATATCGCGATATTCCAAATTAAACCAATCCGCAATAGCTTTATTGGTTAAAACACCGTGATAGGAATAAATACCATTTTTTAAACCTCTATTGCAGCGTATAGCGCTTTCAATTCCACCATCATCTGCAATATGTAATAAGAAAGGAGAAATAATATTACTAATTGACATTGAAGCTGTTTTAGAATATCGTGAAGGAATATTAGGAACACAATAATGAATTACACCATTTTTAATAAATGTAGGTTTTTCATGTGTAGTTACCTCGGAAGTTTCAAAACAACCACCAGTATCGATACTCACATCTACAATTACAGCTCCTTTTTTCATGTGCTCGACCATGGTTTCTGTAACTACAACTGGAGCTCTGTTTTTTCCTTTCATGGCGCCAATAGCAACATCACAACGTCTTAATGCTTTTAAAAGTGATTTTTCTTGAATGGTTGAAGTGAAAATTCTTTGATTTAAGGTATTTTGTAAACGACGTAATTTGGTAATCGAATTATCAAATACTTTTACATGCGCACCTAATCCCAAAGCAGTTCTAGCTGCGTATTCAGCTACAGTTCCAGCGCCAATAATGACAACTTTTGTTGGTGGAACTCCAGTGATATTTCCAAAAAGTAAACCTTTTCCGATGTTCTCACCAATCATTAATTCGGAAGCAACTAAAATAGAAGCTGTTCCTGCAATTTCAGATAATGATTTTACTGCTGGATATGAACCATCTTCGTCTTTTATGAATTCAAATGCTAAAGCTGTTATTCTTTTGGCTACTAAAGCTTCAAAATATTCTTTTTTCTGAGTTTTTAATTGAATAGCCGAAATCACAATCGTTTGCGGATTCATCATTTCAATTTCAGTAAGAGTAGGTGGCTCTACTTTTAAAATCATTGGGCAACCCAAGACTTTTTTGGTGTCTTGGGTAATTTCGGCACCAGCATCGCTGTATTCTTTGTCGGTATAACTTGAAGTTTCTCCAGCTCCTGATTCTAACATTACACGATGTCCGTGTGAAACCAATGAAGAAACGGCATCAGGTGTTAAGCAAATTCTTCTTTCTTGATAGGATGTTTCTTTCGGAATTCCTATAAATAATTCGCTTTTATGACGCGCTACTTCAAGTTTTTCTTCTTGTGGAAGCAATTGTGAAGCAGAAAAAGGAGTGTATATCGACATTACTTTTGATTTTGAGGTTCTAAATTAGGAATTATTTTAGACTTGGGAAATAGATTTACAAAAAAAGAGAATAGAAGTTGATTTTCTATTCTCTTATGTATTTAATTTTTGAGCGTTAATTCACGTTTACCATTTGGTAAAATTTTAATGGAAATACTCGCATGGTCAATCGGAATTAAATTTGGCGTTTTTTCTGGCCATTCGATAAAGCACCAATTATCCGAATAGAAATATTCGTCTAATCCCATGTCATAACCTTCTTCTTCTGAATTTAAACGATATAAATCAAAATGATACACCGTTTCGCCTTCAAAAGTTCGATATTCATTTACTAAGGAAAATGTTGGGCTACTTGAATTATCTTTTACGCCTAATTCTTTTACCAATTCTTTAATTAAAGTCGTTTTTCCAGCACCCATTTGCGCATGAAATGTGATAATTTTCTTTAACGAAGATGTAGCAAGAATCTGTTTTGCAATGGCATTTATTTCTTCTAAACTGTAAATTACGGTCATATATAAACTCAAATTTTACTTAATTATCTCGGCTCTAAAACTAAGAATGGAATCACCATTTCTTCTAACGAAATCCCACCGTGTTGATAGGTATTTCGGTAATAACTCACATAATGATTGTAGTTATTTACATAAGCCAAAAATAAATCGTTTTTCGCAAAAATAAAAGAGCTACTCATGTTTAGTGCAGGCAATCCAATTTTCTTAGGATCTTTTACAGCGTAAACGTCTTTGTCTTCATATGTCAAACTTCTACCCGTTTTGTAACGAAGGTTTAAACTTGTGTTTTTATCACCAATAACTTTCGAGGGATTTTTACAATTGATAGTTCCGTGGTCGGTGGTTATAATTAATTTAAAACCAAGTTGTTGTGCTTGTTGAATCATATCCAAAAGCGGAGAATTCTTGAACCAACTAGCTGTTAATGAACGATAAGCTTTATCATTTGAAGCTAATTCTTTCACTACATCCATTTCAGTTTTAGCGTGCGATAACATGTCTACGAAATTGTAAACAATAGTAGTTAAATCATTGTTTTTTAATGATTTGAAATTATCAGCTAATTTTTTTCCCGAAGCAAAATTGGTAATCTTATAATATTCTTGCTTGATGTTTAATCCTAAACGCTTTAATTGCTCGGTTAAAAATTCGCCTTCGAATAGATTTTTTCCACCTTCATCAGGATCGTTTTTCCAATATTGTGGAAATTTCTTTTCCATTTCCAAAGGCGTTAAACCTGAGAAAATTGCATTACGAGCATACTGAGTTGCCGTTGGTAGAATAGAGAAGTAGCTCACTTCTTTTTCTAATTTGTAGTGATTGTTTACCACGCTTTCAAAGGCTTTCCATTGGTCGTAACGTAAGTTATCAATGACAACGAATAAAATAGGTTTGTCTTTTTTACGGATTTCTGGCGCTACTAATTCTCCAAAAATTTCATGAGAAAGTATCGGTTTGTCAGATTTTGGTTGGAACCACTCTTCGTAATTACGTTCGATGAATTTCCCAAATTGCACATTCGCTTCTGTTTTCTGACTTTCTAAAATTTCTACCATGCTTTGGTCTTCGATGTTTTCCAACTCTAATTCCCAAAACAGCAGTTTTTTGTACAATTCGACCCAATCTTCATAGGTGCGAACCATTGCCATATCCATCGCAATTTTTCTGAATTCTTTCTGATAATCCAAAGTTGTTTTTTCAGAAATTAATCGCGAATGATCTAAATTCTTCTTCAAACTCAATAAAATCTGATTAGGATTTACGGGTTTTATCAAATAATCGGCAATTTTTGAACCGATAGCTTCTTCCATGATATATTCTTCTTCACTTTTGGTAATCATAATCACCGGAACCGAAGATTTCTTTTCTTTTAATTCAGATAAAGTTTCCAAACCACTCAAACCGGGCATATTTTCATCTAAAAATACAATGTCGAAGTTATTTTCTTCAAACAAATCGATAGCGTCTTGTCCGTTATTGCAAGTGGTTACGTTATAATTTTTCTTCTCTAAAAAAAGGATATGGGGTTTCAATAAATCAATTTCATCGTCAACCCAAAGTATTTTTATCTGACTCATATTTCTTAATTTGTGTGCAAGTTACTATTTATTAAACGAGGTTTGTATTAAATATTGTATAAAATTTATGGTATATTTGTTTTGCTTAAAAAATAAAACATGAAGATAGTTTTTTCTCTTGTATTTCTTTTTTTCTTCACACAAGAAAAGCCTGAAATAATTAAGTTACCCAAATATTATAATGGTGAAGGTATAATATTTACAAAATACCAGAATAATTCTAGTTTGTCATTTTCGGAAAAGCAGACAGCTTTTAAACCAAATTTGAATCAGGTTATTAGAGCAGAAGAGATTTTTATAAAGAATTATCCTTACTACAGAAAGATTATAAGTGAACAATATAAATTAACAGGTAAATTTGAAATTGAATCTAATAAACCTTCAAAAATTAAAAAGTATTTTGAAAAATATAATAGGCAATATTCTGGTTATGTAGATTCGGAAAATGATTCAATAATTTATGTTGGTATGTTAAATTTTAAAGACAGCAAAAATGCTTCTTTATATTTTGAAACATGGAAGGAACAAATAATATTTGGTTCGGGTAAATTCTATGAAAAAAATCATAGATTTTATTATATCAATTTAAAAACAGCAAATTTTTTAATAAAATAACTTTGTCTAAAAAATTCTTACATTTGTTACTAAAATTATCAAATTGTGAGCCAAACCAACAAACTCAAAATATTTAACGATCCTATTTATGGTTTTATTACCATTCCCAATAGTTTAATTTACGATTTAATTCAGCATCCTTATTTTCAGCGTTTACGAAGAATTTCCCAAATGGGAATGTCGTATTTGGTTTATCCAGGAGCGCATCACACACGTTTTCATCATGCGTTAGGTTGTATGCACATCATGCAAAAAGCGGTTCAAACCTTGCGTTTTAAAGGCGTTTCTATTTCGGAAGAAGAAGAAAATGCTTTGTATATTGCGATTTTGTTACACGATATTGGTCATGGACCTTACAGTCATGCCATGGAACACAGTATCGTAGAAGAAGTGCATCATGAAGAATTATCGTTATTGTTCATGGAGCAATTGAATAAGGAATTTGATGGGAAATTATCACTTGCGATTCAAGTTTTTAAAGGCGAATATCATAGAAAATTCATGTTGCAATTGATCTCAAGTCAGTTAGACATGGACCGAATGGATTATCTAAAACGCGATAGTTTTTACAGCGGTGTAGCTGAAGGAAATATCAACAGTGAACGTTTAATTCAAATGATGAATGTGCAAGACGATTATTTGGTTATTGAAGAAAAAGGAATTTACTCAGTAGAAAAGTTTTTGGTTGCTCGAAGATTGATGTATTGGCAAGCGTATTTGCACAAAACCAGTGTTGTTGCGGAATTAATCTTAACCAAAATTTTAAAACGTGCCAAAGAATTAACTCAAAAAGGAATTCTTTTACCTTGTAGCGAACCGTTGCAATTCTTTTTGCAAAACAAAATTTCCTTGTCTGATTTCGATAAAAGTGTCTTGGATAAGTTTTCGTATTTAGATGATTATGATGTTTTGGGGGCGATAAAAGCTTGGCAATTTCATGATGATTTTGTCTTACAATCACTATGTAGAATGATATTGAATCGAGATTTACTAAAGATTCAAATGAGTGATGATAAACCTAACAAAGAGAATTTATTAGCTTTAAAAAATAAATATGTTTCAATTACTGGTATTTCTGATAAAGAAGCAGATTATTTTGTATTCAAAGGCAAGTTGAAAAATCAAGCCTACAGCAAGTCAAGTGAGCCGATTCGAATTTTGAAAAAGGATAAAACTATTGAAGATGTAGTGGAAGCATCTGACCAATTGCATTTAAAAGCTTTATCAAAACCAGTTACAAAATATTTTATTTGTTTTCCAAAAGTCTTGTTAGAACGTTAACATTTTAATTAAATTTTATATTTTTGCCAAGATGAAGTGGTTTCATGTGGTGTGATTAAATCGAATAAATCAAATAAATGAAGTTTACAGCAGCTCAAATAGCAGGAATTTTACAAGGCGAAGTGGTAGGCAATCCAGAAGCGGAAGTCTACAAATTGGTTAAAATAGAAGAAGGAACGGAAGGTTCTTTAACTTTTCTTGCTAATCCCAAATACATAAATCATATTTATTCTACTCAAGCAACAGTTACAATTGTTAATAACACCTTTGAGCCTGAACAAGAAATTTCTACAACTCTTATAAAAGTTGAAGATGCATATAAAGCTTTTTCTCAACTTTTAGAGTATTACAATCAAGTAAAATTGATGAAATCGGGGATTGAGCAACCTTCTGTTATTTCTGAAGGAGTTACTTATGGTTCAGATTTATATTTGGGTAGTTTTTGTTATATTGGTAAAAATGTAGTTATTGGTAATAATGTAAAAATTTATCCTAATAGTTTTATTGGTGATAATGTAACTATTGGTGATGGTTGTGTGTTTTTTGCAGGAGTAAGAATTTATTCAGAAACGGTAATTGGTAATAATTGTACGATTCATTCGGGAACTATTATAGGTTCTGATGGATTTGGATTTGCACCTCAAGAAGACGGAACTTACAAAAAAGTACCACAAATAGGTAATGTTATCATAGAAGATGATGTAGAAATCGGAGCTTGTTCTACAATTGATAGAGCTACTTTAGGTTCAACAATAATAAGAAAAGGAGTCAAACTTGATAATCATATTCAAGTAGCTCACAATGTTGAAATTGGCGAAAATACAGTAATTGCTTCACAAACCGGAATTGCAGGTTCTACTAAAATAGGTAAAAACTGTATGATTGGCGGTCAAGTAGGAATTGTAGGCCATATTACTATTGGCAATAATGTTAAAATTCAAGCGCAATCAGGTATTGGTAAAAGTTTAGGTGATGGAGAAGTAGTACAAGGAAGCCCAGCGTTCAATTATGGTGATTATGCAAAGTCTTTCGTTCACTTTAGAAATTTACCAAAAATTGTAGCTGATATCGAAAATTTAAAAAAACAATAATTCAAAATAAATATTATAATCATGGTTAAACAAAAAACCATCGCTAACGAAATTTCCCTAAAAGGTGTTGGACTTCATACTGGGCAAGAGGT
>RXJZ01000252.1 GCA_003963025.1 Flavobacteriaceae bacterium
ATTAAGAATACTTTTTTCAATTTAGCAATCATTTCCTTTTCTTCAGCAAATAATTCTGAATAATCTGGAACATCGAATGATGGAATTCCCATTAATTCTTCAGCCACAGCCATTGCTGGACCTAATAAATCAACATGACCTTTCATTGCTTTTTTCACTAACATACCAACTGATAACATTCTGTTGATTTCGTTAGTTCCTTCGTAAATTCTTGCGATACGAGCATCTCTCCAAGCACTTTCCATTGGAGCGTCTTCTGAGAATCCCATTCCACCAAAAATTTGAATTCCTTCATCTGTACATGCTTGAACATCTTCAGAAACTGCTACTTTTAAGATGGAACATTCGATTGCGAATTCTTCAACTCCTTTTAATTCAGCTTCCTGGTGCGAATTTCCTTCGCTTACTCTAATATTAATTCTGTTCTCAATATCTGCAGCTGCTCTGTACGTTGCACTTTCACCAGCATAAGCATTTGTTGCCATTTCAGCAATTTTAGCTTGAATTGCTCCAAAACTAGAAATAGGCGTTTTAAACTGAACTCTTTCGTTAGCATATTGAACAGCTCCAGAAATTGTTCTTCTTTGTGCTTCTAAACAAGCGGCTGCTAATTTAATACGCCCAACATTCAAAGCATTCATCGCAATTTTGAAACCTTCACCACGACCTGCTAACATATTTTCTACAGGAACTTTAGTTTCGTTAAAGAAAACCTGACGCGTAGAAGAAGAGCGAATACCTAATTTGTGTTCTTCATCTCCTAACGAAATTCCGTTTGATGGATCATTTTCAACGATGAAACCTGTGATGTTTTTATCATCTTCGATTCGAGCAAATACGATAAATAAATTACAGAATCCAGCATTTGAAATCCACATTTTTCCACCTGTAATTTTATAGTGTGTTCCATCCTCTGAAAGAACGGCTTTTGTTTTTCCTGAATTTGCATCAGATCCTGCTCCTGGTTCAGTTAAACAGTAAGCACCAAACCATTCGCCAGAAGCTAATTTTGGTACATATTTTTGTTTTTGTTCTTCCGTTCCGTATAAAGTAATTGGCATAGTTCCAATTCCAGTATGCGCTCCAAAAGCTGTTGAAAATGAACCCGTTGCTCCAGAAATGTAGTCACATACTAAAACAGTATTGATGAATCCCATTTCCATACCACCGTAAGCAGCAGGAACTGCAACGCTTAAATAACCAAGTTCTCCAGCTTTACGCATTACTTCTTCAGTAAGTGCATAATCTTTCTTTTCAAAGCGCTCTTTGTTTGGCCATAATTCTTTGTCTACGAATTCGATTACCGAATCACGCATCATAATTTGTTCTTCATTGAAGTCTTCTGGTGTGAAGATGTCTTCGCATTTTGTTTCTTTTACAAGGAATTGTCCTCCTCTGATGATATCTGACATAACTTTATAAGTTTTATGGTTTTATTTTAAAAATTCGAAAATTCCAGCAGCACCTTGACCTGTTCCAACACACATTGAAACAATTCCGTATTTGCTGTTTCTCAGGCGCATTTCGTCAAACAATTGAACTGATAGTTTAGCACCAGTACAACCTAGTGGGTGACCTAAGGCGATAGCTCCACCGTTTACGTTTACGATTTCAGGATTTAAACCAAGTTCTCTCACAACTGCTAATGATTGTGCTGCGAAAGCTTCGTTTAACTCAATTAAATCGATTTGGTCTTGTTTTAATCCCGCCTGTTTTAAAGCTTTTGGAATAGCGGTAACTGGTCCAATTCCCATGATTCTTGGTTCTACACCTGAGGCAGCGTAGCTTACCATTCTTGCTATTGGTTCCAAGTTTAATTCTTTCACCATTTCTTCGCTCATGATTAAAACGAAAGCTGCACCATCACTCATTTGAGAAGAATTTCCAGCGGTAACCGAGCCATCAGCAGCGAATACAGGACGTAATCCAGCTAAAGCTTCAACTGAAGTTCCCGCTCTTGGACCTTCGTCTTTATTTACTACATAAGATTTTGTTTCTTTTTTGCCATTTTCATTGATAAACGTTTGTTCTACTGTAATAGGAGCAATTTGTTTATCGAATTTACCTTCTGCCTGAGCTTTTAAAGCTTTTAAATGCGATTGATAAGCAAATTCATCTTGGTCAGCACGAGAAACGTTAAATTGTTTTGCAACAGCTTCAGCCGTTAAACCCATTCCCCAGTAATAATCTTCGTGACCAGCTGCGGCAACTTTGTAATCTGGTGTTGGTTTGTAACCTCCCATTGGAATGTAACTCATACTTTCTGCACCACCAGCAATGATACAATCTGCCATTCCGGATTGAATTTTAGCCGTTGCCATTGCGATAGTTTCAACTCCAGAAGCACAATATCTATTTACTGTAACTCCAGGAACATCGGTAATTTTTAATCCCATTAAAGAAATTAAACGACCAACGTTCAAACCTTGTTCAGCTTCTGGCATGGCATTTCCTACCATCACGTCATCAATACGTGTTTTGTCGAAATCAGGCAACTCTTTCATCATGTGTTCGATGGTTTCTGCTGCTAATTCGTCAGGTCTTTTGAATCGGAATAAGCCTTTTGGAGCTTTTCCAACTGCTGTTCTATATCCTTTTACTATATATGCTGTTCTCATATTTATTTGTATTAAGATTGGAGTATTAAGTATTAAGACTTACCAATCGTTATATTAATTTTCTTTAAGAGATTTTTGAAATGAAAAACTCATGTTACTAATTTCAACTAATTGATTTATGATTGGTTGAATAATATCTTCATTAACTAAACTTAATCGTTTTGCTAAAATTAGTTGTGTTATAAGTTCAAATGTAGAGCCATTTGCAATTCCTAAAAATTGAATAAACTCTTTATTTGAATTTCTTCCAGAACCTTCTGCAATATTTGAAGGAATAGAAACGGCACATTTCTTAATTTGATGAATTAGATTAAATTTTTCATCTACAGGGAGCAAAAGTGAAACTTTGTAAACTTCAACAGCGACATCCATTGCTTTTTGCCAAATCTTTAATTTTTCAAAATTATGCATAGGTCTTAATACTTAATTCTTATTACTTTATACTAATTACGTAATGGTTTCCCTTTGGTTAACATGTACTGAATTCTCTCTAAAGATTTTCTTTCTCCAGTTAATGATAAAAATGCTTCTCTTTCTAAATCCAATAAATATTGTTCAGAAACTAAAGTTGCCTCTGATAAATCACCACCAGCCATTACATAAGCTAATTTATTAGCGATTTTTTTATCGTGTTCAGAAATATATTTACCCGCTTCCATTTGGTCAGTTCCTACTAAGAACATACCTAAAGCTTGTTTCCCTAAAACTTTGATATCTTGTCTTCTTACAGGTTGCGTGTAACCTTGTTCAGCCATTTGTAATGCTACTTGTTTAGCTGTTGCAATTTGACGGTCTTTATTTACAACTACGATATCTCTTCCTTTTTGTAAAACGCCAGTATCAAAACCTTCGTAAGCTGAAGTAGCTACTTTTGCCATTCCCACAGTTAAGAAATATTCTTGAAGCACATTTAATTCCACATCATTTTTACGGAATAAATCAGATGCTCTCAAAGCCATTTCTTTAGAACCACCACCACCAGGAATTACTCCAACACCAAATTCTACTAATCCGATGTAAGTTTCTGCAGCGGCAACTGCTCTGTCTGCGTGCATAGTTAATTCGCAACCACCACCTAAAGTCATTCCGTGAGGTGCAGCGATAACTGGAATTGCAGAATAACGACAACGCAACATTGTGTCTTGGAACATTTTAATGGCCATGTTTAATTCGTCATATTCTTGCTCGACAGCCATCATGAAAATCATTCCTAAATTTGCTCCAACAGAGAAATTAGCACCTTGATTACCAATTACTAAACCGTTGTAATCTTTCTCAGCAATATCGATGGCTTTGTTGATTCCTTGTAAAACACCAGCTCCAATAGAATTCATTTTTGAAGTAAATTCTAAATTGATGATACCATCGCCTAAATCGGTAATGATTGCATCGCTGTTGTTCCATATTTTTTTGCTTTCGCGAATGTTATTTAAGATAATGAAAGCATCCTGACCAGGAACTTTCTCTACTTTTTTGTTCGTGATAGAGTAGAAGTGTGTTGCTCCATCTTTAATCGAATAGAAAGAAGTATTTCCAGAAGCTAACATATCCGTTACCCAAGAAGCAGGTTGATATCCTTCTGCTTTCATTAATTCGATTCCTTTTTCCACTCCGATAGCATCCCAAATTTCGAATGGACCGTTTTCCCAACCGAATCCTGCTTTCATTGCATCGTCAATTTTGTATAAAGCGTCAGTGATTTCAGGAATTCTGTTCGAACAGTATTGGAACATTGAAGCGAAGTTTTTTCTGTAGAAATCTCCTGCTTTGTCTTTTCCAGTAACTAAAACTTTGAATCTGTCGATTGGTTTTTCAATCGTTTTGGTTAATTCTAAAGTTGCGAAAGAAGCTTTTTTATTGGCTCTGTATTCTAATGTATCTAAATCTAAAGTTAGAATGTCTTTTCCTTCTTTTTTGTAGAAACCTTGACCAGTTTTACTTCCTAACCATTTGTTTTCCATCATTTTTTTAACAAATTCAGGAAGTTTAAATAATTCATGCGCTTCGTCGTTTGGACAATTTTCATAAATTCCGTTCGCCACATGAACTAAAGTATCTAAACCTACTACATCAACCGTTCTAAAAGTTGCTGATTTTGGACGACCAATTACAGGTCCCGTTAATTTATCTACTTCTTCAACTGTTAATCCCATTTCTTTTACTTGGTGGAATAAACTTTGAATTCCGAAGATTCCGATTCTATTTCCAATAAAAGCTGGAGTATCTTTTGCTACAACAGAAGTTTTTCCTAAGAATTTTTCACCATAACCATTCAAGAAATCTAATACATCTTGAGAAGTTTTTGGACCAGGAATAATTTCAAATAATTTCAAGTAACGCGCAGGGTTAAAGAAGTGCGTTCCACAAAAATGTTGTTGAAAATCTTCGCTTCTTCCTTCGCTCATAAATTGAATAGGAATACCAGAAGTATTTGAAGTAACTAAAGTTCCTGGTTTTCTATATTTGTCAACTTGTTCAAAAACAATTTTCTTGATGTCTAAACGTTCAACAACTACTTCGATAATCCAATCTGCTGTTGCAATTTTAGACATATCATCAGTAGTATTGCCTGTGGTAATTCTTGAAGCAAAACTTGGGTGATAAATAGGAGAGGGCTTCGATTTTAAAGCGTTAGCTAAATGATCATTCACTAATCGGTTTCTAACGGCTTTACTTTCGAGAGTTAGTCCTTTTTTCTGTTCGGCTTCGGTTAGTTCGTTTGGAGCAATGTCTAATAATAAGACTTCAACCCCAATATTAGCAAAATGGCAAGCGATACCACTTCCCATAATTCCGGAACCAATAACAGCAACTTTTTTAATATTACGTTTCATGTTGTTAATAGGTTTGTTTTATTTGTCGTTATAGATTTTTTTGTCGGTAATTAATTCGTTTATTATTTCAGCAACTTCCATAAAGTGTTGTAATTTTTCTTCACTTACATGTTGTTTTACTGCTTCATTAAAACGAAGTACAGTTTCTTTAGAAAGTTCTCTTTTTTCTTTCCCTTCTTTTGTTAATTGTATGATTACACCTCTACCATCGGTTGGGTTTTTTTTGCGAGTAATCAAACCTCGTTCTTCCATTGATTTTAAGGTTCTTGTTAAGCTTGTTGCTTCCATTCCCATTTTAGGACCTAACGTCGTAGAAGGAGAGCCTTTTTCTCTATCAATACTTAACAAAGCAAAACCTGTTGCCATAGTAGCACCATATTTTGCGGCTTCTTCATTATACATTCGGGCAACCGCTTGCCAAGTTGTACGTAATGCATAATCTATCGTTTTATCTTTCATATAGTATATAATCAAAACTTTTTCAAATATAAAAAAAAAATACTATGCATGCATAGTATTTTTTATGTTTTTTGTAAAATTTAACATTTATATAAAGTAAAGCCCACAAATAGTGGGCTTTAAAAAAATTATCCATATATCTTTTGATATAAATCAGAATATCTTTCTTTGATAATCTTACGTCTTAATTTCATAGTTGGTGTTAAGTGACCTGCATCGATAGACCAAATATCTGGTGTAAGTTCAAAACGTTTTACTTTTTCCCAGTTACCAAATTTTTCATTACAGTTATCGATTTCTTCTTGAATTCTCTCAATAACTTTTGAATTAGCGCACAATTCTTCATTAGAAGCTCCAACATTTAAATCATGATGGCGATGTGCCCATTCTCTAACAAATTCGAAATTAGGTTGAATAAAAGCGGCTGGCATTTTTTCGCCATCACCAATTACCATAATTTGCTCTATGAAACGAGATTGTTTG